>NZ_JBFRDB010000005.1:0-181170 GCF_052113365.1 Arthrobacter sp. YAF17 | reverse complement strand
CCACAGCGCCGATGGTACTGCACCCGGGAGGGTGTGGGAGAGTAGGTCACCGCCGGAACATCATTACACGGTCGAGAGCCCCAACCACAGGTTGGGGCTCTCCCGCATTTAACCCACAAAACCAATATGGGCCACCCGCAGCGCGGCCCACCGGTCCAGGCACCGCGCCGAGTCAGCACGTCACGGCAATGCCACGCGCCAACACTGCCGCCAACTGCCCACTCACCGCAGATCATGCCGGCCACACCCGAACCCTCCCGCACGACCGGGGGCAAAAGGTCCAACCCTCCCGCACCTCCTGCCGGAGCGTCCAGGGCCCCACACCATCGCCGGCAACCACAACTGCCCCACCCGCCTCCGAACCGCAGACGACAGGCCAGCAGCCGGCCGGATACCGCCGTCGTCGGCCACCGGGACAAGCGCGGCAGCGTCGCCCCGGACACCACCCAAACTGCGTGAGCATCCGGGCGGATGCCGCCGGAGCTGCAGGAGCATCGCCATTATTCCTGCCGGATCTGTAGGAGCGTTGGCACCTAACCTGCCGGACGCGAGGGAGCGCCGGGGCGCGGGTAGAGTTGGTGCCCATGGACAACCTCTTCAGCCACGCAGCCCCTGACGCCGACGAGACGCCGGAACCAGAAGCGGCAGACGGGCTGGACCCTGTCGTCTATAGCGTCACTGTGCCGGGCGCCGTCGCCCGCGCGTTCGTGGGTTTCACCGAGCACACCCACCTGTGGTGGCCGCTGGAGGAGCACGGTGTCTTCGGCGCCGGCTCCTATGTGGAGTTCGAGGAGAACCTGGTCCTGGAGACTGCGGATGACGGCAGGACCTCCATCTGGGGGTCCATCGACGACTGGCAGCCGCCGCTCTCCTTCCACGCCAGTTGGCACCCCGGCTCGTCCGCTGCATGGTCCACGGAATTGCGAGTCGCGTTCCGGGCCGTCGAGGACGGTACGGAGCTGCGCCTCGTCCACAGCGGATGGGAGGGCGCCGAGGACCCTGCCGCAACGCGGGCGGCTTACGCCGCCGGCTGGCCCGGAGTCCTGGACCGGTTTGTGCGTTTCATGGGTGGTGCCAGCGACTGAGCGCGGCCTGATCGGCACTGAGCGCGCGGCAGGGGCACCAGCGATGCCGGACCCCAGCTGCCTGGAGCCACGCCACAAACAACCCGTCTCTCCGGCGCGCCCGGATCCGCGCCTTAGACTGAAGGCCGGATTCGACGAACTGGAGACCACATGAGCATCATCGACGAGCTCACCTCTGCCCTGGGCCCGGGGAAAATCACGCTGGATGCCCCCACCCTGAGTTTCTACGCCGTGGACCAGGCGCCGGTGCTGGACTATCAGCTGCCGCAGGCCGTTGTCCATGCCGAATCGATCGACGACGTCCAGGCCACCGTCCGCGCCTGCGCCGCCCGCGGAGTGCCGCTGGTGGCCCGCGGCGCCGGCACTGGCGTTTCGGGCGGAGCGCACGCGAGCAAGGACTGCGTCGTGCTGAGCCTGGAACGGATGAACCGCATCCTGGACCTCAACCCCGACGACGAGACGGCCGTCGTCGAACCCGGCGTAGTCAACGCTGACCTTAACGCCGCCGCGGCGCTCCACGGGCTGATGTACGCCCCGGACCCGGCCAGCTTCAAGCTCTCCACCATCGGCGGCAACGTCGCCACCAACGCCGGCGGCTTGCGCTGCGCCAAGTACGGGGTCACCCGGGACTCGGTGCTGGCGCTCGACGTCGTACTGGCAGACGGCTCGCTCATCCACACCGGCCACCAGACGTTCAAGGGCGTCGCCGGCTACGACCTCACGGGGCTGTTCGTGGGCTCCGAGGGGACGCTGGGAATCGTCGTCGGCATCACCGTCCGGCTCAAGTACCTCCCGCAGGACGTCCACACGATCGCCGCCTTCTACCCGGATTTCCGCAGCGCCGCGGCGGGCGTCCTCGCCGTAGGCAGGGCCCGCGTGCAGCCGGCCATCATGGAACTGCTCGACAGCGGCACCCTTGCCCAGCTCGATGAGATCCACGGCTCGGACCTCGCAACCCGCGGCCAGTCCCTGCTGCTGATCCAGACCGACGGCTTCGGCGCCGCGGCGGAGGCGGCGGCCATCCGGCCGGTCCTCGTGGCGGGCGGTGCCGTGGTGACGTTGGAGGCCAGTGCGGAAGCGGAGCGGCTCGTGGACCTGCGGCGCAACAGCCGGGGCGTGGAAGTCGACGATGAATACCGGGTGGGCGAGGACGTCGCCGTCCCGCGCTCCCGGCTGGTGGACTACGTCGCCGAACTGGAGGCCATGGCCGCGGAATACGGGGTCAGGCTCAAAGTGGTGGCGCACGCCGGCGACGGGAACCTGCACCCGACGTTCTGGGTAGACCGCGTGGACGCTGCCGTGGACGCCGGTGCCATGGAGCGCCTCGGTGCTGCCCTGGACAAGTCCATCACCGTAGCCCTGGCGATGGGCGGCACCATCACCGGGGAGCACGGGATCGGCCAGTTCAAGCTGCGCTGGCTGGGGCTGGAACAGAAGGAACCCGTGCGTGAACTGCAGCGCCGGATCAAGGAACTCTTCGACCCCGCCGGCATCCTGAACCCCGGCAAAGCGATTTAGCCCGGCTGTGCTGTTACCGGCGTGCCCCTAGTCGTCAGAGTCGGGGTATTCGTCGATTGACTCGTCGCCGCCGTAGCGAGATTCCTCGGTTTCGACCTCCAGGATCTTGAGCAGTCCCGTGTCCGGGTTGAGCATGATGGCGGCCTCGTCCCGGCGGTGGCGCAGCTCGGAGTCAATGTAGGACTGCACGGCTTCGGCCAGCGGGATGTGCCGGTTCTCCTTCTCAGACATGTACCAGCGGTGCTCCAGGATCTCGTGCACCGCTTCCGCCGGTTCCAGCTTCCCGGACAGGTCGCGGGGGATGGAACGGACGATCGGTTCGAAGATCTGGCTGACCCACAGGTGGGCGCTGTATTCCTCGTCCATCCCGGGGTTGTTGTCCGCCCGGAAGGAATCCATGTCGTTCAGGAGCCGGCGGGCCTGGTTTTCCTGCGCATCCAGGCCGGTCAGGCGCAGCAGCCGGCGCTGGTGGTGGCCTGCGTCGACCACCTTGGGCTGGAGCTGGATTGTGGAACCGTTCTGCGTCGTCTTGATCGCGTATTCCTCGACGTCGAACCCCAGCTCGTTGAGCTTCCGGATGCGGGCGGCCACGCGCCAGCGTTCGCCGATCTCGAACGATTCCTTCTCCGTCAGCTCGGTCCAGAGGCGGCGGTAGCTGTCCATGATGAGCTCGCTGGTGGCCACGGGGTCCACTTTTTCCTCGATGAGGCCGCCGTCGAGCAGGTCCATGAGCTCCCCGGCGATGTTGACGCGGGCGATTTCCAGATCGTATTCGCGCTGGCCGGTGGAGAGGTCCGGATACAGCTCGCCGGTCTCCGCGTCCACGAGGTAGGCGGCAAACGCGCCGGCGTCGCGGCGGAACAGCGTATTGGACAGCGAGACGTCGCCCCAGTAGAAGCCGATCAGGTGCAGGCGGACCAGCAGCAGGGCCTGGGCGTCGATCAGGCGCGTCAGGGTGTCCTTGCGCAGCATCTGTGAGAAGAGCGCCCGGTACGGCATGGAGAACTTCAGGTGCCGGGTGACCAGCACGGGGTTCAGCGGACGGCCTTCCGGGGTGGTGCGGCCCGTGATGACCGCGACGGGTTCCACGCAGGGGACGTCCAGCCGGGCGAGTTTGCGGAGCATGTGGTACTCGTGGCGGGCCACGTGTTCCGAGGTTTCCTTGATGGCGATGACCGAGCCGCCAAGATGGGCGAAGCGCACAATGTGGCGGGAGATGCCGCGGGGGAGGGCGGCGAGGTATTCCGCCGGCCAGTCTTCCAACGCGATATGCCACGGCAGGTCCAGGAGTTCCGGCTCGGTGGCGGCGGCCGTGATGCTCAGCGAGCTCGAGGCCACGGATCCCTTGCTGTCATTGGCGCTGGCGGCTTCGAACCGGGGCAGCTTGCCGATCTGGCCGTAGTCGGTGGGCTCGTCGTGCCACTGGGCGCTGTTTTCCTCGGTGCTGGGGCTTTGCTCGGTCATAAACCAATTCTTCCGTACTAAGGGCGCCGGCCCTAACGAATGGGTGCTGCAACGTCAGTTAAAGCCCGACGGCGGCCCTCCAGTGAGGAGGACCGCCGTCGGACGCGTCGGTGGGGACTAGTCGCCCAGGCGAAGACCCGTCTTGGTGTCGAACAGGTGTACGTGGCCAGACTGCGGGCGGACCCAGACGGTCTCGCCCTTCATCGGGGGACGGCGGCCGTCGACGCGGGCCACGATGTCGTGGTCCTTGCCGTCCAGCGTGGTGTGGCCGTAGACGTAGGCGTCCGCGCCGAGTTCCTCGACGACGTCGACCTCAACCTGCAGGCCCTCGCCCTCCGGTGCGGTCTCCAGGTCCTCAGGGCGGGAGCCGACGGTTACGGTCTGGCCGTGGGCTTCCTCGAGGACGTCGCGCGGTACCGGGTACACGGTGCCGCCGAACTGGACGCCGCCGTCGACGACGGGGAGTTCCAGGAGGTTCATCGCGGGGGAGCCGATGAAGCCGGCGACGAAGACGTTCTTCGGCTTGTCGTACAGGTTGCGCGGGGTGTCGACCTGCATCAGCAGGCCGTCCTTCAACACGGCGACGCGGTCACCCATGGTCATGGCCTCGACCTGGTCGTGGGTCACGTAGACCGTGGTGACGCCCAGACGGCGGGTCAGGGAAGCGATCTGCGTGCGGGTCTGCACGCGGAGCTTGGCGTCAAGATTCGACAGCGGCTCATCCATGAGGAAGACCTGAGGGTTACGCACGATGGCGCGGCCCATGGCCACACGCTGGCGCTGGCCGCCGGAGAGTGCCTTCGGCTTGCGGTCCAGGTACGGCTCGAGGTCCAGCAGCTTGGCGGCTTCACGGACGCGCTCGGCGCGCTCTTCCTTGCTGACGCCGGCGATCTTCAGGGCGAAGCCCATGTTGTCCGCAACCGTCATGTGAGGGTACAGGGCGTAGTTCTGGAAAACCATGGCAATGTCGCGGTCCTTGGGGGGAACGTCGGTGACATCGCGGTCGCCAATCAGGATTCGGCCGGCGTTGACGTCCTCAAGACCTGCAAGCATGCGCAGGGAGGTCGACTTGCCACAGCCGGAGGGTCCAACGAGGACCAGGAATTCGCCGTCGGCGATTTCAATGTTGAGCTTGTCAACAGCGGGCTTATCCGTGCCCGGGTACAGACGTGTTGCGTTATCAAAAGTAACTGTAGCCACAGTTATCAATCCCTTCACCGGCAGGTACGTGCCGGACGATCCGTAGTGAATGGTCTTATTCTTCAGTTGTTAATTCAGTTGTCAGCACCTAATCGTGCGCATACTCCCCGGCCGAAGCCGAGGAGTATCCAATGACGCCGCACGGTACTTGTGCGCCACATCACAACCAGAGTATGTCAGATGTATAGCAAAAGGGTCAAAGTGTTACAGATGTCACATGTGATTCGGCCGACTTCCGGGCCGGCCTGAGCTAGGGGTCACACGCCGAGAGCGCGCTTCCGTTCCCGCAGCAGGGCCTCCAGCAGTTCGGAAACGTGTACCGGAGCCTCGACCCGGAACTGGGCCTGGGTGAAGTCCAGGCCTACTTTCACGCCGATATCCCCGGGGAGCAGGCGGGCCAGGGCGTCCTCGTCGGTGGTGTCATCGCCGGCGAAGATGGTGGCGGTAGCGCCGGTCGCCTGGCGCAGGAAGGCTATGCCTTCCCCCTTCGAGGCATGGATCACGGAGGTTTCCAACACCCGGTTGCCGCTCTTCAGGAACACGCCGGGCCGGTCCTGCAGGACGGCCCGGGCCGCGGCGACGGCGTCCTCGGCAACATCGTCCGTGGCCAGCCGGGTGTGCAGTACGACGCCGGCCGGCTTGTCTTCCAGCAGGGTACCCGGCGCCACTTCCACGATGCCCTCCAGCTCGCGTCGGACGTCCGCGAGCAGTTCACGCCGGTCATCATCGAGTTCCAGCTTAGAAGACCCGGGTCCCATCCAGACCTCCGCACCGTGGCTGCCGATCAGCAGGGTCTTCTCCGGGGGGAAAGCGACCGCCCGCAGGCTGTCCAGTGCCCGCCCGGAGATGAGCGCCGTCGTCGTCCGCGGAAGTTCGGTCAGCGCGGCGAAGGCCGCGGCCGAGCGGGGGAGGGAGCGAGCATCCCCGGCATGGTCTACGAGCGGGGCCATGGTGCCGTCAAAGTCCATCGCGACCAGCAGGTGCTCCGTCGAGGCGATGGCGCGCAGGGCCGCCAGCAGGTCTGGGGAGAGCGAAAGGGGGGTCTGCTCCGGGGATAGCTCAGGAGTCATCGCGGATCACCTTCTCTTTGAGCGCGTTCAGGAAGTCGGCGGACCAGAGATCAACATCGTGGTCCAGGATCTGTTTGCGCATTGAACGCATCCGCCGCGCGGCTTCCGCGGGCTGCATGTTGACGGCCTTCATGATGGTGTCCTTGAGGCCGTCGATATCGTGCGGGTTCATGAGCAGGGCCTGCTTGAGCTGGTCCGCGGCGCCCGCGAACTCGCTCAGCACCAGCGCGCCGTCGTTGTTGGTCCGGGCGGTGACGTATTCCTTGGCCACCAGGTTCATCCCGTCCCGTAAGGCGGTGACGAGCATGACATCCGCTGCCAGGTACAGCGCCACCATCTCCTCGACGGGGTAGCTGTGGTGCAGGTAGCGGACCGCAGTGTTCTGCATCGTGTCGTAGGTGCCGTTGATGTGGCCGACGGTGCCTTCGACTTCCTCGCGGAGCAGGCGGTACTGCTCGACGCGCTCGCGGCTGGGACTGGCCACCTGGATCAGGGTGGCGTCCTCCACGGTGACCTCGCCGTCCGCCAGGAGCTCCTCGTAGGCCTTGAGCCGGTGCCGGATCCCCTTGGTGTAATCCAGCCGGTCGACGCCCAGCAGGATGGTCTTCGGGTTGCCAAGGTCCCGGCGGATCTGCTCGGCGCGCTCAATGATTTCCGGGTTGCGGGCCAATTCGCTGATCGCTTTGACATCGATGGAGATCGGGAAGGCCTGGGCGCGGGCAATATGGGTGGTCTCGCCGTCGTTGCCCTTGACGTGGACCTGCTGCTGCTTGACGCTGGCGCCGAGGAACCGGCGGGCGGAGCGCATGAAGTTGCCGGCGTCGCTGCTGCGCTGGAATCCGACCAGGTCGGCCCCGAGCAGGCCGTCGATGATGGCGCGGCGCCAAGGCAGTTGGGCGAAGATCTCCGGCGGCGGGAAGGGAATGTGGTTGAAGAAGCCGATCTTGAGGTCCGGGCGGGCTTCGCGGAGCATCTTGGGGACGAGCTGGAGCTGGTAGTCCTGCACCCAGACCGTGGCGCCGGGGCCGGCGTGGTGGATGACGGCGTCCGCGAACCGGCGGTTGACCTTGCGGTAGGAGTCCCACCAGGTCCGGTGGAACTCCGGCGGGGCAATCACGTCGTGGTAGAGCGGCCAGAGCGTGGCGTTGGAGAAACCCTCGTAGAAGAGTTCAATGTCCTGCGTGCTCAGCTGGACCGGAACGAGGTCGATGCCGCCATGGCTGAAGGGCTGGAGCTGCTCGTCCGGTGCGCCGTGCCAGCCGACCCACGCGCCGTCGGTCTTGGTCATCATGGGGGCGAGGGCCGTGACGAGGCCGCCGGGGGAGCGGCGCCAGCCATCCTCGCAACCGGGCTCGTCCGGGGAGCACCGGTCGACAGGCAGGCGGTTGGAAACCACCATGAAGTCATACTGCGCGTCCGGATCGGTGTCGCTGGTGCCGTGCACGGCGGTATCTTGCACGGACGCGTCTTCGGATTTTGGATCCGATTCGGCGTGTTTCGTGGCCTGCATTGGTGCCCCCTGGGGATCGCTCGTGGCTCCTATCCACCCTAGCCGGGCGGAATCTTCTGTGCTATTCGTCCGTTGGGACGCGTAGGGGAAGGTTGAAAGCGCAAGTTCCCAGTTTTCTCCCCTAAAATGATGAATTGCCACCCCGTGGACACCACAGGCCGATCGACCCGAGGAACTAATGAGCCCCGCAAACGAACCCCGTCAGTCCAAGTCAGAGCGCACTGCCGCGGCCCGCGAGAAAGCCCGTGAGATCCGCGAGGCGCAGCTGAAGAAGGACAAGCGCAACAAGCTGCTCATCGGCTGGGGCATCGTCGTCGCCGTCGTCGCCATTATTGTTGTGGTGGCGCTGGTTGTTACCACAAACCTCCAGAACAACGCGCCGGTCGCGGATGAGGGGCCGACCCCTGCCAACGGCAACGTTTACGGTGGCGTGACCCTGCTGGCCAACACCGAGGTGGCGAAGACCGAGCCCGCCACCGTCCGGGTCGCCGACATTCCCGCTCCGGCCGCAACCCCGCCGGCAGTGGTGACGGCGCCCGGTGCCGAGGCCGAAGCCGGCAAGCCGGTCAAGGTGGTCCTCTACATCGACTTCATCTGCCCGGTGTGCAAGAACTTCGAGGCCCAGTACAACGAGACCCTCACGAGCCTTCGCAACGAAGGAAAGATCACCGTCGAGTACCGTCCGCTCGGCTTCCTGGACACCCGCTCCACCACCAACTACTCCTCCCGAGCGGCCAACGCGGCGGCCTGCGTCGTGAATGAGTCGCCGGAGAAGTATGCGGACTTCGTCAATGTGCTCTTTGAGAAGCAGCCAAAAGAGGGCGGCGCCGGCATCTCGGACGCGGATCTGAAGAAGATGGCAACCGACATCGGGGCCAAGAGCATCGACACGTGCGTGGAACAGAAGACCTTCCGCCCGTGGGTCAAGTACACCACCCAGCAGGCTGCCTCCATCGGTGTCACCGGAACACCGACCGTCTTCGTTGACGGCCAGCAGTGGGGCAAGGGCGAGAGCGCCCAGACCCCGTTCGATCAGTTCCTGAAGGCCGCCATCGACGCGAAGCAATAAACGGCCCAGCTCATAGCCGGGCCCGTGATAACAAAAACAGGCCCGGCTCCGGATTCTTCCGGGGCCGGGCCTGTTTTTATGACCGGGCATCCGTGGGCTAACCTTATCTAGCGCCATGGCGCCAGGTCCTTCGTTTGCGGCCCGGTGCCGGCCGGTGCGCAGGAAATGCCTCCTTAGCTCAGTTGGCCAGAGCACCGCTCTTGTAAAGCGGGGGTCGTCGGTTCGAATCCGACAGGGGGCCCGAGAAGAACCGCGTCGTTACTGGGATGTTGCCCGGTGGCGGCGCGGTTTTCGTTTTGCCCTTACGTAGCCCGTTGCGCTGCTCCTGCGGGACGTTAGGCCCTAGACCGTATTAACGGTGAAGCGGAGTCTGGGCACATGAGCGAAACCAATCCGGGCAAGACGCCGGACATCAAGTCCACCGAACTCGATGAACAGCCGACGGCGGTGCTGCGCGAGACCGTTCCGATGAACGCCCTGAAGGAGTTCTTTGGGCGCGCCTACCAGGCCGTGATGACCGCGGCGGAACAGCAGCAGGTCCAACTGGCGGGCCCGCCGTTCGCCCTCTACCACGGGAAGCCGACCGACGTCGTGGACGTGGAGGCTGGCTTTCCGGTGGCCGCACCCCTGCCGTGGCCGGGCAGCCAAGGCGGAGTGACAGCGGGGTCCCTTCCCGCCGGCCGCGCAATGGAAGCGATGCACGTGGGTTCCTACGAGAAACTACCTGAGACCTACAGCGCCATCACGGGAAAAATGCAGGCCGAGGGGGTGACCCCCGGGAAGGTGATGTGGGAGTACTACCTCAGCGATCCGGCCGCCGAACCTGACCCGTCCACTTGGAAGACGCTCGTCGTCTGGCCGGTGGCCTGAGGGGTGTCCCGCCGCTGACCTGCCCCGGAACACGTCCATGGAGCCGCCGGCTGTGGCCCGTTGGGCGCGTCCCGGATACACGCGCTCGACGTAAACTGTCGGGTTCACCACACTATTCTTCAACTGCGTGCATAATGTCCTAAACTGCTTCACTGAGGTGCCTGAAATGGCGCTGCGCAGCAACGAAAGTGAACCCCCAAATGGCTACCGATTACGACGCACCACGCAAGACAGAAGAAGAGTCTCCCGCTGAGTCGCTGGAGGCCCTTCAGGCGTCCCGCGGCGGCGGCGCGCAGACTGCTGTCATCGACGTCGACGAGAACGACACCGCTGAAGGCATCGACCTTCCCGGTGCCGATCTTTCCGGCGAGGAATTGACCGTCATTGTTGTTCCCGAGCAGTCCGACGAATTTACCTGCTCCTCTTGCTTCCTGGTCCGTCACCGGTCCCAGGTTGCCAAAGAAAAGAACGGCCTGAAGTACTGCCGCGACTGCGAAGGCTAGGGGACCTTCCACCGCGCACCACCACCAAGGCAAAGCGAAGCGCCGGAACCCGCAAGGGGACCGGCGCTTCGCCGTTTCCACGAGTTTCCATGAACACGCACGACGGCGGCGCAACCGTCCCGTGACCCGGTGCGGCGCTGCTTAACGGTTGGACGCCTATCCGTCCGGAGCCCTCGATTCGGCAAGGAATCGCTCCTATTCTGGAGCTATCTCATCTCTTGAGGGGGCGGCCCAAATGAAGAAGTTCCGGGTGTGGCTGATAGCGATCCTGATGGCTGTTGGTTCGGGGCTCGTGGCGCCCGGGCCCGCATCAGCGGCTCCCTACTGCGGGCAGGTGTGGGGATCACTGGTCAAAGCGGACCCAGCCATGAGCCAGGCCAAACTGACCAACGTTCGCACCGGCCAGCATTACTGCTTCGACCGCCTGGTCATTGACCTCAACGGGCCCGTCGGCGGCTACACCGTCCGCTACGTGCCGCAGGTGACGCAGGACGGTTCCGGGGCGCCGGTCCCGCTGCGGGGGCAGGCGTTCATCCAGGCCGTGGTCAACGCCCCGGCCTATGACGACAACGGCAATGCCACCTACAACCCGGCAAACCCGAATGAACTGACCGACGTCAACGGCTACCAGACGTTCCGGCAAGTGGCGTGGGCGGGCAGCTTCGAGGGGTATTCAACCCTTGGCCTGGGAGTAAGGGCCCGTTTGCCGTTCCGCGTGTTCACCCTGGCCGGACCCGACACGGGCTCCCGGCTGGTGATCGACGTCGCGCACTTCTGGTGAGACGTGGTTCCGGGCAGGATGAGCGCCGTTAAAGCGAGTTGAGGTCCGCCCGGAGAGGGTATTCGCGGCCGTCCAGGACCAGCTGGGCACAGCGGCGCGTCACAGGGTTCAGCACAATCGGTGCCATCAGGTTCACCGTAGTGGCTTTGGGGGAGTGGTTGAGCACCACGAGGATCTGGAGATCCTGGTCCTGCTCCAGTTCCAGGGCCTGCAATGTGGCGTCCGGAACGGGCGGGGCGTAGCCCGGAACGAACACGGCGGCATCGGCGAGGAAGAGCCGGACCGGGCTGGGCGAACCGGCTTCCAACGCGTAGAGACCTGCGGCGCCTTCGACGCTGCGCAGGGTGAAGTCCTGAACGTTCTCGAGGCCCGGCATGGGCGCGGTGAACGTCACCGGGGTGTTGGTGACGGGCGCATCAGCCACAGGAGTGTTCATCGCAGGAAGTCCATCAGCGTGGGCTGCAGGACCCGCGCCGTGGCGGCCAGCGCCACCTGGTAGTTGGTCTCCTGGAGCTTCAGGTCCATGATGACGCTGCCGAGATCTGCCTTTTCAATGCCGGTCCGCTGGGCATCCAAGGTGGCCTCCAATTCTGTGTTGACGGTGCCTGCGCGTTCCAGCTGCGCCTGGCGTGTTCCTACTTCAGCACGTCCATCGACGATGCTATTAAACGATTTCTCAAGCGGTGCCAGATCCGAAGTGATATCCCCGCCGCTCCGGAGCTTCGCGGCGATGTTTGCCACCGTGGCAAAGACGGAACCGGCACCATTGCCGAAGATCTCTCCGCCGTCGGCGTCTACCCGGACCGTCTGCGTCGCACTGATGCGCCGGTCCACCGCACTGATGCCGGCTCCTTGGAAGACGGGCGGAGTGCCGGGGTCAGCCGGGTTGGCAGGGTCCCGCGGAGTGCCCGGCGTGAAGGCCTCTGACTTATCAGAGTTCCCGGCGAAGATGTTACGGCCCAGGTGCTTGGTGTTGGCGATTGAGACAAGGTCTTTGTTCAGGGCCTCCAGCTCGAGGGCGATGGCGTTTTTGCCGGACTGGTTCAGCGAGCCGTTACCCGCCAGCACGGTGAGGTCCTTGACGCGGTGCATGATATTAGTGGCCTGCTCGAGTGCGGAATCCGCTGCCGTCAGCCAGGTGTTGCCGTCGTCGATGTTCCGGCCGTACTGGGCGTTGGCGGCGAGAAGGGAGCGGGTCTCCAGCGCCTTGGCGGTAGCGGCGGGATCGTCCGAGGGGCGGGAGATCTTGTTGAGCGTGGTGGCCTTGTCCTGCAGCTCTGACAGCCGGGACTGCTGCGTCTGGAGGGTCCGCAGCGCGTTTGCGCTCATGGTCAGGTTTGTTACACGGTTCAGCATGGGTCTACCTTCCTACCAATCCGGTGCGGTTGATCAGGACGTCAAGGGCTTCGTCGACGGCGGTCATCACGCGCGCCGCGGCCTGGTAGGCGTGCTGGTTGGTGAGCAGGCTGACGTTTTCTTCGTCCAGGCTGACGGAAGTCTGGGAGGCCCGGCCGGTCAGGGCGGAGGCCTGGGCTGCGTTCGTGAGTGACTCGTGCTGCTGGGCACCACGGGACTGCACGCCGATCCCAGTGACGATGCCCGACCAGATCTTGTCCGGGGAATCCGCGCCGGTGCCGAGCTGAGAAAGCTTGTCGGCGATGCCGGTGTCCAGAGCGCCCTTGCCTGGCAGCCTGAGTGCAATGCCAGCGATGTCAGCGGGTCCCTTGATGCCAAGCGCCTCGCTTCCAGCCGGACCCACGGTGAAGAAGTCATGACCCCCCGGGTTGTCCGAAGTGTCGTCGGGGAGCTGGCCCCCGCGGTGGACTTCGTTGACGATCCTGGCCAGGTCGCTGGCGAAGCTGTTGTAGGACGCCGCCGCCTGGGCAATCGCACCGCCCTTGTCGGCTGGCGCCAGTACCGAGAGGGCGCCGGCGAGTTCGCCGCCGTCGAGGGCCGCGGTGCCACTGGGGTTGGTCCACTCGACGCGCGGGGCATCGGTGGCGGCGTTAGTCATGGCCGTCGCGCCCGCCAGTCGCAGGGTCCGCACGGAGCCGCCCGTGACGAGGGCATTACCGCTGATGAGGACGTCCACGGTGCCGTCGGGCTGTTCGCGGACGGTGCCGCCGGCGAGGCCAGCGATCTGGTCCGTGAGCTTGGCGCGCGCGTCGATTAGCTCGTTTGCCGATCCGCCTGCAGCGAGGGTGGAGCGGATGGTGGTGTTGTAGGAAGCAACCTGGGCGGCTGCCGCATTGACGGCGGTCACCGCGTCCTGCGCCTGGCCGCGGACACTGCTCCATTGGGAGTCGAGGGCTTTGTAGGCGGAGGAGATCTTGTCCGTCACGGAGTTGGCGGCGTTCAGGAGCAAGCCCTTGGGGCCCGACTTGTCGGGCTGGTTTGCGGCGCCCTGCCATGCTGACCAGAAGCCCTGCAATGCGGTGGAGATGCTGTTGTCGCCTGGTTCCTGAAGGACTCCCTCGATGCCCTGAAGCGCTGCGGAACGGACGCTGGCGTAGCCGGCCTGGGCGCCTGCGGAGCGGACACCGGCGTCGAGGAAGCTGCTGCCGAGCCGGGCGATGGCGTTCACGGAAACACCCTGGCCGGCCTGCAGCGCTTCGCCGCTGAAGAGTCCACGGGCGGGTGCTGCCACAGAAGACTGATCGACGCGCTGCCGCGTGTAGCCCTCGGTGGCGGCGTTGGCAATGTTCTGCCCGGCGACGTTCATGCCCTGCTGGGCCGCGGTCAGCCCGCGGTAGGCGGTGTTCAGGGCGCCAAAGGTACTCATGGTCGGTTCCTTAGAATTGCTTGTCGAAGATGCGGGAGCCGGCGGTGTCCCCGGTCTTACCGTGCGCGTCGTAGGTGCCCGCGGCGGCAGCCGGGCGCAGATCGGCCAGTGACTCCTGGGTGGAGCGGACGGCCGTGCGCAGGTACTGCTCGTTGGAGTCGCGCAATTCCTTGATCAGGGCGGTCTGGCGGGTGAGTGAGGTGAGGTGGGCAGTAAGGATCTCGGCCCAGGCACCTTCCGGGGCTGCAGCGGCGAGGTCAGCCAGGGACGCGTCCGTGGGGAGTCCCCAGACCTCGGCGACGACGGCGGCCTCGATAGTGCGTGCCAGGCTCGCTTGGGCCAGGTGCCCCAGGACCTGTTCTACTTCCCGGGTGCCGTGGGGCAGCCAGCGGGACTTGCCCGAGGTAAGCAGCAACTGCTCTTCTTCCAGCTTGAAAGTAAGAACGTCCAGGAGTTCACGCTCCCGCCACAGCAGGGCTGAAAGTTCGTGGATGGCCATGTTCCGGACGGCTCCCTCAAAGGTGACTAATACGGTGGTGCCGGGCATGCAGTACATAAGGAGTCAGCTGCAGCCTTCAGCAGGGTTCGTAGAAACTATCGGCAGGGGAGAGGGATGCGTTAGCTGGAATAAGGCTGATTACAGGCGGAATAGCGGGGAAAGCCGTCAGAAAAAGATTTTCGCAATTTTCCTTACGTGTGTATTCGAAAGGGCGATAGCTACTGCTGAAGGCCCACGGATGGGCCATCGCTTACAGTCCCACTCACGGAGGAAACATCATGGGCTTCCAGATCAACAACAACCTCGCGGCTAACAACTCTTACCGCAACCTCAACAACACCCAGAACGACCTCTCCAAGTCCCTGGAGAAGCTGTCCACCGGCCTGCGCATCAACCGCGCCGGCGATGACGCAGCAGGCCTGTCCATCTCCGAGGGCCTGAAAGCTCAGGTCACCGGTTCGGCCCAGGCCGCCCGCAATGCCCAGGACGGCATCAGTGTTATCCAGACTGCCGAAGGCGCCCTGACCGAGGTTCACTCCATTCTGCAGCGCGTTCGCGACCTTGCTGTCCAGGCCGGTAACGACTCGAACAACTCTGACGCCCGTGATGCGATCAAGGACGAAGTCAACGCACTTGGCGGCGAGCTCAAGCGCATCGGTGACTCCACCAACTTCAACGGCACGAAGCTGCTGAATGGCTCGGCGACGGCAGTTACCTTCCAGGTCGGTGCGGGTGACCAGGCTACAGAGGACCAGATCGTTCTGGATCTCTCAGGTGCCGACGTGTCGGCTCTCGGTACCACCATCTCAGCACTCACGTTTGACACTTCAGCCAATGCGCTTCTGTCCATCACTGCAGCCGACACCGCAATCAAGGACATCTCGGCCGAGCGTTCAAACCTGGGTGCAACTCAGAACCGTCTGGAGCRCACGATCAAGTCGCTGAACGTTGCCGGTGAKAACCTGCAGGCCGCTCAGTCCCGCATTGCCGACGTCGACATGGCTCAGGAAATGGTTAAGTTCACCAAGGCCAACATCCTGTCCCAGGCCGGCACCGCAATGCTGGCCCAGGCAAACCAGTCCAGCCAGGGTGTTCTTTCGCTCCTGCGCTAAACCGGTTCCGGCCGTTCGGTAGTCCAGCAGTAGGGCTGCCACTCTGATCGGACGAAGACTAAATCCCGATCAAGTTCCAGCGGAAGGGCCGGACGATGCGAGTAATCCATCGTCCGGCCCTTACGCGCAGCATTTGAACTTCCGAATATTTGGCACCAGCAGACACTTGCAGCAATGAGAGGCAGCGATGGGAATCTCACTCGACGGACTAGCCAGTGGGCTCGACACCACTGCCCTCATCAGTTCCGTGATGCAGGTTGAGGCCATCCCGCAGACGCTGCTGAAGTACAAGTCCCAGGACCTCCAGTCCATGGTGTCCGCGCTGCAGGGGCTGAACAGCAAGGTTGCCGCACTCGCCACCCAGGCCACCGCCGCGGCCAAGCCTGGCGCCCTGGACCTCAACACCGCAACCACCACCAGTGACAAGGTCACAGCCACCACCACGGCCGCAGCCAAGGCCGGTGCGATCGACTTCCAGGTCACCCAGCTCGCCCAGACCCAGGTCACCGTCACACCCAAAGTGAACGCTGTGGTCGGCTGGCCCTACACCACCATGACCATCAACAGCGGTGGCCAGTCTTACACCATTGAGCCGCTCTCCAGCGACCTCGACGACGTCGTGAAGTCCGTCAACGCGGCCGGAGCGGGCGTTACTGCGAGCAAAGTCGCCGTCGGCGCTGGCGAGTACCGTCTGCAGTTCACCGCTACCAAGCCCGGCGAAGCCGGTGCCTTCACGGTTGCGGACCCAGGCACGACGTTCACGAACGTCAAGACGGCGCAGGACGCCGAGATCTCACTCTGGCCTGGAACCACCGCAGCCCAGGTGGTGAAGTCCTCGACGAACACGTTCACCGACCTGCTGCCCGGTGTATCCATCACCGCCAAGGAAGTAAGCGCCACGCCCGTTACGCTCACCGTGGCCCGCGACGACGCCGGCATCACCAAGCTCGCCTCAGACCTCGTCTCCGGCGTCAACGGCATCTTCTCCTACGTTGCCGCCAGGATCGCCGTCACCAGCACCACTGGCACGAGCGGGACCTCCACCAAGGCTGGCATCTTCGCCAGCGACAGCGCCGTGCGCTCCGTGAACCAAAACATCCTCTCCGCCGCGTCCTTGCCGGTGGGCACCCCGCCGCGGTCGCCGTCGGAAATCGGGATCAGCATCACCAAGACCGGCACCATGGAATTTGACGAGAAGAAGTTCTCGGCCGCCCTCGCCGCCGATCCCGCAGGCACCGCAGCCAAGGTTCAGGAGATTGCCACGCGCGTCGCCGCGGCCGCGACTAATGCCTCAGACAAATACGACGGCACGCTGACCAAAAAAATCACTGGCCAGGAATCCGAAGTCCGTGACCTCGCGAACCGGATCAGCGACTGGGACACCAGACTTGAGTCCCGTAAAGCCACGCTGCAGCGTACCTATTCGGGCCTGGAAGTGGCCCTTAGCAACATGCAGGCCCAGCAGTCGTGGCTCACCGCCCAGCTCGGCGGCCTTTCTTCAGGAAGTAAATCGCAATGACCACCACGTCCTTCGGCAACGGCTACGGCGGCGCCGCCCAGCGCAACCAGTATCTCGCCGATTCCGTCCTCTCGGCCCCGCCGGCTCGCCTGCTCACCATGCTCTACGACCGCCTCATGCTGGACCTCGGCCGGGCGGAAAGCGCGCAGGAGTCTGCCAACTGGCCCGTCGCTTCGGAGAACCTCCTGCACGGCCAGGCCATCATCGCCGAACTTATCTCGTCGCTCAAGACGGACGCCTGGGACGGCGCCGACGGCCTCCTTGGCCTGTACAACTACGCCTTCACCGCCCTGGTCAACGCGAACATCCAGCGCGACCCGGCACTGACCCGCGAAGCCATCGAACTCCTGGAACCCTTGCGCCAGGCCTGGCACGAGGCGGCCGCCGCGATTCCGGCACCGGCCGGTGCCGCTGCATTCGCAGCCGCCCCCACGGGATTTTCCGCAGCGGGCGGATGGAACACCCAGCCAGGAACAGGTGGCGGGAGCCTCGGGTTTGGGTAACCAAACGGACGTGGAGACCGGCTTCGGGGGAGCCGGCATCCAGCTCTCCGAATCCACCCCGAGCACGCCCGCGGACACTGCCCTGGCGGCGTGGAATGCGATTCTGGACGTGCTTGAGATGGCCGTTGGCGCCGCAGAGCGCACCCTGAAGGACCCGCTCGGCCCGCTGTCCGCCGCACCCCAGTCCGTGGCGGCGCCCCTGCCGGAGACGCGTTGGCAGCCGCCGGCGCCTCCGGGGCCGTTGCCGGCCGAAGCCCGGCGCCGCGCAGTCGCGCTCTCGGCGGCCCAGGAGCGCGTCGCCAAGAGGCTCGAGGAGGCCCGGCTGGACGTCGCGAAGCAGCTGCAGGCGGTCGCTTCCGTTCCCGGCGTCGGCGGTCCCTCGGGTGCCGTCTACCTCGACGTGAACGGCTGACCGCACCCGGCCTCGCAGCCCGCCGAAACCACCCGGCAAAAAACCTGCAAAAATACTTTCACATTTTCTGCTAACGCGCGGCTGACCAGTGCCGATAACCACTGATAGAGCACGGATCGCTCGTTTACCGGCCACGGATCGGCCACCCCACCATCCCAGGCAGGACTCTGTGCTCGAATCCGTGACTTCCGCCGCCTTGGCCAGCGCCATGGACGGCCTCGCGCTGCGCCAGCGCGCCATCGCGAACAACATCGCGAACGTCAACACGCCGAACTACCACGCGAAGCGCGTTAGCTTCGAGGCAGCCCTCGCGGACTCCGTGCGGTCCGGTGTCGGCAGCGTCGGGGCCACCACCGGCACCTCGCTTGAGCCCACCCAGTTGAACGGCAACAACGTCAACCTGGACACCGAGACTCTGTCCAACATCGACACCGTGCTGCGCTTCCAGTTCGCGGCCCGCGCCATCGGCGGGGAATTCAATGCAGTGCGCGCCGCGATGAGGACCAACTAATGACCTTCGACGCAATCGGCATCGCCGGCTCAGCCTTGACGGTTCACCGCAAATGGCTCGACGCCGTCTCGGACAACCTGGCCAACATGAACAACGCCTCCCGCACCAACGGACCAGCATTCCAGGCCAAGTACGTCGAGGCCGCCGAAGGCGCCGAGGGCAGCGGCGTCTACGTCAAGAGCACCCAGCTCGGCAACGGCGAAGGCCGGATTGTCTACCAGCCGGACCACCCCCTGGCCGACGCCGACGGCAACGTGAAGTACCCGGACATCGACATGGCCGAACAGATGGGCGCCCTCATCATCGCCCAGCGCGGCTACCAGGCAAACGCCCAGGTTGTGGACCGCGCCCGTGAAAGCTACTTGGCCGCCCTTGAGATTGGAAGATCCTGATGCCTGTTTCCCCAATCGCTCCCGTCCAGGGCGTTATGCCCACCGACTACATCTCCGGTGCGGGCGCCGCCACCGGCACTGACGGCTCCGCCTTTGGCGCGTCCCTCACCGGTGCCGTCGACAACCTCCAGCAGCTGCAGTCAACATCGAAAGAGCTCGCCATCTCCGCCGTCACCGGCAACCTGGACGACATCCACAACGCCACCCTTGCCTCCAGCCGGGCCCAGATCACGCTCGAGCTCGTCGCCGCCATGCGCAACAAGGGCGTTGACGCGTTCAACGAGATCATGAGGATGCAGGCCTGATGCCTCCGCAGATTACGGGCTTCTTCCAGCGCTTCGGCGCGGGCCTCAAGGGCTTCACCACCGGTCAGCGCACCGTCGCCGTGATCGGCGCCGCCCTGCTGGTAGTCGGCATCATCGCCCTCTCGGCCTGGCTGTCCAAGCCCGCCCTGACGCCGCTATTTTCTGGTCTCAAAGACACCGACGCCAACGGAATCGTGGAGCAGCTGCGTAAGGACAACGTGCCGTATGAGCTCAGTGACGGCGGCTCCACCATTCTGGTGCCGCAGGACAAGGTCTACGACGAGCGCCTCAAAGCCGCCGCCGCGGGCCTCCCCACGGCCGCAGCTACCGGCTACTCCMTGCTGGACAAGATGGGCGTCACCTCCTCCGAGTTCCAGCAGTCCGTCACCTACAAGCGGGCCCTCGAAGGGGAACTGGCGAGCACCATCTCCGCTATGGACGGCGTCAAGACCGCCGCCGTCCGCCTCGCGATTCCGGAAAAGACCGTCTTCGTCTCCAAGACCCCGGACACCACCGCCTCCGTCTTTGTGGAGACCGCCCCCGGCTCCACGCTCTCCGGCGATAAGGTCCAGGCGATCGTCCACCTGACCTCTGCCGCCATCGAAAACCTCAAGCCCGCCAACGTCTCTGTCGTCGACTCTCAGGGCAACGTCCTGTCCTCCGTCGGCGGCGGCGCCACGGGATCCGCGTCCAAGCAGGCCACTGACTACCAGCAGCGCACCTCCGACGCCGTGAAGGCCGTCATGGACCGCGTGGTTGGCCCGGGGAACTCCACCGTGGCCGTGGCCGCGGACGTCACCGGCGAATCCGCCCAGCAGAAAAGCGAAACCTTCACCAACGCCGAGGGCGCCCTTCCGCTCAGCGAGTCCTCCAAGACGGAGAAGTACACCGGCACCGGGGGAGGCGCCGCGGGCGTCCTCGGGCCGGACAACATTGCGGTTCCCGGCGGCACCAGCGGCAACGGCAACTTCGATTCGTCCACCGAAACCAAGAACAACGCCGTCAACAAGATCACCGAGGACCGGGTGATCCCGGCAGGCGCCGTCAAACGGCAGACCATCTCCGTCGCCGTCGACCAGGCCTCCGCCGGTGGACTCAACCTCGCTTCGCTGACCGCGCTCGTCACCGCCGCCGCCGGCGTCGACGCCACCCGCGGCGACGTCGTGACCGTTGAAGTCGTGCCGTTCAGCACCGCCGCCGCGGACCAGGCTGCCGCGTCCCTCGAGGCCGCCAAAGCCGACCTTGAAGCCCAGAAACAGTCTGCGTTCTTCGGCACCCTGGTCACGGCAGGCAGCATCCTGCTCGGTTTGCTGATCCTCGCCCTCGTCATCGCCATGGTGCTGCGCCGCCGGCAGAAGCGCGAACCGGTGGATCTTGGCGAACGCCTCGACCTGGAGATGATTCCGGTAATGCCAACCGTCACGGCACTGCCGCCGGCACCCGCGACGTCGGCCATCCCGCTCACCGCGCTGCCGCCGATGGCCCCGCCGCCTGCCCAGGTGGAGGCGGAGCGCCGCCGCTTCGAGATCGAGAGCATGGTCGCCTCCAACCCGGAGAAAGCGGCCGACTACCTGCGCGGCCTCATGGATGACAGGCAGCCGGTATGAAACTAGCCGATTCGACCCTCACCGGCACCCAGCGCGCGGCCGTCGTGCTCATGCAGATGAGCCCGGCCAACGCCGCCAAGGTGATGGCCCAGTTCAACGACGCCGAGGCGGAGGACATCGCCGCGGAAATCGTCCGGCTCCGCAAGGTGGATCCTGACGTCGCCGAGCAGATCATGAAGGACTTCCACGAGGCTGCGATGTCCAGCCCCCGGCAGGCCCGCGGCGGCCGCGAGCTGGCTGAAGGCCTCCTCGAGGCATCCTTCGGCTCGGAAAAGGCCGCCGGCCTGCTCAACCGGCTCACCGTCAACATGGCCGGCAAGTCCTTTGAGTTCCTCGAGGACATCGAACCGGTCCAGATCCTTGCCCTGATCGACGGCGAGCTGCCGCAGACCATCGCCCTGGTCCTGGCCCACCTCAGCCCCCGCAAAGCCTCTGCCGTGATGTCCGGGCTGCCCGGCTCGCTGCGGGCCGACGTCGCCCTCAGCATCGCGACCATGGGTTCCGGTGCGCCGGAGGCAATCGGGATTGTGGCCGACACCCTCAAACTGCGCGGCGGCGCGGCTGTCTCACAGCAGGCGTCCAAGGTGGTGGGCGGCATCCAGCCGCTGCTGGAAATCATCAACCGGACCGACGCCGGCACGGAACGCTCCGTGCTGGACGGCCTGGACCTGCTGGATCCGGACCTCGCCGTGGAAATCCGCGCCCAGATGGTCACCTTCGACGACATCGTGAAACTGGAACGCCGCGACGTGCAGCTGGTCCTCCGCGGCCTCGACGCGTCCGTGCTGGCCGTGGCCATGAAGGGCGCCTCGGAGCCCGTCCTGGAGACCATCACCACCAACGTTTCCGGCCGCAACCTGGAGATCCTGGAATCCGAGATCGCCGCGCTGGGGCCGCTGCGCGCCTCCCAGATCGAAGAAGCCCGTGCCGCCGTGGTCCGGTCCATCCGCGAACTCGAGGCCGAAGGCCAGATCACCATCCAGCGCGGGGACGAAGAAGATTATGTCTACTGACGGGACCGCTACCGAAAGCGCCCCGGCCCGGATCATCTTCCCCTCGCTGCGCGCCAGCGGGCCCGCCAGCGAACAGGCCGGCTACACCGAAGGCCACGCCGCGGGCTACGCGGCCGGCGTCCGGGCCGCCGCCAAGGAACAGCGCCGTTGGCGCGACCGCATGACGGCCGAGCAGGCCGCCACGCTGGCCTCCGGGCAGCAGGATCTCGACCGAGCGGTCCGCGCCCTGGCCGTGGCCCGGACGGACTTCGCCCACCGAAACGTCCAGGCCCTGCACGACGCCGAGGAGGTCCTCGCCCGCACGGCGCTGGAACTCGCCGAGGCCATCCTGGGCTACGAACTGGCTGAGGGAACCCGGACCGCCCGCGCCGCCCTGGACCGGGCCCTCTCCGGAAACGACGCCGCCACAGTGCTGGCCATCCGGTTGAACCCGGCTGACATCGAGGTCCTCGCCAAGGAAGGCCAGGACCTGCCGGCCGGCCTGCCGCTGCTCGCCGACCAGTCGCTCAACCGCGGCGACGCCAAGGTCGAATACCAGCAGGGCTGGCTCGACGCGAGCCTCGGCAACGCCCTGGCACGCGCCCGCGCGGCGCTGCTGGGCGACCAGGACCGGGCAGAGAATTCTTCGGGGGACCAGCGATGATCGCCGAGTGGCGTCCCAAGGGGGCCGACTACGCCTCGGCCCTGCGCGCCGCCGCCCCGCAGCGGGTCGGCGTCGTGACCTCCGTCATGGGCCTTGGCCTTGAAGTGTCAGGACTCGACTGTGCCCTGGGTGACCTGGTGACCGTGGGCTCGCACCCGGGACTGGACGCAGAGGTGGTGGCGGCCCTGGACAGCTCCGTGCGGTGCATGCCGCTGGGCCGGCTCGCCGGTGTCGCGGCGGGCGATCCCGTCCGGGCCAAGGGCGGTGCCGTCCTGGTCCCCACCGGGCCAGGGCTCTTCGGACGTGTCATTGACGGACTCGGCCGGCCGATTGACGGTAAGGGCCCGCTCACCAGCGGCCCACGCGTGCCGATCGACAACGAAGCGCCCAATGCCATGAAGCGCGCCCGCATCGACACTGCCCTGCAGACCGGGGTCCGTGTGCTGGACACGATGACCACGCTCGGCAAGGGCCAGCGCATGGGACTCTTCGCCGGTTCCGGCGTCGGGAAATCGTCCCTGCTGTCGATGATTGCCCGCGGCACGGACGCGGAGGTCTCGGTGATCGCCCTCGTGGGGGAGCGCGGCCGTGAAGTCCGCGAGTTCCTCGAAGACGATCTCGGCCCTGCCGGCCTGGCCCGGTCCGTCGTCGTCGTCGCCACCTCCGACGAACCCGCCCTGATGCGCATGCGCGCAGCGTTCACCGCGACCCGCATCGCCGAATCCTTCCGCGACAACGGCCAGGACGTTGTCCTGATGATGGACTCCCTCACGCGCGTGGCGATGGCGCAGCGCGAGATCGGACTCTCCGCCGGCGAACCGCCCGCCACCCGCGGCTACCCGCCGTCGACCTTTTCCATCCTGGCCCGGCTGCTGGAACGCGCCGGCACCGCGGAGACCGGCTCCGTCACCGGCATTTACACCGTACTGGTGGACGGCGACGACCACAACGAACCGATCGCCGACGCGGCGCGCTCCATCCTGGACGGCCACGTGGTCCTGGACCGGAAGCTTGCCGTCACCGGGCACTTCCCCTCGGTGGACGTGCTCGGCTCGGTGTCCCGCGTCGCCACCAAGGTCAACGCCCGCCCGCACCTTGAAGCGGCGGCCACCCTGCGGCGCGTCCTCGCGGCCCGCAAGGCCGCGCAGGACCTGATCGACGTCGGCGCCTACCAGGCAGGTACCAACCCGCTGGTGGACGCGGCCCTGAACCACGAGCACGACGTCAGCGCCTTCCTGCAGCAGCCGATGGACGAATCCACGGCCCACCCCGAGTCCTGGCAGCGGCTAAACCACCTCACCTCGATCCTGGGAGCAGCAGCATGAACCGCCAATTCTCACTGGCAGGGCTCCTGCGCCTCCGCCAGATCCAGCAGGACCAGGCGGCCACCGGGCTGGCCAGCGCCCGCTCACGCTCCAGCTCCGTGCGGGCCCGCGAAGCGTCAGCGCGCCGCAGCCTCGCCGACGGCGACGCGCCCATTTCCAGCTCCGCATCCCTGCGGGCCGTCGCCGCGGCCCGGTCCTCCTCCCACAGCATGCTCGCGGACCTGCAGAACCTCTCGCGGATCGCGGAGACCGACGAGGCCACCGCCCGCGAGGAGTTCATCGCCGCCCGCACCCGTTCCGTCGGCCTGGAGAAACTGAAGGCCCGCCACGACGCAGAGGTCCACACGGCGGACCTGCGAGCCGAACAATCCACCCTCGACGAGATCGCCTCCACCGTCTGGCACCGCGAAGAGCAGGAGGTGAGGTCATGAGCATGACCGAGGCAATCGGCCGGATGCAGGGCATCCAGTCGATGATCGCTGAACTGACACGCCCCGCATCCTCCGAGGCCAACGCCGCCGCGCTGAAGTCGGCCGCCGCAACCTCACTCGCTACCGGGACGGGCAGCGGAGACGCGGCGTCCTTCACCGAGGCGCTGACCGCCGCGCTGGGCGGAACCAACGGCACCGACATCTCCTCTCTCACCAACAGCCTGGGGCTCGGCGGAACGACGGCGATCGGCGCACTGAAGGGCCTCACCGCACCAGCGACCGTTCCCGTAGCCGGCGCGGCGACAGGCACCGACGTCGTGGCCATGGCCAAGAAGTACATCGGCGTCCCCTACGTCTGGGGTGGAACCAACCCGGCCACCGGCATGGACTGCTCCGGCTTTACCCAGAGGGTCTTCAAGGACCTCGGCATCGAGATTCCCCGTGTGGTGAGTGACCAGATGCGCCAGGGCACGCCGGTGGCGTCCCTGGCCGAGGCCAAGCCCGGTGACCTGCTGGTGAGCTTCGGCGGGGACCACATCTCCATTTATCTGGGCAACGGCAAAGCCATCGACGCGCCGGTCCCCGGCAAGACCATCCAGATCCGCGACGCCTGGGAGCAGCACTCCAACCTGACCTCCATCCGGCGCATTGTCCCGGCAGGGACGGCGTCATGAAAGGCATGGATCTGGCCTCCTCCCTGGCCGCGCCGGTCCAGGGCCGCGTCCAGGAAGGCGCCCGCGGACAAGCGTCCGCCGGGAGCAAGGACACGGCGGCGTTCGCGGCGGTGCTCGACGACGTTCAGGGCTCAGCGGACTCAACGCAGGGTCCAACCCCCGACGCCGGCAGTGAGGTAGCCGATGACGCGCAGAACAACACTTCGTCCGGCGCCTTGGACCAGCAGCCCGGCGGGGGAGCCGACGGCGGGGCCGCCACTGTGCAGGATCCTTCCAACGCCGCCAACGTAGCGTCGCTTTCGGGTACCTCCTACACGGCGGCTGTTACTCAACTGCCCTCCGATGGCCAGGCCGGTCTGGCGAATACGCTGCCCGCCTCGGGTGTGCCTGCCGCTTCGGCCGTTCCCGCTATGGGTATTTCCGGTGTTCCGGGCACCGGCAGCCAGGAACAGGCCGGGACGCCCGTCGCCGACTCAGTGACAGCGACGCCGGGGCAGCGGCCCGGACTCGATCCCCGGTTTACGGCAGTCGCCGGACCGCAGCCTGGGACCGTGCAGCCTGGAACCGTACCGCCTGGAACAGCTCAGCCAACCGCACTGGCGGGGGCGCGGGGCGAACAGATCGAAGGCATGCTACCCAGCCAGGCACTTCGCGCTGCGGATGGACCCGCGGCGGTTCCCGGTACCGGCGCGATAGTGACGGCTGGCAAGGTGACAACAGCTTCCTTGGCGGCCCAGCAACCTGCCGCTGCGCAGGACCAGGCCCTGGCGCCGTCCCAAGCCGTCACCGCGGCGCTTCTAATGCCGCCCGGGGGTCCCGGCACGACCTCCCCGGCCGGTGCGCCTCAGGAATCCTGGCCGGTGCAAACAGTTTCCGCAGCCACAGCGGTGACTGGGGCGCCCGCAGCCCCTGCGGAAACTAAAACGGTTGCGGTAACCCCGTCCGTTGGGAAACCAGTACCACCAGCCGTTCCTGCAACGCCCGCTGCACTGCCGCCGGCAACAGCAGGCCAAGCCAATGTGCCCGCCGTGGCCGCCGGAACCGCCTCCGGTTTCCCGGGCACGGCGCCCGCCGAAGGCAGCACGTCCGGTGCCGCCCGCATTGAAACGACACCCGTGGCCGCATCAGCTGCCGCACCCGGCACGGCTCCCGCGGATGCGCTCGTCACGGCCGGAAGCGCAGCAGCCGCAACCCCGGTCAGCCAGCTGCCGTCGTCAACCGCTTCCGCGCCGCAACCCGCGGCCCCAGCGGCTCCCCAACCGGGCGCCACGCTCCAGCCGCAGTTGGCCAAGCCGCTCTTCACGCTCGCCGGAGCCCCGCAGGGGCAGCACATCATGACGCTGCAGGTCACCCCCGAGGACCTGGGCCCAATGACGGTCAGGGCGCACATTGATGCCGCAGGCGTCAGGATCGAACTCTTCGCCCCGGGCGACGCCGGACGCGAGGCCATCCGCGGGGTCCTGCCGGAACTCCGTAAGGAACTCGCCGATGCGGGCTTTGGTGCCAGCCTCGACGTCTCCGAACACACCGGGCCGGGCAACACAGCCCGGGACGGCACCAGGCAGGACGGAACCAGCCAAGGCGGCGCCGGGCGGGACTCCGGCTCCGGACCGGGCAACCGCAACGGATCTGGCGAACAACGGCCGGGCCACCGCTGGGAAGCCCTGGCCGATGGCGCGGCCCTGCGCGACGCCAGGATACTGAACGGCCCACAGACCACCCTCGACATTCTTGTCTGACACGAAGGAAAGCGACTCATGACGATTCAGCCCATCGCCTCCCAGCCCATCGGGGCCGCGGGGGAGACCGCCCAGGCTGCTGCCGTGCGGGCACCCGTGCAGACCATGGATTCGGAGGTCTTTATGTCCCTCCTGGTGGCTCAGCTCAAGAACCAGAACCCGAGCGCGCCCATGGACACCAACCAGATGATGAGCCAGACCATCCAGCTCTCCATGATGGAGAAGATGCAGGAACTGACAACCAACAGCAAGGAAGGGTTCTCCCTGCAGATGCGCCAGGCCGCCGCCCAGCTGGTCGGCCAGTCCGTCGACTACACACTGGGCGACGGCACCACAGGCACCGGAATCGCCAGTTCCGTTTCCTACTCCGGGGCAGTTCCCACCGTCAAGGTCGGCGAACTCTCCATCCCCCTAGACTCCATCACCGGGCTCACCGCACCGGCCGCTTCCTGACCAGTTTTCCACCCGTAGAAAGGCAGTTCCCATGCTCCGCTCGCTGTATTCCGGAATCTCCGGCCTCCGCGCCCACCAGACCATGCTGGACGTCACCGGCAACAACATTGCCAACGTCAACACGGCTGGGTTCAAGGCTTCTTCCACCCAGTTCCAGGACACGCTCTCCCAGATGACCCAGGGCGCCTCCGCGCCGCAGGGCGAGACCGGCGGCAGCAACCCCGCCCAGATCGGCCTCGGCGTCCGCGTCGCCGGCGTCAGCACCAACTTCGCCCAGGGCTCCTCGCAGAGCACCGGCCGCGCCACCGACCTGATGATCTCCGGCGACGGCTTCTTCGTCACCAGCAAGGGCGGCCAGCAACTCTTCACCCGCGCGGGCGCCTTCAGCCCCGACGCCGCCGGCCAGCTGGTCAGCCCCGACGGCGGCATCCTGCAGGGCTGGTCGGCAGACGTCGACGGTGTGGTCAACACCGGCGGCCCGGTCAATGGCATCACGCTGAACTCGAACACCCTGGTTCCGGCCAAGGCAACGTCTTCGGTTACGCTGGACGGCAATCTGCCCAGCGACGCCGCTGTCGCTCCGCCCGCCACACTTCAGCGCGTCGTCAAGGTCTACAATGCCGCCGGTGCCGAGCGGAACATCACTGTCGATTTCACCAAGACTGCGACCGGCTGGGGAGTTGCAGCCACCGACGGCGGAGCCACCTCGAACATCACCCTCACCCAGGGTGCGGGCGGCACGCTGACCCCGAGCGGTCCCTTGGCGGTCAACGGCGTCGACGTAGATCTCACCTCGGCGTCGGGATTCGCCGGGATGACTTCCCTCGCCGTCAGCGGCCAGAACGGCTCCGCTGCCGGCAAGCTGCAGTCCTACACCATCGGGAACGACGGATCCGTGATCGGTTCCTTCAGCAACGGCGTCAAGCAGGTCCTCGCCAAGATCGCGCTGGCCAACTTCACCAACCCCGCGGGCTTGGAGAAGGCTGGCGGCTCCTCGTACGTCGCCACCGCCAACGCCGGCGGCGTGCAGCTCGGCGGAGCAGGCGACGCCGGCATCGGCAGCCTCGCCGCCGGCTCGCTGGAAATGTCTAACGTGGACCTCTCCCAGGAATTCACCAACCTGATCGTCGCGCAGCGCGGCTTCCAGGCCAACGCCCGCATCATCACCACCTCGGACGAGGTGCTGCAGGAGCTCGGCAACCTGAAGCGCTAATTCTTCGGATAAGTTGGCTGTCTCCCGCTGATGGCGTCCACTCCCTGCCGAGCCTGGCGGAAGTGGGCGCCATCGTCGCGATCATTGCCCGGCACAACGCAACACGGACCACGAAGACGCTGCAGACACGAGGCGCGGATATCTCGCCTATCAGCGGGCCTGCGCTCGCTCGCCATACACTCACGGCATGACCACCCTTTCTGTCCGGCCACTGTTCCGCTCGCTTGTGCCGCTGAACCTCCGCACTGGCATCCTGCTGCTTGTCCTTTTCGGGCTGGCGCGCGTGGCGACCAAGGAAGGGCGCCAGCGCGTCGGCCTGGTCCGGCCGACGCGGCGACGCTGGATCGCGCCGGCCGCGATAGCCGGCGTTGCAATGGCCCTCTCAGTGCATTTCACGGCTGCCGCTGTGTGGGGGCAGAGCATGTCCAATCCGTTCGCGTACATCGCCCTTTCGTATTCAACCGTGCCGGCATCGCCCTCAGAGGACGACCGCCTGATCTACTTCATCATTTTTGCGGTTGTCGGGATGCTCTTCAGCCCGATAGGTGAAGAGGTGCTGTACCGCGGAGTGGCCCACGAGAGTTTCGCCGCGCAACTCGGTGACCGGCGGGCAGCCCTCATCGACGCGGCAGCGTTTGCAGTCACCCATCTGGCGCACTTTGGGGTGGTGCTTGTGGCCGGCTCCTGGGCGTTCCTGCCACTCCCGGCGCTGTTCTGGGTGGCTGCGATGTTCGCGGCGTCCCTGGCGTTCTACGGCTTCCGGAAGCTCACGGGATCATTGGCCGGGGCAGTAGTTGCTCATGCCGGGTTTAACCTCGCCATGAACTGGATCATCTTTTACGCGATCATGCCCTAACGACGACCGCGCCACCGCGGAACCGCCGGAGGAGACGGATCCGTCTGCTCAGGCTTGTGCAACGGTCGCGCGGCGGGTGCTGCGGCATCCGTCGCGGGTAGGATCGTGAGGTGAAAAAACAATCCTGCAGTGCCTGCGACTCGGCCGTGTTCTTTGAAAACTCAGTCTGCCTGCACTGCGGAACGAACCTCGGCTACGTGCGGGAGCTCCGCGCGATCGTCGCAGTGGACGGGCAGGGGCGGCACAAGGACTCCTCCGGCACCGAACGGTACATCTGCACGAACCTGATGCTCTCCGGGTGCACCTGGCTTGCCCCGAAAAGCGGCGGCCAGTGCTTCAGCTGTGACCTCACGCGGACACGCCCGAACGACAAAGACGCCAAGGGCCTTTCCCAGTTCATTGTGGCGGAGCGGGCCAAGCGTCAGCTCATCGCCGAGCTGGACGGGCTTGGCCTGCCGATCGTCACCCGCGCGGAAGACCCCAACAAGGGCCTCGCTTTCGACCTGCTGTCCAGTGCCAACGAGAACGTGGTCATCGGACATGCCTCCGGGATCATCACCATTGACCTCGCCGAGAGCGACGACGCTTACCGCGAAAGAATGCGCGCCCGGCTCGATGAGCCGTACCGGACGATGCTCGGGCATTTCCGGCACGAGGTGGGCCATTATTTTGAGGACGCGCTGGTCTTCAGCGATGACGAGCGGACCCGCGCGGCACGGGACCTCTTCGGCGACGACACCAAGGATTATCAGGCAGAGATTGACCGCCACTACTCCAAGGGCGCCCCAGCGAACTGGGAGCAGCACTACATCTCCCGGTACGCAACAATGCACCCGTACGAGGACTTTGCCGAGTCCTTTGCCCACTATCTGCACATCAGCGACACCATCGACACCGCCCGGGAATTCGGCCTGGTATCGAAGATGTCGGAGACCTCGTCTTTCCGCGCCATCGTGGAAACCGAGTGGCTGCCGCTCTCGATCGCACTGAACCAGGTCAACCGGAGCATGGGGAAAGACGATTTGTACCCCTTTGCACTCCCAGGCACGGTGATCGACAAGCTCGAGTTCGTCCACGCCCTCCGCACTTCAGCGAAGGCCTCCGCCTAACGAACCGGCCGCCTCTGCCGACAGTAGGAGGAGAACACCCTTCCCTTGCTGAACCACGCTGAGCGGAACACGCTGAGCAGAAAAACAGAGCAGAATCGGCCCATGATCGTCGTCACACGCCTCAACGGAACGCGCTTCGCGGTCAATCCGGACCTGATCGAGCGTATCCACGAGAGCCCGGACACCCATCTGGTGACCCTGGACGGCGCCGCCTATGTGGTGCTGGAAAGCCTCGCGGAAGTGGTCGAACTTATTGCCGACTACCGGGCGTACGTCCTGACTAAGGCGAGGGACTTTCCCGCCGTGACGGGATACCCGCTGAGCCTCGTGCCGCCGTCGGACCCCGCGGACGACGGCCGCCGCCCCGCACCTGAGCCACCAAGAAAGTAATCCATGGATCCCGCAACAGTCATAGGACTGCTCCTCGCCTTTGGCTCCCTCATCGTTATGGTCCTGCTGGAAGGCGGCAGCCTCTCCTCACTGCTGCTGCCCGCCCCCATGATCCTCGTTTTCGGCGCCACCCTGGCCATCGGGCTTGCCGGCAACACCCTCAAGGACGTCATCCAGGCGTTCAAAGCAGTGCCGGCGATGTTCATCGGGAAAACCGCGAAGCCGCAGGACAGCATCGACCAGATGGTCCGGTTCGCGGAAAAGGCGCGCAGCGAGGGCCTGCTGTCCCTCGAGGAAGAAGCCGCCAGCGTCAACGATCCCTTCCTTGCCCGGGCCCTGCAGAACATTGCTGACGGCACCGACGCCGAAGACCTCCGGATGCAGATGGAGGATGAAATCGACACGAAGGCGCGCAGCGACCACTCCAACTCGAAGTTCTTCGCGTCCCTCGGCGGCTACGCCCCCACTGTCGGCATCGTCGGAACCGTCGTGTCCCTGACCCACGTCCTGGAGAACCTGTCCAAGCCGGACGAGCTGGGGCACATGATCGCCGCCGCGTTCGTTGCCACGCTCTGGGGGCTGCTGTCCGCCAACTTCATCTGGCTGCCCTTCAGCGGACGCATGGCGCGGCTGTCCGAACTGGACATCGAACGCCGGACGCTGCTCATGGAAGGGATGCTCGCCGTGCAGGCCGGCGCCCAGCCGCTGTTGCTCGCCGAGCGGCTCCGCTCCATGGTTCCCGAGCACCAGCTTAAGAGCTCCGGAGGCGGCCGTAAGGCGGCTGCCGGCGACGCTGAAACGATGGACGCTGCGGCGTGAGTGGCCGCCGGAGCCCCCGCAAGAAACCCGAAGAGCACCACGTCGACGAACGCTGGATGGCGTCCTACATGGACATGGTCACGGTCCTCATGTGCCTCTTCATCGTCCTCTATGCCATGTCCACGGTGGACGCGAACAAGTTCGAGAAACTCCGCAATTCCCTCGCCACCGGCTTTGGAGCCGTCGCAAGCGAAACGGTGGACACCGCCGAGGGCACAGTGGTACCGCCGGAATTCGTGGACGAACACCTGGAAGCCTTCGCCGCGATGAAGGCGCAAGATTCAGCGGCGGCCCCCGACGCCCTCGCGGCGGCCCTCAAGGAAGTGGACCGGCTGCGTGCCCTGGAGGAGCAGATGAAGGCAGCCCTGGCAGCCGCCGGGCTCAGCGAAAACGTTGAGTTCCAGATCGACCAGCGCGGGCTCACGGTCAAGCTGGTCGGCTCCCAGACGTTCTTCGCACCGGACCGGCCGGAACTCACCGAGCGGGCCTCCCAGGTCTTGAAAATCATCTCGCCCATCCTCGGGCCAGCGGCCCTGGAGATCATGGTCGAAGGCCACGCGGCCAACGGTGTGACCGCCTACCCGTCCACGTGGGAGCTCTCGTCGGCACGTGCGGTGAATGTCCTGCGCTATATGGTGGACCGCGGCGGAATCGCCCCGGGAACCATCGGCGCCGTCGCCTTCGGCTCCGCGCGGCAGGTCAACGACGATTCCACGCCGGAGCTCATGGAGCTGAACCGCCGGGTCGACATCGTGATCATCTCGGACCAGCCCGACGTCGTCCGGGCACTGATTCCGGAAGTGCTGAAGCACAGCCAAAAATAGCGACTGTACTGCCTGCAATAGTGCCGCCTGAATTGCCGCCTGAATTGCCACTTGGATTGCCTCCGGCATACTGCTTACGCCACGCGATCCCTTGCCGATAGTGGCAACCGTGAGTGTTTTGGATGAGCGGGAAGTGGTGCGGGAGCGGACGGTAAGCGTCTACGACTTCCGGCGCCCCGCGACGCTCGCCCGCGAACACAGCCGCGTCCTGGAACTCGCCTTCGAAACCTACGCCCGCCAGTGGGGAACCCAGCTGACCGCCAAGGTCCGCGTCAAGTCCGTGGTGCGGCTCGAAGACGTCAGTATGCTCAGCTACGACGAATACGCCGCCTCACTGCCCGCGGTCACCGCGATGGTGCTGTGCACAGTGGAGGGCCACGATTCCAAGCTCGTGGTGCAGTTCCCCGCCCCGGCCGCCCTCGGCTGGGTGAACCGGATGCTGGGCGCCTCGAACGATTCGCCCATGCCGGACCGCAAGTTCACCCAGATTGAACAGGCCCTGGTCAAAGGCCTTATGGACGAGGCCCTTGAAGACCTTGGCTACTCCCTTGGGCCGCTGCTCAGCGAAACCGTCCGGGTGGACACCATCCAGTACAACTCCCAGTTCGCCCAGGCCGCAGCCCCCAGCGAACTGATGATCGTCGCGGCATTCACCATGAACGTCGGCGACATGAGCGCCCCCGCCACCTTGGCCGTCCCCGCGAGCATCCTGCTGGGCCGGCTCAAGAAGGTCAACCCGACCGACAACCGCGGAGATGCCGCAGCACGCGTCACCGCCCAGCTGGAACGGGTTCCGGTGGAACTTTCCGTCCGGCTTTCGACGTCGTTCGTCACCCCCAGCCAGGTCCTGGGCCTCGCGGTTGGCGACGTCCTGACCCTGCCGCACCTGGAAAACCGTCCGTTTGACCTCACCCTGGACGGCACGCGGCTCGCCACTGCCGCCCCGGCCCGCAACGGGTCCCGCGCGGCCGCCGTCATTGTCACAATCGAGGAGAATCACCGATGAGCATCACCCTGACCAGGCACGAATCGTCGGCGGAACGGCTCGTTGAAGAACTGCCGAGCCCGGTGGCGCTCAAGGTGCTGGCCCTCGTGCCGGCCCGTGCCGCCGCGCCCTACGCCCGCCAGGCCGTCACTGCGACCTTCGTCGGCTCCGTTACCGCAGACCTTGCCCTGATGTTGAGCGACCGCACCTTCCTCGACGAAGCCGCGGGTGGCATGGCGGGGACCCAGCCCGGCGTCGTCTCGGTGACCGACGTGCTGCGCCCTGCGATGGAAAGCGCCAGTTCCGTGTTCGGCGCCGGGGTCCTGAGCGACCTGCGTGAGTCCGATGCCTCCGGGCTGCTTTCGGACCCCGACACTGCTGTCTTCGAGCTTTCCGACGGCGCCAACGCCGCCGCTTGGTTCGCCGTCCGCCTCCGGGAGCACAGCACCAGTCAGGACCGTGCCGGGGACGTGTTCGCCGGCGGCGAGGCCGTAGCCGGCCGGCTCGGGCGGATCAACAACATCGAAATGGCCCTGACCGTGGAAATCGGCCGCACCCGGATGTCGGTGCGGGACGTGCTCTCGCTCGAACCGGGCAAGATCATTGAACTCGACCGCTCGGCTGGTGCCCCGGCAGACGTCCTGCTCAACGGCCGGCTGATCGCCCACGGCGAAGTGGTGGTTTTGGACCAGGACTACGCCGTCCGGATCACCCGCATCCTCGACGTTGCCGAGGGGCTCAGCTGAATGGACGCACTGATCCTCGGGCTGCGGGTATTCGTGGCCCTGGGCGCGGTGCTTGGCCTCATGTGGTTGCTGCAGCGCCGGCTCGGCAAAGGCACCGGACGGCGGCGGGCTGACCGTGCGCTGACCATTGTCAGCCGGCAGAGCGTCGGCCAGAAGGCCTCCGTGGTGGTGGTCGACGCCTCAGGGCAGCGCTTCCTGCTGGGCGTCACCGAACACGCCGTCAACGTCCTGCACACCGGCGACATCCCGGCCGAAGTCGAAGAAGCGTCGGTTCCCGAAGCCCGCCGCGGAGCCGGCGAATTTGCCCGGGTCCTTTCCGGGTTCGGCGCGCTTCCCAGCGGGCAGTCCAGCTTCGAAGAACTCCCCGGCGACGGCAGCGAAGACCCTGCCGGCTCCAGCCCCGGGAACGCCCCGCCGTCCCGCCGCAGCACCCTTCACCGGGACTCCCATGCGCGCGGGCCCGGGCTGCGCGGCAACGCGTCCGGCGCGGCCGGCCACCCGCCCCTGCACGGTTCGATCCTTGCCGGCTCCACGTGGAAGCAGGCCGCTGCCGCGCTCAGGAGCGGACGACGCAATTGAGCTCCCTGACTTTCCGCTCCGCCCCGGCAGTTTCGGCTGCCCCCACGCTCCCGCCCGTCGCTGCCGCTGAGACAGCCCGGCCGGGCTCCATCCAGCCGGCCCCGTTCCGATTTGGCAGGGCCGTGGTCCTGGGCCTTGCCGCCGTCCTTTTCGCGGTGCTGCTGCTGTGGCTGACCGCCTCGGCCGGCCACGCCGCCCCGATCGACCCCACCCCGCCGGTCGCCCCGACGGATCCGGCGAACCCCGGCGGCGGCAACGTCAACATCGAGATCAACGGTCTCGACGGCAAACCGTCGACGGCGGTCCTGACCCTGATCGGCATCACCCTGCTCTCGGTGGCGCCGGCGCTGCTGCTGATGATGACGTCGTTCACGAAGATCTTCGTGGTCCTGGCGATGACGCGCAACGCCCTGTCGCTGCCGTCCATCCCGCCGAACCAGGTCCTCGCCGGGCTGGCCCTGTTCCTCTCGATTTTCGTTATGTGGCCGGTCATTAACGAGATGAACACGCTCGGGATCCAGCCTTACCTCAACGGCACCCTGGACTTCAACGGGGCCGTGGGCGCTGCCAGCGGCCCGCTGCAGCAGTTCATGCTGGCCCACACCCGGGAAGAGGACATCGCCCTGATGTCCCGGGCCGCCGCACAGGAGAACCCGGCCACGCCCGAGGCCGTTCCCATGCAGACCCTCATTCCCGCTTTTATGATTTCGGAACTGCGCGCCGCGTTCATCATCGGCTTCGTCATCTTCATTCCCTTCCTCGTGATCGACCTCGTGGTCTCCGCGGCCCTTATGTCCATGGGCATGATGATGCTCCCGCCGGTGATGATTTCACTGCCCTTCAAGATCCTGCTTTTCGTCCTGGTGGACGGCTGGGGCCTGATCATCACGTCCCTCATCCAAAGCTATGCAGGCACCGGATGAACGCCAACGCCGTCCTGGACATTTGCCTCCAGGCCATGATCGTCGCGGCCAAGCTCTCTGCCCCCGTGCTGGTGACAGCACTCGTGGTCGGGCTTGCCATCGCGCTGCTGCAGTCCATCACGCAGCTGCAGGAAGCCACCCTGTCCTTCGTTCCCAAGGCTGCGGCCGTGGCCGTCGCCCTCGTGATCTGCGGCCACTGGATGATCTCGGAGATGGTCGCCTTCACCAACGATCTGTTCGCCAAGATCCCGGCGCTGCTGGGAGGCCTGTGAGGTGGGCATACCGATCGACCCGACGTGGCTGGAAGCGGTTCTGCTGGCCACCGTCCGGATGACGGCTTTCCTGATCGTGGCACCGCCCTTCGCGTCTCAGGCCTTCCCCGGCCGCGTGAAGGCCATGCTCGGGCTGGGGCTTGGCCTTGCGGTCTCCCAGTGGGTGTCCGCCGGCTACACACCGCGGGACACAGCCGGCTTCATCACGGGCGTGGTCCTCGAGCTGGTCACCGGGCTGGCTCTGGGTTTCCTGGTGCTGGTGATCTTCTCCGCCGTCCAGTCCGCCGGCAGCCTGATCGACCTCTTCAGCGGATTTCAGCTGGCCCAGAGCTTTGACCCCCAAATGAACGTCAACGGCGCCCAGTTCACCAGGCTGCTGCAGATGGCCGCGCTGGCGTTGCTGTTCGCCTCCGACGGATACCAGCTGGTCATCACCGGGCTCACGGGCAGCTTCGTGGCACTGCCCCTGGCCGGCGGCATCGATCTGGCCCAGCCGGTCCAGGCCATGACGTCGGCGGTCACCGGCATGTTCCTCGCCGCTGTCCAGATCGCCGGGCCGCTCGTGGTGGTCTTGTTCCTCGCCGACGTCGGGCTGGGCCTGCTGACCCGTGTGGCCCCGGCGCTCAACGCCTTCTCGCTCGGCTTCCCGCTCAAGATCCTGATGACGCTGATGCTGGCCGGGTTCATGTTCCTGGCGCTGCCCAGAATCGTCTCCAGTCTCGCCAACCAGGCCGCCAAGACTGTGCTGGGGGTGGGCTGATGTCGGATTCACAGGAGAAAACCGAAGAAGCCACCGACAAACGGATGAAGGAGGTCCGCTCCAAGGGCCAACTTTCCCGTTCCCAGGACCTCACCGCGTGGGTCGGCGTCGGCGCCGCCGCCATCATGATTCCGGCCACCGTTGAACGCGCCTCGAACGCCGCCACGGACCAGCTCTTCAGCGTCCGCGGCATAGTTGCGGCCCCGGACCCGGGCAAGGCCGTCAAAGCCCTGGAGGACGGGATGGCTTCCATGGCCGGGATCGTCGGCCCCATGCTGATTGTGGTGTTCATCGTGGTCCTCGCCGGGTCCGCGCTGCAGGGCGGCGTCCACATGAAGAAATTCAAGCTGGACTTCGAGCACTTCAAACTTCTCGAGGGCCTGAAGCGCGTCTTCGGCACCCAGGCGATCTGGGGCGGCGTCAAGGCGCTGCTGAAGGCCAGTGTGGTGGGGCTGGTCCTCTACGGCGTCGTGCAGGGGCTGGTTCCGGTGTTGCTGACGGCGGGGGGAATGCCGGTCTCGGGGGTTGTGCAGGCCGCCGGAGGCGGCATCGCCTCGCTGGTCCAGTTTGCCGTGGCGGCCGGCATCGTGCTGGCGGTGGCGGACTTCTTCGTCGTGATGCGCCGTAACCGCAAGAAGACCAGGATGTCCAAGAAGGAAGTCCAGGACGAGAACAAGAGCAGCGAAGGCGACCCCCTGATCCGCTCGCAGCGGCGGGCCCGGCAGATGGCGATGAGCCGGAACCGCATGATCGCGGCGATCGGGGACGCCGACGTCGTGCTGGTCAACCCCACACACTTTGCCGTGGCGCTTAAATACGAACCCGGAAAGTCCGCCCCCCGCGTGGTGGCCAAGGGCTCCGGCCACATCGCGGCCAGGATCAGGGAAGAGGCCGAAGCGAAGAACGTGCCGATGGTCCAGGACATTCCGCTGACCCGGGCCCTGCACAGCGCCTGTGACCTGGGCCAGGAGATCCCGGTGGATTTCTACCGCGCGGTGGCCGGCGTCCTGGCCTTCGTGATGTCGCTTAGGGCCCGCGGCGCTGCCAGCGGGATGCACCGGATGGCAACAGCCGTATGAACACTGCTCCAACCAGCGTCTGTGAAAGGACCGCATCATGAAGAAGTTCGCCCCGCTGACAGTGCCGATCGGCATCGTCGGTATTGTGCTGCTGCTGATTGTTCCGGTGCCCGCGCCTCTGCTCGACGTCCTCATCGTCTGCAATATCCTGCTGGCGCTCCTGGTCCTCCTGACCAGCATGTTCGTGAAGAAGCCCCTGGACTTCTCGGTGTTCCCCTCCCTCCTGCTGGTCGCCACCCTCTTCCGGCTGGGCCTGAATGTCGCCTCCACCCGGCTGATCCTGGGGGAGGCGCACGCCGGGCAGGTCATCGAGGCGTTCGGCCAGGTGACGGTGGGCGGCTCCATGATCATCGGCGCCGTCGTGTTCCTCATCCTTGTGGTCATCCAGTTCATCGTGGTCACCAAGGGTGCGGAGCGGGTGGCTGAAGTCGGCGCCCGCTTCACCCTCGACGCGATGCCGGGCAAGCAGATGGCGATCGACGCCGACCTCAATGCCGGGTTGATCACGGACACCCAGGCCCGCGAACGCCGCGCCGAAGTCTCGGCCGAGGCCGACTTCTACGGCGCCATGGACGGTGCCTCGAAGTTCGTCAAGGGTGACGCCATTGCCGGGCTGATCATCATTATCATCAACTTCGTCGGTGGCATCGCGATCGGCATGCTGCAGGGCGGCATGGAGATCGGCGACGCCGTAAACACGTACGGCATCCTGACCATGGGCGACGGGCTCGTGACCCAGATCCCGGCGTTGCTGATGGCAGTCTCCACGGGCATGATCGTGACCCGATCCAACGCCGAAGCGGACATGGGCCGCACTGCGTCCACCCAGCTGCTGCAGTCACCCAACGCGCTGATGATCGCCGGCGTCGCGGCCATCGCGATGGCCCTCATTCCCGGCATGCCGCCGCTGCCGTTCATCCTGGTCGGTGTTGGCCTGCTGTTGGCATCGCGCCGGATCGCGGCCCAAAAAGCGCAGGAGGCAAAGACCCTGGACGCCGAGGCCAGTGCCCTGAATTTCCCGGAAATGGATCCGAACGAGAAGCTGCTCGAGGACATGCGCGTCCATCCGGTGGAGATCCTGCTCGCCCCCGACCTCGTGGATATGGTCTCCGGCGCCTCCGATGACCTGCTGGCCCGGGTGAGGTCCCTGCGGCACAAGATTGCCATGGAGCTGGGCCTGGTCATTCCGCCGGTCCGCACCAGGGACAGCGTGGACCTGCCCCCGGCGAGCTACTCGATCCGGATCGCCGGAGTCGAGGCGGGCGCCGGCACCGCCCCCAGCGGCCAGATGCTGGCCCTGGGCGACAGCCTCGACTCGCTCCCGGGCATCGCGATGATTGAGCCTGTGTTCGGGCTGGCCGGGAAATGGATCCCGGCGGAAATGCGGCACAACGCGGAGATGACCGGCGCCACCGTGATCGACCGCGTTTCGGTCCTGGTTACACACCTGTCCTCGATCGTCACGGCCAACGCCGCCCGGCTGTTGTCCCGCGAGGACGTCCGGGTCCTGACCGAGGGAGTGCGGAAGCAGAGCCCCTCCGCCGTCGACGAACTCACCCCCGCGCTGCTCTCCCTCGCCGAGCTGCAGCGCGTGCTCCAGGGCCTGCTGGATGAGCAGGTGCCCATCAACGACCTGGCCAGGATCTACGAGGCGCTCACCCTCCGCGCGAAGGTCTCCACCGACCCGGAATCACTGGTCGAATCCGCGCGGCAGGCCCTCGGCCCGGCGCTGACGGCCAAGTTCATGGACGGCCCGGTGCTGAACGTAATCATGATCGACCCCGTCCTGGAACAACACATGCTCGAGGACATGCGGCCCGCCGAAGGCGGCAGCCAGATCGTGATGAACCAGGACAGGCTCGACGCAGTCCTCCGCTCAGTGCGTTCCGCCGTCGACTCCGCAGCGGCCGCCAACCGACCGGCAGTGCTGGTCTGCGCGCCGGCGCTTCGCCCCGCCGTCCGCCGCCTCGTGGGAGCGCAGCCCGGCTCGGTGCCGGTACTTTCTTACCGCGAAGTCACTTCAGCCAACGTCCGGATCGAAACAGTAGGAGTCGTTCGCCATGCAGAACCGCTTTCGGCTTAAGGGCGCCTCACTTGAGGAGATCCGCCGCAAGGCGGAACAGCAGCACGGCCCCGCGGCGCGCATCGTCTCGGCGGAACGGGTCATCAGCCCAGGGATCGCCGGACTCTTCGCCGGCGACCGTTACGAGGCGATCGTCGAGGTGGTGACGGGGCATGAGGTGGTCACCGGAGAGGTGGTTCCCGATCCCGACATCCTGGCCGAGGCTGACGCGCCGGCGGCACCGCCGGTAGAGGCTGCAACGCCCGCGGGGGCTGCGCCCGCCCACGACTTGAAAGGCGCCGCAATTGCGGCCCTGCTCGAGGAAGCCGACGCCGCGGAACTGAGCCTGCACCGCCCCGGCAACGCCGGGCTCTCGACGGAGTCCCCGGATTTCGCTGAACTGCTTGAACAGCTCGGCACCGGCCTGCGCGGCCCGGCCGCCGCCCCGGGTGTCCCGGGCAGCCGCAACCGGCAGGACTCCGGAGCGGCCACTGCCACGGCTCCTGGCGCAACCGAACTGACGGCCGGCGCTGCGGCTCCGGCAGCACCGGCGCCTGCCCCGGCCCAGGTGCTCGAATCCGTGCCGGTGCCGCTGAGCGGTACCGGTGATCTGGTGGTCCTGGTCGGGCTCGACGACGACGCGCTGGACACGGCCCTGGCGATGTCCACGGCCGCCGGCGGCGCCGATGTGCGCACGGCAGGAAAACTGTCCGCCTATGGCCATCTGCACGTGGAAGGACGCCAGGGCGCGACGGCGGCCCGCGCCCACGCCGTGATGACGGACCAGACCGTGCTCGTGGCCTTCGGCCTCGGGAAAGCCCGCGATGCCCTCGCCCGGCTCCAATCCGTCGCCATGCTCTCCGCCGACCAGCTGTGGGTAGTGGTCGACGCCGGACGCAAACAGGAGGACACGGCGCGCTGGGTCGGTGTGCTCGGCGCGCAGCTCGACATCACGGCGGTAGCGGTTGTGGGGGCGGCGGAGACCGCCACTCCGGAAACCGTCAACACGCTTGGACTGCCGGTGGGTTGGATCGACTCCGGCCAGGCCCGTTCGGTCAGGATCTGAAATGCACGGCACGATCCAGGCACCAGCAGCAGGATACGTCGGCAGCTCAGCACAGCGAAGGGTAGATTGAGAGGATGCTGGTACTTACACGCAAGCCGGGCGAACAGATCATGATCGGCGACGGGATCGTCATCACTGTTCTGGAAGGCCGCGGCGACGGTGTTCGGATAGGCATTGAGGCACCCCGCGGGGTGCCGATCCAGCGCCGGGAAGTCATCGAAGCCATTGCCGCTGCGAACCTGGCGGCAGCTGAAGCAGGCGCGGAATCCGGCCCGGACACGGAAGACGCGCTACGCGGGCTCCTGCCGCCGTCGGCCCCAGCCCCCGCCGCGGACTGAATGCCGGGACGGGAACCCGGTCAGCCGCGGTTGCCGCCGAGGTACTGGTCCAGAAGGGGCTGTTTGGTCCTGCGGGTGACTGCCAGGGCGCGCTCAATGTTCCCCGCCGTCGTCAGCTGATCAAGAACCCCAGCGGTGTCCGCCTGCACAGGCGCGGCGTCGCCGTTGCGCGGACCGGCCGACGCGCCGGACGCCACTGGACGGCTCAGGTTGCGCAGCGTGTCCTCGCTGGTCCGGGCGGCATCGTTGAGCTGCCGGACCAAAGTCCGCAGACCGTCCAGATGATCCTGCAGGACTTCGGCCCAGGCGCCGGGCGGTGCCCCCGCGACGAGCTCATTCAGCGTCGCCTGGGCGGGCAACCCCCACTCGGCCGCCACCGCTGCCGACTCGACACTCCGGGCCAGCGCTTCAAAGCGCAGCCGGTCAAGGACGCTTTCCACTTCGGAGGCGGTAAAGCTCAACCACTGCAGGTTGCCGGCCATGACATGGAGACGCTGCGTCTCCAGCCTGAATAAGAGCAATTCCAGCTGACGGCGCTCCTGCCAGAGAGCCGCCGAAAGATCACCTGCACCCATGGACCCCATTCCCCTTGCCGCCCCCGGCCGAGAAGCCTTACCGCATTTTCAGCCAAGCTTTTCCCTGAGGTTACACGCAGAGAGGGGATCAGGTGATAGGTTTCGTTCTGGGTGCTGCGCCCGGGTTTTTGAACTCCGACTTCCATGGGGGAGCACGGGGCCCATTTCGGGTGCGGCTCTCGGTCTTTTAAGGCTGCCGGATCCTGTCTCATGGGGGGACATTCTATTGAATCGCGTGGAACGCAACGAGATGGTCACACAGCATCTTCCGCTGGTGGGCTACCTCGTCTCAGACTTGTGCTCAAAGGCGTCACACCTTTCTCGCGATGACCTGGCGTCGGCGGGCGCCATTGCCCTGATCACCTCGGCGGACTCCTTCGACCCGGACCTCGGGGTGCCGTTCGGTGCTTTTGCGCGCCGGCGGATCCTGGGTGCTTTTGCCGACGAGATGCGGGCGAGCGACTGGGCCACCCGCTCGGCGCGGCGCCGGATCAAAGAGACGATGTCGGTCCAGGAAACCCTCGCCGCAGCCCTCGGGCGCACCCCCAGCGTCGACGAGATCGCCGCGGCCCTCGGTGTCCAGCAGAGCGTCGTCGAGGCAGCCCTCGCCGATGCCTCCCGGACGCTGACGCCCCTGGATGAAGCAGTCGTTGACACGCTGGCCGCCGAGACCCTGACCCCTGAACACTCCGTGCTCGCGGACGAGCGGCTCCAGTACCTCCGCGCGGCGGTGAAGTCCCTCCCCGAGCGGATGCGCTACGTCGTCGAGGAGATCTACTTTGGCGACCGGACCGTCAAGGATCTGGCCGCGGAACTTGGATCCACCCACGCGGCGGTCTCCCAGCAGCGCGCCGAGGCCATCCGGCTTATGCGTGACGGCCTGACCGCGCACTATTCGGACGATCCCGGGCAGGGCTTCGAGCCCCAGTCGCGGATCACCCCGAAGCGCCGAAATGACTACCTTGCCCAGCTGGCAGAGACCACCACGGGCGGCATTACGCGGGCTATCTTCCCGCAGGGGCCGGTGCTCAACCAGGCGGTCTGAGCGGTTTCGGACGTCCCCCCCGGCAGGTAGTAAGCCGACTTAGTAAGCTGACCGAGAAATTCTTCCCGGGGCGTCGCGTCCCTCTATGCCCTGGGGTAGCGTCGGTAGCATCGAATCCAGCGGTATCGAACGCAATAGCGGCTTGGTAACAGCGGATTCAACAGTCGCAACGGTATCGGACTTACTCAGGAGGACGCATGAAAGCATCACCAACGCTCACGACGAACCTGCAGGCAGTGCTCGTAGACCTGATCGAACTTCACGTTCAGGGCAAGCAGGCGCACTGGAACATCGTCGGGACGAACTTCCGGGACCTCCACCTTCAGCTGGATGAGATCATCGACGCCGCCCGCGCCTTCGCGGATGACCTGGCGGAGCGCATGCGCGCCCTGCACGCCCTCCCCGACGGCCGCAGCTCCACGGTGTCCAAGTCCACCTCGCTCGCTGAATTCCCGGCCGGCCTGATCAATACGAAGGACGCTATCGAGCGGATCGTCGCCGCCCTCGAGGCCGCCGTCGGAACCATGCGCAAGGTTCACGACGAAGTGGACGAGGAGGACCCCACGACGGCGGACCTGCTGCACGAGTTCATCGCCAAGTTTGAGCAGTACGCGTGGATGGTCAACGCCGAGACGATGCGGGCCAACGCCAGCGTCACCACGGCGGACAGCAAGTAGCAGCCGCCAGCAGTTTCAGCGCCCGGCGCCGGTTCCCCCCGGCGCCGGGCGCCCGGCATTTAATCCTGGTCTCCAAGATGCAGACTCCTACGGACTACCGCGCCGTTGGCACCTTCCGAAGGACGACGGCGGCGAGGACTGACGCTCCCGCCATCAAGACCAGCGCGATGGCTGCCGTGATGTGGACGCCCGAGTCGAAGGCGGCGCGGGCTGCGGTCATTACCGCGTCCGCCAGCGGTCCCGGGAGAGCCTCGGCCAGTTCCACGGCCCCGGCAAGGGTCTCGCCGGCCTGGGCGGACGCCTCGGCGGGGGCGCTCTCGGCGACGGCGGCGGGCAACCGGAGATTGCCCTGGTAGGAGGCCGTCAGGATCGAGCCCAGGATAGCGGTGCCGAGCAGTGAGCCGATTTCGTAGCCGGTCTCGGAAATTGCGGCCGCCGCGCCGGATTTCTCCGCGGGTGCTGCGCCCAGGATCAGGTCGTTGGAAATGGTTTCCGCGGCGCCCACGCCGAGGCACAGCACCAGCAGGGCCGCCAGCAGCAACGCGGGGCCATTGCCATGATCGCCGAAGGCTACCAGGAAGTAGCCCGCGGCGCTCAGGAGCAGCCCGCCGGCCACCACGAAACCGGGCCGGACCTTCTTCACCAGCGGGACCACCAGCAAGCCGGCCGCCACGGTGGCGATCAGGGCGGGAACCATGGCGACGCCGGATTCCGAGGGGGACTGGCCCTCGAGCAGCTGCAGGTGCTGCGCGAGGAACAGGATGAAGCCGTTGAAGGAGAACAGCGCCAGCACGTTCGCGATGATGGCGGTGCTGAAGACCCGGTTGCCGAAGAGGCTGATATCCAGAAGCGGAGCGGTGCGGTTCCGTGCCCCGGCGTCAGACGGTGCCGTCCTGTTCTGTGCCGGACCGCTTTGTGCCGGGGCTGCCGGCAGCAGGTGCCGCTGGCGCCGGATGAAGACGTAGCCCATCAGCAGGCCAAAGCCGATGGCGGCCAGCGGTTCCGCGGCCAGTCCGTGGGTGGCCAGGATCTTGATGCCATAGACCACGGGCACCATCACCAGCAGGGACAGGATGATGCTGGGCACGTCCACGCGGCCAGGATTCGGGTCGCGGGATTCCGGGATCAGGGCCGGCCCCAGGACCAGCAGCGGCAGGATGATCGGCACGGCCACGAGCAGGATCGCGCCCCACCAGAAGTGCTCCACCAGCCAGCCGCCGAAGATCGGGCCCAGCGCGGCGCCGCCGGAGAAGCCGGCGGCCCAGATGGCCACGGCCAGCCGGCGCCGGTTGGGTTCGGGGAAGATGTTGCGGATCAGGGAAAGGGTGGAGGGCATCAGCATGGCGCCGAAGAACCCCAAGCCTGCGCGTCCGGCGATCAGCCATTCGGCGCTGGGGGCGAAGGCGGTGACCGCCGAGACGGCAGCGAAACCCGTGCTGCCGACGAAGAGCAACCGGCGGCGGCCGATCCTGTCCCCGAGGCTACCCATGGCCACGAGAAGACCGGCCAGGACCAGGGGATAGGCGTCGACAATCCAGAGCAGCTCGACTCCGGTGGCGTCGAGGCTGCGCGCGATGGCCGGCAGCGCAAAGGTCAGGGCCGTGTTGTCGACGGCCACGAGCAGCACCGGAAACATCAACAGCGCCAGCGCCAGCCAGTCGCGCCACGGGGCACGCGGTGCATGGCTGGTTGTTGCCCCGGCGGCGGACTCGCCAACTGCGCCGGTGCTGTTGCGGGTGAAGGAAGTGTTGCTCATGGACTTAACTGTACCGTCTGGACGGTACAGTTAAGAAATGAAGCCCCCGCCAGGGGGCATGATAGGACCCATGGCCAGAAAACCCGTCGCCCGCGAAGCCGTCCTCGACGCGTTCGAATCCCTGCTGATCGAAGAGGGCGAGCGTGCCGCGACGCTGGATGCCGTGGCCCGGCTTGCCGGCGTCTCCAAGGGCGGGCTGCTGTACCACTTCCCCAACAAGGAAGCGATGATCTCCGTTCTGCTGGAACGGCTGGACCGGCTGCTCGCCGAGGACCTCGCTGCCATGGCCGCCGCCCCCGAAGGCGCTGCGGCGTTCTTCATCAAGTCCTCGGTCTGGGCTGACACGCCGCTGGACCGGGTCTTCGTCGCTGCCACCAGGCTCGCTGAGGTGGCCCATCAGGAAACCCTGCGGCGGATGGCCGCCGTGCAGGCGTCCTGGCTGGAACTGCTGGCGGCCGACGTCGGCCCTGCCATGGCCAAGCCGGTCCTTTATATGGGTGACGGGCTGTATTTCAATGCGATGCTGGCCCGCGGGCCAGGGGGATGGCTGCCGGAGGTCGGCCCCGACGTCGCAGGTCTCCTCACTGCCCTCGAGCGTCTCCGCGGCTAAGCCTGCGGCGGCCAGTCCGCCCCCGACGGCGGTCCCAGCGCGTAACTCTCGCAGGGGACCCGTCGCGGGTTTGCGGACGCGGGCCGGGCGTAGGACAATGAGAGCTGTGACTGTTGTCACGCCAAGTTAATATGCCTTTGATCTGCGGCGGGAGAGTTCTGCTTGTAGGTGCAAGCGGGCGCCGTAGGAGCAAATCCTCCCCAGGAATCTCTCAGGCCCATGTACCGCCGCGGCAAGGCAACTCTGGAAAGTAGCAGGCTGTCTTCTGACATGCTGTGCTCACCGACGGTGCAAGCGGAGCCATGCGAGAGCACGGTTGCGCGGAAACTCTCAGGTCCAATACAGAGCGGGGAGGAACCCGAATCAATGTGGCGTACCCTGCGCCGCCTTAGTTATGGAGTTCCTTGTGACTGTTACCTCAGCCTCCACGTCCTTCGTTGACCGGCACATCGGCGCCCGCCGTGAGTCCGACGTCGACGCCATGCTGAAGGCTGTCGGCTATGACACCGTCGACGCCCTCGTGGACACCGCCGTTCCGAAGGACATCCGCCAGGACTCCCCGCTCTCGCTCGGCGCAGCGCTCAGCGAAGTCGAAGTCCTCGCCGAACTGCGCCAGCTGGCCGCGAAGAACAAGACCGCGGTCCAGATGATCGGCCAGGGCTACTACGACACGGTCACTCCGGCCGTCATCCGCCGGAACATCCTCGAGGCCCCGGCCTGGTACACGGCCTACACGCCGTACCAGCCGGAAATCTCCCAGGGCCGGCTCGAGGCGCTGCTGAACTTCCAGACCATGGTCCAGGACCTCGTGGGACTGCCGATCGCCAACGCCTCGCTGCTGGACGAAGCCACCGCCGTCGCCGAGGCCGTGCTGATGATGCGCCGGGCGAATAAGAACAAGGCCGCCCACGACGGCAAGACCGTCCTCGACGCCGACTGCCTCCCGCAGACCATCGCGATCGTCCAAGGCCGCGCCGAGGCCCTCGGCTTCGAGGTCGAGGTCGCGGACCTCTCCAAGGGACTGCCCGACGGCGTCATCAACGGCGTCGTCCTCCAGCAGCCCGGCGCCGCCGGGCGCGTGTTCGACCACACCGCCGTGATCGCCGAGGCCAAGGAACGCGGCGCCCTCGTCACCGTCGCCGCTGACCTGCTCGCGCTGACCCTCATCACGCCGCCCGGCGAGCAGGGCGCCGACATCGCCGTCGGCTCTACCCAGCGCTTCGGTGTTCCGTTGTTCTTCGGCGGCCCGCACGCCGCCTACATGGCGGTCCAGAAGGGCCTCGAGCGGTCCATGCCCGGCCGCCTCGTCGGTGTCTCCAAGGACAACGCCGGCGTCCCGGCCTACCGCCTCGCGCTGCAGACCCGCGAGCAGCACATCCGCCGCGAGAAGGCCACCTCCAACATCTGCACCGCCCAGGCGCTGCTGGCCATCGTGTCCTCGTTCTACGCTGTCTACCACGGCCCGGACGGGCTGAAGGCGATCGCCGAGACCGTCCACGGCCACGCCAGGACCATCGCCGCCTCCCTGAAGGCCGCCGGCCTGAACGTGCTGCACACGTCGTTCTTCGACACCGTGACCGTCTCGGTGCCCGGCAAGGCCGCCGAAATCGTCGCGGCCGCCGACGCCAAGGGCATCAACCTGCGTTCCATCGACGCCGACACGGTCGGCATCTCCGCCGATGAGGCCACGACGGCGGCAATCGTCGCCGACGTCGTCGCCGCGTTCGGGGCTGGCGTCGCAGACAATGACGCCGGCTTCGCCCTGGACGCCGCCGTCGAGCGCACCTCCGACTACCTCCAGCACCCGGTGTTCAACACCCACCGCTCCGAAACCCAGCTGCTGCGCTACATCCGCCGCCTCTCCGACCGCGACCTCGCCCTGGACCGCACCATGATCCCGCTGGGCTCCTGCACCATGAAGCTGAACGCCACCGCCGAGATGGAAGCCATCTCCTGGCCGGAATTCGCCTCCATCCACCCCTTCGCCCCGGAATCCCAGACCGCGGGCTGGCGCGAACTGATCGAGGACCTCGAAGCCCAGCTCACGGAGATCACCGGCTACGACCAGGTCTCCATCCAGCCCAACGCCGGATCCCAGGGAGAGCTCGCCGGCCTGCTGGCCATCCGCGGCTACCACCTTTCCCGCGGGGACGAACAGCGCAACGTCTGCCTGATCCCGGCCTCGGCCCACGGCACGAACGCGGCCTCAGCCGTGCTCGCCGGCATGAAGGTCGTTGTCGTCGCCACCGCCCCGGACGGCACGATCGACCACGCCGACCTCTCTGCCAAGATCGAGCTGCACAAGGACGCCCTGTCCTGCATCATGATCACCTACCCGTCCACGCACGGGGTGTACGACGCCGACGTCCGCGAAGTCTGCGACGCCATCCACGCTGCCGGCGGCCAGGTCTACATCGACGGCGCCAACCTCAACGCCCTCGTCGGTCTGGCCCAGCCCGGCCTGTTCGGCGGCGACGTCTCGCACCTGAACCTGCACAAGACCTTCTGCATCCCGCACGGCGGCGGCGGCCCCGGCGTCGGCCCGGTCGCGGCGAAGGCCCACCTGGCACCGTTTATGCCCGGCAACGCGGCGGATCCGGCCAACGGCGAAAGCGGCACGCCGATCTCCGCCTCCCGCTACGGCTCGGCCGGTGTGCTGCCGATCTCCTGGGCGTACGTGAAGCTCATGGGCGGCCAGGGCCTCACCGAGGCCACCAAGTCCGCCCTGCTCGCGGCGAACTACATCGCCTCCCGCCTGAACGACTTCTTCCCGGTGCTCTACACCGGTGAAGGCGGACTCGTAGCCCACGAATGCATCCTGGACCTGCGCGAGCTGACGGCCAAGACCGGCGTGACCGCCGAGGACGTCGCCAAGCGCCTCATCGACTATGGCTTCCACGCGCCCACCCTCGCGTTCCCGGTGGCGGGCACCCTGATGGTCGAACCCACCGAGTCCGAGGACCTCGGCGAGATCGACCGCTTCATCACGGCCATGATCGCTATCCGCGCCGAAATCGACCAGGTGGCCCACGGCGACTTCACCGTGGAGCACAGCCCGCTGCGCAACGCACCGCACACCGCAGCAGCCGTCATCAGCACCGACTGGGCGCGCGAATACCCGCGCGAACAGGCCGTCTTCCCGGTGCACACGCTCCGCCAGGACAAGTACTTCCCGCCGGTCGGCCGGATCGACGGCGCGGCTGGCGACCGCAACCTGATCTGCTCCTGCCCTCCCCTCGAAGCCTTCGAGGACCATTCCGACGACTCCGCCAACTGAAGGACAGCGAACGATGACTGAGAACTACACGGCCCTTTACGAAGAGCACAAGAAGCTCGGCGCCTCCTTCACGGACTTCGGCGGCTGGCAGATGCCGCTTAAGTACAGCTCCGAACTCGCAGAGCACCACGCCGTCCGCAAGTCCGCGGGCCTGTTTGACCTCTCCCACATGGGAGAAGTCTGGGTCACCGGTCCGGATGCCGCAGCCTTCCTGGACTACGCCCTCGTGGGCAAGATCTCTGCGATGGCCATCGGCAAGGCCAAGTACTCGCTGATCTGCAACGAGGACGGCGGCATCATCGACGACCTCATCACCTACCGCCGTGGCGAGCAGAAGTTCCTCGTTGTCCCCAACGCCGGCAACGCGAAGGTCGTCGCCGCGGCCCTCGCCGAGCGGGCTGGCGCATTCGACGTCACTGTCGAGGACGCGTCCGCCGAAACCTCGCTGATCGCCGTGCAGGGGCCCAAGGCCGAGGAGATCCTGCTGCGCCTGGTCCCAGCCGCGCAGCACGAGCTCGTCACCGGGCTGAAGTACTACGCCGCCGTCGAAGTGCCGTTCATGTTCGGCGGCTCCAGCCAGGACCTCCTGCTGGCCCGCACGGGCTACACCGGTGAAGACGGGTTCGAAATCTTTGTCGCAAACGACGGCGCCGCCGCCCTCTGGCAGGCGCTCGTCGCCATCGCCGAAGACGGCGAACTGACCGCTGCCGGGCTCGCGTCCCGCGACTCACTCCGCCTCGAGGCAGGCATGCCGCTCTACGGCAACGAGCTCTCCCTCGACGGCGACCCGTACGCCGCCGGGCTGGGCCCGATTGTCGCGCTGTCCAAGGAAGGCGACTTCGTCGGCAAGGCCGCCCTGGCCGCGATGAAGGAAACCGGCGCCGGATCCACCACGGGCCGCAAGCTCGTGGGCCTCAAGGGCCTCGGACGCCGGGCCGGCCGCGGCCACTACCCGGTCCTCAAGGACGGTAACACCGTCGGCGAAGTCACGTCCGGCCAGCCCAGCCCGACCCTCGGCTACCCGGTCGCGATGGCCTACGTCGACGTCGAGTTCACCGAACCCGGCACCGCCCTGGACATCGACCTCCGCGGCAAGGCCGAGCCCTTCGAAGTTGTGGCACTGCCTTTCTACAAGCGCCAAAAGTAGCCCGGCTGTTCGGGGTCCTGGGTACCTCAGCGGTACCCGGCCCCGGGGTTGCGTAGGCCCGTCGGCCCCGACATCCTCTGCATGCTCGGTCGCGAAGACGCCCGCTGGGCGGACGTGACGCTCCCTTAGACGCATGCTGCCGGATGCCGGGCCCGAAGGGCCCGGCATCTCACCCGAGGATCAACTCACCTCTAGGACAAAAACCACAGCAGGACCAACGGGAACCGGCGCCTTTGAAAGCCAAAAGTGCTGGAGGATGAACCGCCTACCGAGGCGGCTCGTCCCAACGGTGTACTACGCCAAGCTCGATCATTGGGGGTTGAGCTTGACGGCACCATTGAAGCCGGGGGAGCAGCCAGGCCCTAGAAGAATACGAACGGCCACTGTTCTTTCCGGAACTGGCGGTCTGTCCGAAACTGTTTGATCGCCGAACTGAACTGAAAATTAGCGGCGGGGGCTCGGCATCCGGAAGCGTGCGTCTAAGCGAGTGCCCCATCGTCCGGGTTCCCTGACCGAGCTTGCGAGGTTAGGGGGACGGTGGGGTGTACGAGCGAGCACGCGGAGGATGGCGAACCCCGCCGCGTAACCCGGCCACGGTCGGCCCGTAACCCAGCAACAATAGATTTAGCACCATCGACCACTCCGAGACTTAGGAAAAACAAATGGCAAGAGTTGCCCCTGAACTGCAGTACTCCGACGAGCACGAGTGGGTTGCGCGGGAGGCCGGGAACGTTGTGTCCATCGGCATCTCCGCCGTCGCCACAGATGCCCTCGGCGACATCGTCTACGTGGACCTGCCCGAAGTTGGCGCCACGGTGACCGCGGGGGAGACCTGCGGCGAGGTCGAGTCGACCAAGTCCGTCTCGGACCTGTACTCGCCCGTCACGGGCGAGGTCACCGAGATCAACCCCGCCGTCGTCGACGACCCCGCGCTGATCAACAGCGATCCCTACGGCGCCGGCTGGCTCTTCAAGGTGGCTGCCGAATCGGACGGACCGCTGCTCTCCGCCCAGGAGTACGCGTCGAAGAACGGCGGCGAACTGTGAGCGCCGCTGCCGGCGCCGTAACCGGCACGTTCGAGCAGGTAGTCTCCCCGTCCCTGGACGCGGACCTGTCCGCGCTGGATCCGGAGATCGCCGCGAAGATCGACGCAGAGCTGACCCGCCAGCGGGACGGCCTGGAGATGATCGCCTCGGAGAACCACACTGCCAGGGCCGTCATGCAGGCGCAGGGCTCCGTGCTGACCAACAAGTACGCCGAGGGCTACCCGGGCAAGCGCTACTACGGCGGCTGCGAACACGTCGACGTCATCGAGCAGCTCGCCATCGACCGGGTCAAGGCCCTGTTCGGCGCCGAGTACGCCAACGTCCAGCCGCACTCCGGAGCGCAGGCCAACGCCTCCGTGATGCACGCCCTGATCCGTCCGGGCGACACCATCATGGGCCTGAACCTGGCCCACGGCGGGCACCTCACCCACGGCATGAAGATCAACTTCTCCGGCCGCCTCTACAACGTCATCCCGTACCAGGTCCGCGAGGAGGACCACCGGATCGACATGGCCGAGGTGGAGCGCCTGGCCCAGGAGCACAAGCCGCAGCTGATCGTTGCCGGCTGGTCCGCGTACGCCCGGCAGCTGGACTTCGCCGAGTTCCGCCGGATCGCCGACTCCGTCGGGGCCTACCTGATGGTGGACATGGCCCACTTCGCCGGGCTCGTCGCCGCAGGGCTGCACCCCTCACCGGTGCCGCACGCCCACGTCACCACCTCCACCACGCACAAGACCCTCGCCGGTCCGCGCGGCGGCATCATCCTCTCCAACGACGCCGACATCGCCAAGAAGATCAACTCGGCCGTGTTCCCCGGCCAGCAGGGCGGCCCGCTGGAGCACGTCATCGCCGGCAAGGCCGTGGCCTTCAAGATCGCCGCGTCCCCCGAGTTCAAGGAACGCCAGGAACGTGTGCTCGCAGGCGCGCGGATCCTCGCCGACCGGCTGGTCCAGCCGGACGTCACCGCCAAGGGCATCAACGTGATCTCCGGCGGCACCGATGTGCACCTGGTCCTCGTGGACCTGCGCAACTGCGAACTGAACGGCCAGGAAGCCGAGGACCGCCTCGCGGAAATCGACATCACCGTCAACCGCAACGCCGTCCCGTTCGACCCGCGCCCGCCGATGGTCACCTCGGGCCTGCGCATCGGCACCCCCGCGCTGGCCACCCGCGGTTTCGGCGAGGCAGCCTTCGCGGAAGTTGCGGATATCATCGCGGAGGCCCTGATCGCCGACGCCGGCGCCGACCTGTCCGGTCTGCGCTCCCGGGTGGAGGCCCTCGCTGCCGCCCACCCGCTCTACCCCTCGGTTGATAACCTCGCCTAAGGGACGTATTACAGAAGTAGTAGCAGTACAGATCACGACGCCGGGCCGCCGCCACAAGCTGCCGCCCGGCGTCGTGCATCCGGCGGCACTGCCGCCAACCGGCGGCCGGACCGCCTTCCGGCAGGACCCCCTGCCGGGCCACAGTTAAAAGCCAGTTAGGAACCGACAATGGCCGTTGGAGTCTTCGACCTCTTTTCCATCGGAATAGGACCATCCAGTTCACACACGGTGGGACCCATGCGGGCTGCCGCGGTGTTCGCCGAGGAGCTCAAGGCTTCCGGGGTGCTGGACCGGGTGGCATCGCTGCGCGTTGACCTCTACGGCTCCCTCGCCGCCACCGGCCACGGCCACGGCACCATGACCGCGATCCTGCTCGGCCTGGAAGGCTTCCACCCCGAGCTGATCCTCCCCGAGGAAGTCGAGGAACGGCTCGCCGCGATTGCCGAGACTGGAAAACTGCAGCTGGCAGGCTCCGTGCCGCTGCCCTACGGCGTCAAGGACATGATCCTGCGCCCCCTGACCATCCTCCCGCGGCACACCAACGGCATGACGTTCACCGTCTCCGACGCCGGCGGCGAAATCCTGCACTCCGCCACGTTCTTCTCCGTCGGCGGCGGCTTCATTGTCCGCGAAGGCGAGGAGGACGCCGCGCTCAAGGAACTCGACGAATCCAAGAAGGAACTGCCGCTGCCCTTCCGCACCGCCGCGGAGCTGCTGGGCCGCTGCCAGTCCAAAGGCCTCTCCATCGGCGAGATCATGTTCGTCAACGAGCGAGCCTCCCGCACCGAAGAAGAGATCCGCGAAGGCCTGCTGCACATTTACTCGGTGATGGAAGGCTGCGTCGAAGTCAGCCTCAAGCGCGAGGGGCTGCTGCCCGGCGGCCTCAAGGTCCGGCGCCGTGCGCCCGACTGGCACGAACGCCTCATGAAAGAGGACAAGGACCGGGACCCGAAGTATTGGCAGGAGTGGGTCAACCTGATCGCCCTGGCCGTGAACGAGGAAAACGCCTCGGGCGGCCGTGTGGTCACCGCCCCCACCAACGGGGCCGCCGGCATCATCCCTGCCGTGCTCTACTACGCCCTGCATTTTGCCCCCGGCATGGACAAGGCCACCCAGGCCGACCGCGACGACGTCATAGTCAAGTTCCTGCTGACCGCCGCCGCCATCGGGGTGCTGTACAAAGAGCAGGCCTCGATCTCCGGAGCCGAGGTCGGCTGCCAGGGCGAGGTGGGCTCGGCGTCGTCGATGGCCGCCGCAGGCCTGGCCGAAGTCATGGGCGGCACCCCGCAGCAGGTGGAAAACGCCGCGGAAATCGCGATGGAACACAACCTCGGCCTGACCTGCGACCCGATCGGCGGCCTCGTGCAGATCCCCTGCATCGAACGTAACGCCATCGCCGCGGCGAAGGCCATCAACGCCGCCAAAATGGCCCTGTGGGGCGACGGCACGCACCGGGTGTCCCTCGATGAAGTCATTGTGACCATGCGGGAGACCGGCAAGGACATGAGCTCCAAGTACAAGGAGACCGCGATGGGCGGCCTCGCCGTGAACGTGGTGGAGTGCTGAGACAGCTGTTCAGCGTCAGTTGTGCAGCGCCGCCCAGAGGTTCAGCGACGCGGCGAACACGATCCAGGACAGGTAGGGAAGCAGCAGCAGCCCGGCCGTCCGGCTGATCGGTCCGAAGTAGAGGATGGTGACGGCCACCGCCGCCGCCAGGGCGACGATAATGCCAAAGGCGATCCACAGCGCGGAGGTGCCGAGCGCCGGGTACAGGCCGAAGAAGACCGGCGTCCACAGCAGGTTCAAGACCAGCTGGACGGCATAGGCCGTCAGGGCGGGCCGGGTTCCCTCGGTCCGACGGCGCCAGACCAGCCAGGCGGCCACGGCTATTGCGGTGTAGAGGAGGGTCCAGACCGGCCCGAATACCCAGTTCGGCGGTGACCACGGCGCCTTGTCCGCGGTGGCGTACCAGCCGTTGACGTTGTTGGCGGTGGCAAGCCCGCCGAGCCCTGCCACCAAGGCGGAAGCAGCGAGGAAGGCCAGCAGTCCCAGCAGTTGGGGACCCAGCGCGCGCATCGGGGCCGGGTGTCCCTGGCGTCCGGATCCTGTGGCAAGAGATTGTTGGTCAGACGGCATGCTTCCAGCGTAGCGGCTCCGTTCCGGGCCGGCGTCTGGCCGGCGTATGGCCGGACCACGGACCGGACGACGGACCTTGGCGGATAGACTTGAATCTGCATGTCCGCATGCCGCCGACGCTCGTACCGCAATGATTGGATACCGCACCCTTGCGTGAATTCACTGCCCGCTTTGCCTCTGCCGAAGAGATCGCCAACTGGGATGCCCACGTCACCGCGAATCCCAACGGCGGCAATCTCTTGCAATCGGAGGCGTTCGCCGAGGTCAAGCAGCATTTCGGCTGGAAACCCCTTCACCTCGTGTATGAGACGGCCGATTACGCGAGCTACAACCTCGTCCTGGAGAAGTCCTTCCCGCTGCTGGGCAAACTCTGGTACTTGATCAAGGGCCCGGATGTGGCCTCCGTCGAGGACATCCCCGGCATCGCGGCGGCCAACGCCGAGTTCGTGAAGCGCGCCAGGCTGGGGGTCTTCGCCATCAAGATTGAGCCGGACATCGTGCTCTCCGAGGCCGCCAAGAGCGTGATCGAAGGCGCCGGCCTCGTCAAGACGCACAACCTGCAGCCAAACGACTCGACGGCACTGCTGGACATCTCCCCGGAAGAGAACCAGCTGCTGCGCAACCTGCACTCGCGGGGCCGCAACGCCGTTCGCCGCGCCATCCGCGAAGGGGTGGAGGTCCGCAACGTGGAGCCCACGGAAGAGAACTTCCGCGCTATGTACGCGCTGATGACCAACACCGTGGAAGCCAAGTCCCAGGTCCGCGTCCGCGAATACGACTACTACCAGCAGTTCTGGACGAATTTCATCAAACGGGACCAGGGGCGGCTCCTGTTCGTTTATGAGAACGGCGTGCCGTCGGTGGGCGCCTTCGTCATCAACTACGGCCGCAAGGGCACGTACAAGGATGGCGGCTCGTTGCAGAAGCGCGGCCAGTACGGTGACTCCCACCTGGTGCAATGGACGGCCATCAACCAGCTCAAGGACATCGGCTGTACTGAATACGATTTCTGCGGCACGCCTCCCAGCGACCAGCTCAAGGACACGTCCAACCCGTTCCACGGCCTGGGCCTGTTCAAGACCAGCTTCAGCAAGACCGTGACCGATTTTGTCGGCTGCTACGACCAGGTGCTGAACCCGCTGAAGTACAAGGCCTGGATGGCCGCGGGGGAGCGCGTTGCCCGCCAGCTCTACACCCGCCGCACGGGCCAGCAGTTCTACTAAACCGGCTGCCACGGAAACTGAGGACGCCGGAATGATCAAGGAACCTGACGGCCGCCGCAGGCCGCACACTGACGGGCTGCCCAAGACCGAGCCGATGTCGGCCACGCAGGTGCGGCAGAACGCCGCGGCCAAGCGGATGCTGCGCCGGCTGGTCCAGGGGGAGAACCCGCCCACCGCGCCGATGAGCATCGTGGACCGGCTCGCCGGCAGCCCCTACGCCAACCCGATGATCCAGGTGGGCGGGGTTGATGCCTCGGCCCGGAAGACCATCGACTTCGCGCTGCACCTGGCCGAGTCCATGTTCCGTTACGGCGCCGGTGCCCTCGAAGTGGAAACCAGCATCATCGCCATTACGGCCGCGCTGGGCCTCAAACACATCGAGGTGGACATCACCAACCAGTCGGTGGCCATCAATTACGCTCCCAAGGACCAGACGCCGATCTCGCTGCTGCGCGTCGTGCGGTCCTGGACCAACAACTACGCCGGCCTGTCCCAGGTCCACCAGCTGGTCACTGAAATCGTGGCCGGCGGGGTGGGCCGTGACGAGGCCGTGCGCAGGCTTGAGGAGATCACCCGCAGCGCCAAACCCTTCCCCCGCTGGATGGTCACCGTGGCGTTCGGAATCTTCTCCGCCGCCTTTGTTGGTGTCCTGGGCGGCGGACCGGGCGCCTCCGCGGTGGCATTCGTGTCCAACCTGCTGGTCAGCCTGCTGGCCCGGCAGTTGGGCCGCTGGCGTACCCCGGACTTCTTCATCACGGCCTCCTGTTCATTCCTGGTCACCTTCATCGCCCTGCTGTTATGGCGTTTCGGCGGCCTGGTGGGAATTCAGATTCCTCCGGCAATCGTGGTGGTCGGGGGGATCCTGCTGCTCCTGCCGACCGGGCGGCTGGTCTCCTCGGTCCAGGATGCGATCAACGGCTTCCCGGTCACCGCGGCCGGCCGGTTCCTGTCCACCATGCTGACCTTCGGCGCGCTCGTGGCCGGAATCGCCGTGGGATTCGTGGTGGGGGACATGATGGCGATGGAATCCATCGACGTCACCGAAACATTCCCGCCGGCGTATCCCTTGTTCGTGGTGATCCTTCTGATCGCCATTGCGGTGCTGATGATCGGCATCACCGAACAAACAAGCTGGACCCTGCTGCTGCCGACGGCGGCCGTGGGGGTGGTGGGCTATCTGGTCCTGTTGGAGGCAGGGAACCTGGGCATCGGCCAGCGTTTTTCGCCGGCCGTGGCCGCCGTCGTCATCGGCCTGCTTGCGCGGGTGGTGGCGCTCCGGATGGGCGCCCCCCAGCTGGTGGTCGCCGTGCCGGCCGCGCTGATCCTGCTCCCCGGCCTCACCATATTCCGTTCCATGTATGTACTGACCATCGAGGAATCGGAAATCCTGCTCGGCGCGGGGGGCATGCTCAACGCCGGTGCCATCGTGATGGGTGTGGCGGCCGGCGTCGTCCTCGGTGACACCCTTGCCCGGCCCCTGACCCGCGGCCTGGCCAGCAACGAACGACGGCGGGCGCGGCGCCGCTAAGCCTCCCGCAGACTGCGCCCCGGGTTTCCCCACCTTTGGCGGGTTCCGACGGCGTGGCGGGCCGCCACTCGGGGGAGTCCCGCCGTCGGGATGGCAAAGGTGGGGAAACTCCCCGGCGCCGTCAGGTCTTGGCTGTCCTAAATCTTCCCGGTCAGAGTTTCCCTATGGGGAGCTTCTTCTCCGCCTGGAAGTCGTCCTCCACACGGCCGTTTGCCCAGTAGCCGGACAGTGACACCTGAGCGCGTTCCAGCCCGTGGTGCACGTACAGCACATCCCGCAGGCTCTTCATGTAGCCGCGCTCGCCGTGCGCAAAGACGTGCACCCGGCCCTCGGGCCAGTCGGCGTCGCGCACGGCCGTGACCAGCAGGTCACTGGCCCCCGCCGGCACGCCGCCGCGCAGGAGCCAGCGAAGCTCGACGCCGGCCGGCGCGGCAATTGCCTGGACGTCCGCGTCGCCGTCCACCTCGAGGAAGGCGAGTCCGCGGGCGTCCGCCGGGAGCGATTCGATCGATGCACCGATGGCTGGCAGCGCTGACTCATCACCCGCGAACAGGTACCAATCCGCGGCCGGATCCGGGTTGTAGCCGCCGCCCGGGCCGGTGAACACCAGGGCGTCGCCGGGCTGAGCTGACGCTGCCCACGGTCCGGCCAGGCCTTCGTCCCCGTGGATCACGAAGTCGATGGCGAGTTCCCCGGCCGCCTCGTCGACCCAGCGGACGGTGTAGGTCCGGGTGTGCGGCCACTGCTCCCGCGGCATGGACTCCCGGATTTCCCAGAGGTCCAGCGGTTCCGGGTAGGTGATCCCGGGCTGCGGGAACACGATCTTGACGTAACGGTCCACGAAGGCGTTGTTCACGTAACCGGCGAAACCCGGGCCGCCGGCGATGATCCGGACCATGTGCGGCGAGAGCTGCTCGCGGCGCAGGACGGTGAGGTTGGTCTGCGGGCGGGAATTCCGGGTGGCCGAGGTGGCGGCGGGCACTGATGTCATAGTGCCAAGCCTAGCCAAGAAGCCTGAGCCCGGCCCCCACTGTGAAGCCGGCTAGGGAAGCGGCGGCAGTTCCCAGTCCACCGTGCCGTCGCCCTGTTCCCGCAGCAGCGTATTGGCCCGGCTGAAAGGCCGGGACCCGAAGAATCCCCGCGCGGCCGAGAGCGGGCTCGGATGGGCGCTGGCGATCACCGGGGTGGCACCCAGCAGCGGACGCACGGTCTCGGCGTCCTTGCCCCACAGGATCGCCACGAGCGGCGCGGGCGCGCCGCTCGGCGTCGTGCGGTTCACCAGGGCGCTGATTGCCGCCGCCGTGATGGCTTCCCATCCCTTGTTCCGGTGCGAGCCGGCCGCCCCTGCCCGGACACTGAGAACTCTGTTGAGCAGCAGTACACCCTGGTCCGCCCAGCCGCCCAGGTCGCCGTGGATCCGCGGCGGGAGCCCCAGATCGGCGTCGAGTTCCTTGTAAATATTTGCCAGGCTTCGCGGGATGGGCCGGGTGGCGCCGTCCACGGCGAAGGACAGCCCCACGGCGTGGCCCGGAGTCGGATACGGGTCCTGGCCCACGATCAGCACCCTGACATCCGCCAGCGGTTGCCGGAATGCCCGCAGGACGCTCGACGGCGGCGGCAGGACCGCGTGGCCACCGGAAACCTCGTCGCCCAGGAAGCGCAGGACATCCCGCAACTGCCCCTCGGCCGGCGCCAGCACTTCGGCCCAGCCGGGAGCCAAGAGCTCATTCAGCGGCAGGGCGGCCAGTCCGGCGTAGCCGACGGCCTCGGCTGCGGGGGCCCCCAGCTCAAACAAGGCATCGGAATCAAGGGAATCGGAGTTCGGCACAGGGCCATTCTCGCAGGGCGGCAAATGACAACCCTGTTATTCGTCCGTAGCATGGGGGAAGACTTTTCACCGGAACCAGCCGGGCCGGAACAAGCAGGGAGTGTGTGGTGGCCGAACAAGCGCAAGAGCACCTTTCGACGGCGGAGTCCGTTGCCGCGGATGTCCGCGCCGAGTCGCCCCTGAGTAGCCGGGATCAGCAGATGCTGGCGCTGGAACGGCAATGGTGGAAGTACGCCGGAGCCAAGGAACAAGCGATCCGGGAACTGTTCGATCTCTCCGCCACGCACTACTACCAGATCCTCAATGCCCTCATAGATACCGAGGATGCGCTGGCTCATGATCCGATGTTGGTGAAGAGATTGCGTAGACTACGTACGTCACGCCAACGTGCGCGCACTGCCCGCCGCTTGGGCTCAGACGCATAAAAGCACAGCCGGATGCGCGGATTCCCACGCACCAGCCGGCGTGGACAATTCGTCAGAAATCAGCAAGGACGTCGTTCTACCATGACCAAATACGCTCGGGATGAATTTGATCGGATCCCGGAGACCTCCACGCGCCAGGGTGTCCACCGGGCCGTCGCCGAATCCAGCCGCCGCCGTCTGGCGCCCATCCTGGCCGTCGGCGCTGCGGCCCTGGCCGTTGGCCTCGTGGCCTTCCTGATTCTGCCGAAACTCGGATTCTCCACCGGCGGTAACACGGTGGCCGTTTCGGCCGAGCAGGGTGCCGACAGTGCCGCAGCATCGCCCGCGCCCACAGCCTCCAGCCCCGCTCCCAGCGAGACACCGTCTGCGGCTGCCACGCCGTCCGCCACGCCGACGCCGACGCCGACTTCCGCCGTCGACAAGACCCAGCCGGTGGCGATTTACAACGGCACCACTACCGCGGGACTGGCCAACCGGGTTGGCGGGACCGTCTCCACCGCCGGCTGGAAGCTCGGCATGCTCGGAAACTGGGGAGGCGTGCCGCAGAAGAGCTCGGTCGTCTTCTACAGTGGCGCCGCGCAGAAGGGCAATGCCGAGGCCCTCGGCAAACTCCTCGGCATCCAAACCGTGGTGGACTCGGCCGAATTCCAAGTGCCGCTCGTCGTGGTGCTGGGCCCCGGCTTCGAGTAGCCCGTTCCGGTTACGCCTGAATAACTATTCGCAGACGGACCGGCCGGCTCCCTGCGCACCGGCCGGACGGTGTGGGTAGAGTACTTGCGGACAACTTTTGCATTCTGCGGCACGCTTTTTGTGTTGTGCATTCTGCCGCCCGCAGTCCGCGGCGCACATCGCGGTGTGCCGCCCGCAATCCGACTGAAAGTGTGGACACCATGGCACTGGGAACCGTCAAATGGTTCAACGCCGAAAAGGGCTACGGCTTCATCACCGTGGACGACTCCGGGGCCGATGTCTTTGTGCACTGGTCAGCGATAGCGGGCGAGGGCTACCGCGCCCTGGATGAGGGGCAGCGCGTGGAACTCGAAGTCGGCGAAGGCGAAAAGGGCCCGCAGGCCGAAAGCGTCCGGCCCGCCTAGTGACCTTCACCTCCGCAGCGCACGTGTCGCAGGACCCTGCCGCAACGATTTCCGGCCGGAAGGCTGCCGGCGGCACGGTCGGGCGCCGGAGGGTGGGCCTGCGGCGCGGCCGGGCCGTGGCCGTGGCGGCTGTTGCCGCCCTGGTCACCACGGCATGTTTGGGTCCGGCGGGCGGTGCCCGTGTCGAGCAAGCCGACGCCAGCGGCGACGGGACCCTGCGGATCGGCCTGATCCTCGACAACACCGGCCCGCAAGACTTCCTCAACGCGCCCCAACTCGCCGCCGCGAAGCTCGCCGTCAAGGAAATCAACGCTGCAGGCGGTCACAAGGGCAAACCGGTGGAGTTGCTTCCGTCGACCGTCAGCGGAGACACCGCAGCGCAGGCCAAGGCACTCGTTGCCGCCAAATCGGACATCGTCATCGGTCCGACGGACTCCAGCCGGGCGCCCGCCGCCATCGACGTCCTGTCCAACGCCAAGGTGGCCATGATTTCCCCCGCGAACACCGCCAGCGGGCTCAGCAGCTACGAGAGCAACGGCTACTACTTCCGCACCTCGGCGGCCGACATCGCCCAGGCCCCCGTTCTCGTCAAGCTAGCCAAGGACAGCGGCGCTGCAACCATTGCCGTTGTGTACGAGGAAGGCGCCTACGGCAAGGGCGTATCCAACGCGGTGGCCGCCGCGGCCAAGCAGGCCGGGCTCGGGCCACTCACCGTCGCCGGGTTCGCCCCGGGACAGGCGCAGCAGGCTGCTGCTGCAGCGAAGGCAGCGGCCCCCGACGCCGTCGTGCTGGTCTCCCGTGCCGGTGCCCAGGGTGCCATCGCCGAGCTGAACAACGCCGGCCTTGCCGGCAAGAAGCTCATCCTCAGCGACGGAGCGGTGAGCCAGTACGGTTCAGGGCTGGGTTCCCGCGCCCTCGACGGTGCGCGGGGGATCCTGCCGGGAACCTTTGCCTCAGCCCACTTCCAGGGCGAGCTGGTTTCCGTGGATCCTGGACTGAAGGACATGACGTTCGCCGCGGAGACCTACGACGCCGTCAACCTTGCCGCCATCGCGGCGGCCGCAGCGCAGGACGACGCCGGCACCTCCATTGCCGCGAGCCTGATCACCGTCTCGGGCGGGACGGGCCCGACGTCAGGCAACGGCGGGCCCGCCGGTGAGGCCGCGGTGTGCAAGAGCTACCAGGAATGCACCGACGCCATCCGGGCAGGCAAACGCCCCGACTACGACGGCGAATCCGGTCCGGTCGGCTTCGATTCCAACGGTGACGTCAGTTCCGCAAACTATGTTGTCTACACCTACGGGCCGGACAACACGGCAACCATGAGCGGCAACGAAACTGCCAGCAGCAGCGGGACTTAATCGCCCGTAGCGTAGTGTGCCGCGCCTGAGAGCCGCCAGCACGCCAATGGAGGGTCATCCTGCGCGGCCACTGCTTGCACTCTCCCCGGGGGAGTGCTAATTATTGAGTTAGCACTCCCGCGTATTGACTGCTAAAACGACGCCCGGTTCGCCCGGCTGCGGAGTTGAGGCAGCCGATCCAGGAGCGAAAGAAATACCTGGCTGGGGTGAGATCCCGGGCCCAACGGCATACAGAGGCCGCCGGGCCAGGGATCGTCCGTCGCGGGCACCGCAGCAAAGGTTCATTCTTAACGACTGTCCCGAAAGGACTACTGCCGTTATGGCCAAGATCATTGCATTTGATGAAGAGGCACGCCGCGGTCTTGAGCGGGGCCTGAACATCCTCGCCGACGCCGTCAAGGTCACCCTCGGCCCGCGTGGACGCAACGTCGTCCTCGAAAAGAAGTGGGGCGCCCCCACGATCACCAACGATGGCGTTTCCATCGCCAAGGAGATCGAGCTGGACGATCCTTACGAGAAGATCGGCGCCGAGCTGGTCAAGGAAGTTGCCAAGAAGACGGACGACGTCGCCGGCGACGGAACCACCACCGCCACCGTGCTGGCACAGGCCCTGGTCAAGGAAGGCCTGCGCAACGTCGCGGCCGGCGCTGATCCCCTGTCCCTCAAGCGCGGCATCGAGAAGGCCGTCGAGGCTGTCACCCGCGAGCTCCTGGCCTCCGCCAAGGAAATCGAAACCAAGGAAGAGATCGCCGCCACCGCGTCCATCTCCGCCGGTGACAACGAAATTGGCGCCCTGATTGCCGAAGCCCTGGACAAGGTCGGCAAGGAAGGTGTCATCACCGTCGAGGAGTCCAACACCTTCGGCCTGGAGCTGGAACTCACCGAAGGCATGCGCTTCGACAAGGGCTACATCTCCGCCTACTTCGTCACCGACGCCGAGCGCCAGGAAACGGTCCTCGAGGATCCGTACATCCTGATCGTCAACTCCAAGATCTCCAACGTCAAGGAACTGGTTGCTGTCCTCGAAAAGGTCATGCAGTCCTCCAAGCCGCTGCTGATCATTGCCGAAGACATCGAGGGCGAGGCCCTGGCCACCCTCATCGTCAACAAGATCCGCGGCACCTTCAAGTCCGTCGCCGTCAAGGCCCCGGGCTTCGGCGACCGCCGTAAGGCGCAGCTCGCGGACATCGCCATCCTCACCGGTGGCCAGGTCATCTCCGAGGAAGTCGGACTCAAGCTGGAGACCGCCGGACTCGAACTCCTGGGCCGCGCCCGCAAGGTCGTTGTCACCAAGGACGAGACCACCATCGTCGAGGGTGCAGGCGACGCTGACCAGATCGCCGGCCGCGTCTCCCAGATCCGCGCCGAGATCGAGAACTCCGATTCGGATTACGACCGCGAGAAGCTGCAGGAACGCCTGGCCAAGCTGGCCGGCGGCGTTGCAGTCATCAAGGCCGGTGCCGCAACCGAAGTTGAGCTCAAGGAACGCAAGCACCGCATTGAGGACGCTGTCCGCAACGCCAAGGCTGCTGTCGAAGAGGGCATCGTCGCCGGCGGTGGCGTTGCCCTGATCCAGGCCGGCGCCAAGGCGTTCGCCAACCTGCAGCTCGCAGGCGACGAGGCAACGGGTGCGAACATCGTCCGCGTCGCCATCGACGCCCCGCTGAAGCAGATCGCCTTCAACGCCGGCCTCGAGCCCGGCGTTGTGGTCGACAAGGTCCGCGGCCTGCCCGCAGGCCACGGCCTGAACGCAGCCACCGGCGAGTACGTCGACCTGCTGGCCGCCGGCATCAACGATCCGGTCAAGGTCACCCGCTCTGCCCTGCAGAACGCGGCGTCCATTGCCGGACTGTTCCTCACCACCGAGGCCGTTGTGGCCGACAAGCCCGAGAAGGCTGGCGCCCCGATGGGCGGCGGCGACGACATGGGCGGCATGGGCGGCATGGGCGGTTTCTAACCACCCGGCCTCCAGGCCCCGAACGCCTGCCTGACGGATTTCCGTCAGCAACGGCACGCTTGACGACGGCGGTCCCTCCTTCGGGTGGGGCCGCCGTCGGCGTTAAGCGGCCCTCTATCAAACGCTCCCTCAGTTGCTGCGGTGGTACGTCCGACGCTCTCTCAGTTGAGACCGGAGGTGAGGAAGCGTTGGGCGGTTTGGGGCCGGAGGCGAGGGAGCATCGGGCGGCATCGAGTGGGGCGGAGGTCTGGCAGGATAGTTCAGTGACGATTACTGCAGCAGCCGACGGTTCGGCTTTAGGAAATCCCGGCCCGGCCGGATGGGCCTGGTACGTGAACGACGACTGCTGGCGTGCGGGGGGATGGCCGCACGGCACCAACAACATGGGCGAGCTCATGGCCGTGCTGGACTTGTTCCGCTCCACCGCGCACCTGCCGGGGGAGGACCTGCACATCCTCTGCGACAGCCAGTACGTCATCAACTCCGTCACCAAATGGATGCCGGGCTGGAAGCGCAAGGGGTGGCGCAAGTCCGACGGCAAGCCGGTCATGAATGTCGACCTGCTCAAGGAAATCGACCAGGCGCTGGTCGGCCGCAAATACAAGTTTGAATGGGTGCGCGGCCACGCCGGGCACGACCTCAACGAGGCGGCGGATGACCGCGCCAGGGCCGCGGCCACGGCCTACCAGCAGGGTGTGGCCGTGCGCCAGGGCCCAGGGTTCGGCGCCGCAGCCGACGCTGCGGCAGAAGCCCCGGCCCCCGCAGCACAGGCGGCACCCACGGCCGCGCAGGCCGCGTCCCGCCCGGCGCACGCCCAGCCAATCGCGGCGCAGGCGCTGACCGGCCGGCAGCAGCTGTTCGGAGAACCGACGCTCTTCGATGAACCCGACCTCTTCAGCGAGCTCGACGAGGACATCACGCCTGCGCCCGGCACGGACGCGAGCCCGGAAGCGATCGTCGAGGCGCTCGAGCGCGAACTCCTCCGGCCGGAAACGCGTGCCGACCTCGGCCGCACCGGGGTGCTGCTGCACCCGGACTTCACCGAAATCGGCAGCTCGGGCCGGATCTGGACCAGGGACGCCATGATGATGTCCTTGGAAGAGAACCCGGGCGGTACCGCCGAGCTGGAAATGCTGGGTGCAGACCGGCTGGGCGAGCAGACCGTCCTCCTGACGTACCGCACCCACACCCGCACGGGAACGGCCCTGCGCAGCTCCCTGTGGGTCCACGACGGCGCTCAATGGCGGCTGCGCTTCCACCAGGGCACCCCGGAAGCCTGAGCCAGCCTCCGCCGCACCGGGGGCCGGTCAGCTGAACCGCTGGGTGTTTGCCTGTTCGGCCTGGGCATAGCTCGCAGCTGCGGAATTCAGCGCCAGGTTGATCGACGCGAGGGATGCCTCGACTTTTCCCTGCGTCAGCGTCCACTCGGCGACGAGAGCCTGGAAATTGGTTGCGGCCGAGCCGCGCCACGTGGCCTGCAGCTCGTCGAGGCCGCGTTTCATGGCCTGGACGTCAGCGCCGATCCGGTCGACCGTGGCTTTGACGTTCGCGGACTTGAGCTGGAGGAGTTCCGTATCGACGGAGATGATGCTCATGGGATGGCCTCTCGACGGTGCCTGATCCGGGCTCTCCGGACACTGCGAGCCTAGGCAGGCCGCGGGACCGGGGAACGGGTCAGGTCCCTGTATGTGGAAAAGGCGTACAGAATCCCGGCCGGTTACTTCCCGGCAGTGTCACGGGCGCCGGAGCCGGCATGGGAACCCTGCTCTTCCATGGCCTCGTCCAGGAACGGCAGGCTGACCACCAGGGTGGCGCCGCCGCCGTCGGTCTTTGTGACCCGGACGGTGCCCGCATGCGAGCCGACGATGGCCGCGACGATCGCGAGTCCCAGCCCGCTGCCTCCGGTCTCCCGGGTGCGGGAGGTGTCGGCGCGGTAGAACCGCTCGAAGATCCGTGCTGCTTCCTCGTCGGGTACGCCGGGGCCGTGGTCACGGACCTCGATGACGGACTGCCGGGTGCCGTCGCCGTCGGTCCGGACGCCGACGGCCAGCTCAATGGGCGTTCCCTCAGGGGTGTAGCGCAGGGAGTTGCCCACGAGATTCCCGACCACCTGCCGCAGTTTGGCCTCGTCGCCCAGGACGGGAGCCGGCCCGGGGGAGCCGCCGTCGAGCCCGGTGAGGGTGATGACGCGGCCGCGGTCGCTCGCCTGGGTGTCCACGACGGCGTCGTTGGCAAGCAGCAGCAGATCGGCGGGCTTCTGTTGGAGCGGCCGTTGCTCGTCGATTCTGGCCAGCAGCAACAGGTCCTCCACCATGGCCCCCATCCGCTTGGCTTCGCTCTCGATCCGCCCCATGGCGGTCGCCACATCCTCCGGGGTGGCCAGGGCGCCGTGCCGGTACAGCTCGGAGAAGCCGCGGATCGTCACGAGCGGTGTGCGCAGTTCATGCGAGGCATCGGCGGCGAAGCGGCGCATTTTGGCTTCGGAGGCCATCCGGGCGGCGAAGGCCGTTTCGATGTGGGCCAGCATGGCATTGAGGGAGCTGCCCAGCCGGCCCACTTCGGTGTTGGGATTTTCGATTTCCACGCGCCGGGACAGATCGCCCGCGGCAATCGCCGCAGCGGTCTTTTCGACCCGGCCCAGCGGCCGGAAGGACCGGGAAATGCTCCAGGTGGCGATAAAGAAGGCCAGGACCAGGGTCAGCAGTCCGACGCCGACCACCACCAGGACGGCGTGTTCCATGACGGAGTCGACCGGCCCGAGGGGGAGCCCAATGACCACTACGGAACTGCGGTTGTTGCTGTCCACGACGTTGAGTGCGACGACCCGCCAGTTGCGTCCGTCCGTGCCGCGGACCTGGAAGGGGTTCTGCTCCCGGTCCGCTGTCTCGGTGGCGGTGATGCTGGTGATATCCGGGTGGATGTCCGGGTCCCCGCCGAACGGCACCGCCGGCTGCCCCGGCGCGAAGAGCATCAGCGAGTAGTCCGTGGGGACGCTATGGTTTTGGTCCCGCAACTGGCTGAAAGACTGCTGTTGGCGCACCGAGGCTACCGCGGCCCGGAGTTTGTCGTCGACCTGACCCTGCAGATAGCTGTGCAGCAGGGTCAGGGTCCCGGCGCCGGTGGCGGTGAGGGCCACCAGCATCAGTGCGGTCATGATGGCGACAAGCTGCGACCTCAGCGACGCCGACTTCCAACGGTGCAGCAACAGGATCAGCGCTTCTCGGCCGTCCGCAGCACGTAGCCGACGCCTCGTTTCGTCTGGATCAGGGCCGGGGCGTCAGGATCAAGGTCCACCTTGCGGCGCAGATAGGAGATGTAGGACTCCACGATCGAGGCGTCTCCGTTGAAGTCGTATTCCCAGACGTGGTCCAGGATCTGGGCCTTGGACAGCACGCGGTTGGGGTTCAGCATGAGGTAGCGCAGGAGTTTGAATTCGGTGGGGGACAGCTCGATCACCGTGCCGCCGCGGCGCACCTCGTGGGCGTCGTCGTCGAGCTCCAGGTCATCGACGCGGATGACCGCGTCGTCGTCCTGCAACGGCTGGGTGCGGCGCAGCACGGCGCGGATGCGGGCCACCACCTCGTCGAGGCTGAACGGCTTGGTGACGTAGTCGTCGCCGCCCACCGTCAGCCCCATCACCTTGTCTTCGGTGTCATCCTTGGCGGTCAGGAAGAGAACGGGGAAGTGCTTGCCTGCGGCGCGCAGCCGGCGGGTGACGGTGAAGCCGTCCATGTCCGGCAGCATGACGTCCAGGACGGCGAGGTCCGGGGAATGGAGATCGGCCGCCGCCAGGGCCTCGCGCCCGTTGGACGCCGAGACGACTTCAAAGCCGGCAAAGCGCAGGGACGTGGACAGCAGCTCGCGGATGTTCGGTTCATCATCGACGACGAGCAGCTTGGCTTCGGGACCGTTCTTTTTCATAATTCCCATGATGCTCCCAGACTCTGGGAGTTTTCTGAATGAAAGATGTGTGTTGCATGCTCCCGCCGCGGCGGTCGCGGGGTACTTGTGGCGGTCAGGTCACTGTCCCGACGTCCTTGGCGTCCATGATCCGGTAGGCGTAGCCCTGCTCGGCCAAGAAGCGCTGGCGCTTGGCCGCGAAGTCCTGGTCCAGCGTGTCCCTGGCCACCAGGGAGTAGAAGCGTGCGGCGCGGCCGTCCTTCTTGGGACGCAGCAGCCGGCCGAGGCGCTGGGCCTCTTCCTGCCGGGAGCCGAAGGAGCCGGAGACCTGGATCGCGACCGAGGCCTCAGGCAGGTCGATGGAGAAGTTGGCGACCTTGGACACCACGAGGGTCTGCACGTCGCCGGCGCGGAAGGCATCGAAGAGCTTCTGGCGTTCCTTGACGGACGTGTCGCCCTTGATCACCGGCGCCTGCAGGCGCTCGCCGATCTCGTCCAGCTGGTCGATGTACTGCCCGATCACCAGCAGCTGCTCCCCGGCATGTTCGGCGACGAGCTGTTCCACCACCAGCGTCTTGGATTCGGACGTGGCGCACAGCCGGTACTTGTCCGCGTCCTCGGCCATTGCGTAGGCCACGCGTTCGTCCCGGGGGAGGTCGATCCGGACTTCGACGCAGTCGGCCGGGGCGATGTAGCCCTGCGCCTCGATGTCCTTCCACGGCGCGTCGTAGCGCTTCGGACCGATCAGGCTGAAGACCTCGCCCTCGCGGCCGTCCTCGCGGACCAGCGTGGCGGTGAGGCCGAGCCGGCGCCGGGCCTGCAAATCCGCGGTCATCCGGAAAATCGGGGCGGGCAGGAGGTGGACCTCGTCATAGATGATGAGTCCCCAGTCGTTGCCGTCCACCAGTTCCAGATGGGGGTACAGCCCGCCCCGCTTAGTGGTCAGAACCTGGTACGTGGCGATGGTGACGGGACGGACTTCCTTGACGGAGCCGGAGTATTCGCCGATCTCCTCTTCGGTCAGGGATGTCCGCTTCAGGAGTTCGTCCTTCCACTGCCTCGCGGACACTGTGTTGGTCACCAGGATCAGGGTCGTGGTGGAGCTTGTGGCCATCGCGGCGGCCCCCACCAGTGTTTTCCCGGCTCCGCAGGGGAGCACGACGACGCCGCTGCCGCCGGCCCAGAAGTTCTCCATTGCCAGCTGCTGGTAGGGGCGGAGCTTCCAGCCGGACTCGTCGAGCATGATGGGGTGCGGCGTGCCGTCGACATAGCCGGCCAGGTCCTCGGCCGGCCAGCCGATCTTCAGCAGAAGCTGCTTGAGCTGCCCGCGCTGGGAGGAGTGCACCACAACGGTTTCGCCATCGATCCGCGGGCCCAGCAGAGGGGCGATCTTCTTGGCGCGGCTGACCTCCTCCAGGACCGGATAGTCGGAGGTGCGCATGACCAGGCCGTGCTGGGGATCTTTTTCGAGCCGCAGCCGGCCGTACCGGGACATGGTCTCTTCGACGTCGATCAGCAGGGAATGCGGCACGGGGAAACGCGAGTACTTCAGCAGCGTGTCCAGCACTTTCTCGGCGTCGAGGCCGGCGGCCCGGGCATTCCAGAGGCCCAGCGGCGTGAGCCGATAGCTGTGCACGTGTTCGGGGGCGCGTTCCAGTTCGGCGAAGGCGGCGATGGCGTGGCGTGCTTCGGTGGCGAGTTCGTGGTCGACTTCGAGCAGGATGGTCTTGTCACTCTGGACGATCAGCGGTCCGTCGTTCACTGGAGCAATTCCTCCGCGGCTTCTACGTCAATAATCCGGTGGATGGACAGTACGCGTTCAGTGTCCTTCTCCGGGTCGAACACCCGGACCCGTCCACCGTTCACTGCTACCGGAACAACGGTTTCCCGCACGGAATTCCCCAGGCTGTCGACGACGTTCATCACCACGCGCTGTTTGAGCCGGATCGCCTTTTGCAAGGTCTCCAGGCCCAGCTGGGTTGCTTCTTCGCTGCCCGGGGCCGCCGTGGAAGGCCCGACGGCGGCCCCCGCGGAGGGCCGCTCGCTGCGCAGCACGGCCAGCTGGGCGTCGACGTCGGCTTCCGGAGGGGCCGTGCGCGGGGCGCTGTAGACCGGGCGGGCACTGCCGGGCAGCGCGGTGGTGCGGCGCAGCCGGATGCCGCCCGCCTCGGATTCCTCGACGGCGGGGGACAGCCCCAGGCTCCGGAGGACCTGCGCTGTGTCCCGCGGAGCGGCGTGCGAGACCAGCACGGTGGGTGCGATCCGGACCAATCCAAGGGCGGAGGCGCCGGGCGTGTTCAGCAGCTCCAGGAGCGCCGTTTCGTCGTCGCTCTGGATGAAACTCACGGCGGAGCCCACCCGCAGCCTGGCATGGCGGGCTGCGGTGTCCTCGATCAGGTACTTCAGCGGCTGCGGGATCGCCGTGGCCGAGTGCAGGCCCAGGAAATCCAGCAGCGCCTGGGCATCCTGGCCCGCGTCGAGCGCGCGCCGGACCGAGGAGACGGAGAAACGGTAGATCGTGGCCGGTCCCTGGCCCTCGGCGTCGGCCATGGTCAGGAGCTTCTCCGTCAGTTCCGGAGCGAGGTAGCCGGGTGCCACGGCGGTGAGGTCCGCCTGGAGCAGCACGTGGTTCAGGGCCGCCGGCAGGTGTTCGCCCAGGATCCCCAGGGCCTCGTCGGGCTGTTCGGCCGCGATGGCCGCCCCGATCTGGCTGAGGGCGCCCGAGCCGATGAGGCCGAGCATCTCCGCCTCGGCCAGGACGCCACGGATGAGGGAACTGAAACGCCGTGCCATCCGGGGCTGGGTCCAGTCGGCGCGCTCCAGCACCGCCGCGGCGTCCAGCACCGGAGCCTGACCGTCCGACGCCGCGGCCTCCTTTGTCAGTTCAGCCAGGATTTCCAGGATCCGCTTCCGGACCACCGGGGCGTCCGGGCGCTGGGCTTCGGCTGAAAGCGCGTTGATGGTACTCCCGGCGGTGCCGCGGTGGACGGCCTGGGCCGCGGCCTGGCCGTTGACGGGCTGCCCGACGAGGGAGGGCGCGCGCTCGCTGGCGAGCCAGGCATTGACGAGCCAGAGCCACTGCTCCTGCCGCGGAAGGGTGAGCCATTCAAGCTGGGCAGGCTGGACCCAGGCGGAACTGTCCACGTCCAGGCGGATGAGGCCGGACAGGGCGCACAACTCCGCCAGCACGCCGGCGTCGTGCATCTCGAGCCGCAGCCCGTCAGCCAGGCGCTTCAGCTCGCGGACGCCCACGCCGCCGCTGCGCAGCGTGACGAGGGGCTGTTCGCGAACAATATAGAGCAGTTCAGCGACCAGCCGCAGGGTCTCGGCGATCGCGCCCAGGGCGGCATTGCGGCGCAGCGCGGCAGAGGTGGAACCCAGCCGCGGCACCGGGGGGGCCAGCGCAAACTTCTCGATGACAAAACCGCCGCGCAGCGAGACGCCGACGCTGTGCGGCAGCTCCACGTGGGCGGCATCGAGCGGCACCAGCAGCCCGCGGGCGAGGAGCCAGTCCACCGGCCCGACGTCGGCGGCCTCGTGCAGCACGGAGGCGCGCCGTTGCGCCTGGGGAACGGCGCCCATGGCCCAGTTCCCGAAGCGTGCGAGCAGCGCGGTGGTGCGTTCCGGGGCGGTGTCAAGGATCTGCCGGAGGGATTCGGGAGTGGCCGTCCAGTGCTGCAGCGACAAGGCGGCTTCCATCGGGGTGGTTGCGGGGGCGACCGCCGCACCGCTGCGGTGGAGCTCCGCGACGAGCTGGACCACGCGCTGCGCGAAGGCCGGTTGGAGCCGCACGAGTTCGGTGTAGCTGCGTCCCAGCCCCGCCGGATAGATCCCGATCACGTCCTTGAGGCTGCCCACCGGCAAGTAGTACCGCTGTTTCGCGCCGGACGGGACTGCGCCGTGCGGGGGGTCCGCCCGGTGGACGAGGGCCAGTTCCTGCAGCGAATGCAGCATCTTTTCGATCGACGCCAGGGTGGAGCCGTTGATCAGCTTCTTCAGCATCGGGGCGGAGGCGCTGTGCCCGGTATCGGTGTTGGTGCACAGGTGCAGGGTTTCGAGGACCTGCATTTCCGGGCGGTTGAGCCGCTCCAGGGCGCGTTGCACGCTAACGCGGCCGCTTGCCCGGGCGGCGAGGGCCGCGAAATCCGGCACGCCCGGTGAAATGAGGTCCGGCCGCGCGGAGAACAAGGCACGCAACGAATCATCGCTGCGTGCCTGCAGTTCCTTGCTGAGCGCGCGGATCAGGGACATCAGTGCAACGCTACCTTTCGTCCGGCCCTCGGGTGCGCCGGCGGGCTGCAACGCCGTCGATCACGAGCAAGAGCATCAGCAGGAAGGCCACGGGAAGCCCGTAGAGCGCCGTGGAGGTAATCCACACCGGCGACACGGCATTGTTGAAGGCCATCGCCATCACGACGCCGACCGCCGCGAGCGACAGCACGGCGGCGACGGCCGCAACGATCAACAGTGGCCGCCGGAAACGCAATGGAGTCATGGAGCTAACGCTAACAGTCCGGCCAGTTCCGCGCCCCAAACGGCCAAAGTGGGCCGGGCACGATAACCTTGAGGGAACAGACCAACACGGTCCGGGCAGTCATACCCTGAACCCGCATATCAATGCGGATGCGGTGACCGTCGGCCGTGTCACCAGCAGAACGAAGAAGGTTGATTACGTGCCTACCGGCAAGGTCAAGTGGTATGACAAGGAAAAGGGCTTCGGATTCCTCGCGGGCGAGGACGGCCAGGAAGTCTTCCTGCCGAAGTCCGCGCTGCCTGAGGGCGTAACCGAGCTCAAAGCAGGCACCCGGGTTGAGTTCGGCGTTGCCGACGGGCGCAAGGGCGCCCAGGCCCTTGGCTTGCGCGTGCTGGACAAGACACCGTCCATCGCCAAGGCCAAGCGGCCCAGTGCGAAGGACCTCGCCCCGCTGGTCCAGGACCTCGTCAGCGTACTGGACAACCTGTCCGGCACACTGTCCGCGGGCAAGTACCCGGAAGGCAACAAGGGCAAAGCGATCGCCGTCGCCCTGCGTAAGGTTGCCGACGAGCTGGACGCGTAAGGCCCGGCGATGACTCCGGAAACCGATCTGACCGGCCCCACAGTTGTGGAGAGCGCAGCCGTGGACAGCACAGGGGTAGATAGCGCTGCGGCCGGTGACAAGAAAGCCGGAACCAAGGCGGGCTCCAAGCCGCGCGCCGGGGTGCCGGCCTGGCGCACCGGCAAGCCGGATGCCTTCCTGGCCGCCGCCGTCGACATCGCGCGTGCTGCCATCGAGGGCATCGCCCCCGCCGAACAGATCGGCCAGCACCTGGCGGCCAAGAGCGAAGGCGACCGCCTGGTCACGCACCTCTTCGAGTCAAAGCTGGCCGGCTACGGCGGCTGGCAGTGGTACGCCGTCCTGACCCGGAACTCCAGGTCCAAGGTAGTTACGGTCGACGAGCTGGGCCTGCTGCCCTCCGAAAACTCGATCCTGGCGCCCGAATGGATTCCGTGGGCCGAACGGGTCCGCCCCGGCGATGAGCAGGGCGAGGAAGAACCCGGAGAAGCCCCAAACGCGGCGCCCCGGGAAGACTCGGACGACGCCACCACCGACGCCGACGCGCCGGAATCCGACGCCGGCGGCGCGCCCGAAGACAATGCCGCCGAGGACGCCGACGACTCTGACGATGCCGACGACGCCGACGACGCCGACGACGCTCCGCAGGGCGCGTTGACCGCCGTGGAGGCTGACTAGCGGTTGGAACTCTCAGGGGCGCTGCGCGGTGAGGGCTGGACATGATGTCCACCTTCAAGTCCCTGCATATCCTGAATTACCGGATCTGGTTCATCGGCGCCATCATCTCCAACATCGGGACCTGGATGCAGCGCACTGCCCAGGACTGGCTGGTCTTTGACCACCTGACCGAGCACGACGCCGGGGCCATGGGCATCACCATGGCACTTCAGCTCGGACCTCAGTTGTTCCTCGCCCCGGTGGCCGGGCTGGTGGCCGACCGCTTCAACCGCAAGCAGCTGCTCGTCCTGACCCAGTCCGCGATGGCACTGTTGAGCGCAGCCCTCGGCATCCTCGTGGTGTCCGGGGCCGCCCAACTGTGGCATGTTTACGGTTTCGCCCTGCTGCTGGGCGTCGTTTCGGCCCTCGACGCCCCCGTGCGCCAGACTTTCGTCTCCGAACTGGTCCGGGACGACTACCTTCCCAACGCGGTGGCCCTCAACRGCGCCTCCTTCAATGTGGCCCGGATGATCGGCCCCGCTGTGGCCGGTATCCTCACGGTCGCTGTCGGCCCCGGCTGGGTTTTCCTGATCAACACGCTGACTTTTGTGGCACTGCTGCTGAGCCTGTGGAAGATACCCTCAGCGTCGCTGCGCCAATTGCCCCGGGCCGCACCCGGTAAGGGCAGGATCCGCGAGGGGCTGAGGTACGTGCGCTTCCGGCCGGACATCGTGGTGGTGCTGGTCGCGGTCTTCATCGTGGGCACCCTGGGCCTGAACTTCGTGCTGTTCATCGCGGCCATGGTCGGCACGGAATTCGGCCTGGACGCCAGCGCCTTCGGGCTGATGAACTCCATCATGGCCATCGGCTCCGTCGCCGGCGCCCTGCTTTCCGCCGGGCGCAAGAAACCCAGGCTGCGGATCATTTTCGGGGCGGCCGGAGCCTTCGGCGTGGCCTCCGGCATAGCCGCGCTGGCGCCCAGCTACTTCTGGTTCGGCGTGGCGCTGGTTCCCGTAGGGCTCTTCGCCATCACGATGATGACCAGCGCCAACGGCTACGTCCAGACGACCACGGATCCCGTGATGCGGGGCCGGGTGATGGCCCTTTACATGGCGATCTTCATGGGAGGCACACCGATCGGGGCGCCCTTCGTGGGCTGGGTCGCGAACGTGGCCGGCCCCCGATGGTCCCTGAGCGTCGCGGCGGCGTCCGGGCTGATCGCGGCCCTGATCGGGCTGGTGTGGATCATCCGTGCCAGGCAATTGCGGATCAGGTATGACCGCCGGGCCCGCGGGCTGCGCCATTTCCGGGTCGTGGCCGCCGGCGCGCCCGGCCATGACGCCACCGGCCCTGACGCGGAAGGCGCCGGCGCAACCGGCGCCTGACGCCGACGGCGCCGCCCGGGGATGCGACACCCGGACGACGCCGCCGACGGCGGTGGAAGCTGGCGCTGCCAGCCCCGCCTGATTCGGGGGAGCTACTTCTTCAGTTCGCCCACAACGAAGTCGATGCATTCCAGCAGCGCCGATACATCGTCCGGCTCGATCGCCACGAACGTTGCGATGCGGAGCTGGTTGCGGCCCAGCTTGCGGTAGGGCTCGGTGTCCACGATGCCGTTGGCGCGGAGCACCTTGGCGATTGCCGCGGCGTCGATGGACTCGTCGAAGTCGATCGTGGCAATGACGTTGGAGCGGTCCTCGGCCTGCGCCACGAACGGGGTAGCGTACTCCGAGGCCTCGGCCCAGCGGTAGATGCGGCCGGCCGAATCCGCGGTGCGCGCGGAGGCGAAGTCCAGACCGCCGCTCGCGTTGAGCCACTGCACCTGGGCGTCGAGGGTGACGAGCGTGGCCAGGGCAGGGGTGTTGTAGGTCTGGTTCAGCCGCGAGTTGTCGATAGCCGTCTGGAGGTCGAGGAAATCCGGGATCCAGCGGCCGCCGGCCTTGATCCGGGCCGCGCGCTCCAGCGCTGCCGGGGAGAACAGGCCAAGCCACAGGCCTCCGTCGGAGGCGAAGTTCTTCTGCGGGGCGAAGTAGTAGACGTCCGTTTCGGCGACGTCGACATCCAACCCGCCGGCCGCCGAGGTGGCGTCAACCAGCACGAGGGAGCCTGCATCGGCGCCGGCCACACGCCGGACCGGAGCTGCCACGCCGGTGGACGTCTCGTTCTGCGGCCAGGCGTAAACGTCGACGCCGGCCTCAGCCCGGGCCGCCGGGCGGGTCCCCGGCTCGGACTTGATGATGGAGGAGTCCGCCAGGAAGGGCGCCTTGTGGGTGGCGGAGGCGAACTTCGAGCCGAATTCGCCGAAGGACAGGTGCTGGGCCTTGTTGTCCACGAGCCCGAAGCTGGCAATGTCCCAGAACGCTGTCGACCCGCCGACGCCCAGGATGACCTCATAGCCCTCGGGTGCGCGGAAGAACTGGCTCAGCCCGCTCCGGACCGATCCCACGAGGTTCTTGACCGGCGCCTGGCGGTGGGAGGTTCCCAGCAGCCCGGAAGCCGCAGCGAGGGCCTCTATCTGTTCCGGGCGGACCTTGGACGGTCCGGCGCCGAACCGGCCGTCCTTGGGCAGGAGGTTGGCGGGAATCGTGATGCTGGTGTCGCTCACAGTGGCTCCAATTTTCGGCTGGTACAAAGCGTGGCTTGGGAGGCGGCCCGGCAGGGTGGCTGCAACGAAGCCTTGCGTTTCATTCTGCCTGACTGCCCGGCGGGGGAGGCAAAAGAGCCCGTCATAGTCCGGTCACTGAGATTATCCGGAGTAATTCAAAATAGGCTAAGCTGACCTGCGAACGTACGGCGGACCCCGCCAGGGCGCAAGCAGCTCGCGGTACGGTGGGAACACGCAAGGACGGCGCTCGAGGAGCTGAGCTGAATGACGGATCTGATCGATACCACCGAGATGTATCTTCGGACCATTCTGGAACTTGAAGAAGAGAACATCGTTGCCCTCCGCGCCCGCATCGCCGAACGGCTGCGTCACTCGGGCCCCACTGTTTCCCAGACTGTCGGCCGCATGGAGCGCGACGGGCTGGTGGTCGTTTCCGGTGACCGGCACCTTGAACTGACGGAAACCGGCCGGAAACGTGCGATTGAGGTCATGCGCAAGCACCGCCTTGCCGAGCGCTTGCTGGCGGACGTCATCGGGCTCGACTGGGCCTATGTGCATGAGGAAGCCTGCCGCTGGGAACACGTCATGAGCGAGCGGGTGGAGCGGCGCATCTTCGAGCTGCTGGATCACCCCACGGTGTCTCCCTACGGCAACCCGATTCCGGGCCTCGCGGAACTCGGCGGCCCGCCATCCCAGCCCTGCGGGGATGGCGTGGTGAACCTTCTCGAAGCCATGGCCGGCTACGGTCCGGATTCCCGGGTCCGGGTCAACCGGCTGGCCGAGCCCATCCAGGTCGAACCGGAACTGCTCGTCCAGCTCGACGAAGGCGGTATCCGGCCCGGAGCCCTGGTGTCGCTGGAACGGGTAGGGGAGTACATCTCCGTCCGGGTACCCGATATCGAAGGCGCCCTGGAACTCCCGCCCGAGGTTGCGGCCCACGTCTTTGTTACCGTCGGTTAACAGGACTTAACCCACTGCTCATCGGACGACCCATGAGTTATGCACAGATTCGATAACGGATTTATCTCTGCGGGGCTTAATCGCCTATAGTTGATCTCTAGTACCGATACCAAAGCGTTATCTGATCCGAAGCCGAGCTCTGCCAGCGGATCAGTAGCAGAGTCACCTTCTGGCAGGGGCGGGGGAACCACTTCCGGCTGTTCATCAGCCTTGGGGTGAAGTCCGTCAGCGGCAAGCACACACCACAGAGGGACTCTTTGGATGCCTCTGTGTCTGGACGCCTGCCACGGCGGACCGGGTCTTTGAACTCTCTGACCCGAATCCGACAGCTAACTCCGCAGGCTCTCCAGAGAGGAACCGTTTTTGACCACCCAGACCGCCAGGGGCCGCCGTCGTGCGACCGGTCCCGCTCCGGAGCCGCGACCGGCCGTCGCCGTCCTGGCCGACCGCCCACGTGACGCGCACCGCGACGAACGCAGGGGCCGCCGCAGCCCGTTCCGCCAGGTAACAGACTTTGCCGCCGCCAGCGGCGTTGGGCAAAAGGCCGGCATTGCACTCGCCGCTACGGGACTGGTCCTCACCGTCACCGTCCCCGCCACTGGCCCCGTTATGGCCACCAACGCGGGGTCGACGGGATCCATCTCGGCCGCAGTCCAGCCTGATGTCACGGCTGGCGAGGCCAAAATCGACTTCAACCGGACCGCCGTCACCACCCAGGGCGACCCGGACGGAAAGCTCAAGCAGTTGCTGAGTGCCCAGTCCGTCGGTTCGATCACCCGCGCGGCCTCCGCCGGAAGCCTCGGGGCGCCGCTGGCCCAGTTGAAAACCGCGTCACCCTTTGGATATCGCGTCAGCCCCATTACAGGCGGCTCCGGCGAGTTCCACCGTGGCCAGGACTATTCCGCCCAGTGCGGCACGGCCGTCCTGGCTGCAGCCAGTGGGACCGTGACGTTCACCGGCTGGCACCCCTACGGCGGCGGCAACCGTGTCGTGATCGACCATGGCAACGGCCTGGAGACCACCTACAACCACTTGTCCTCAGCCACCGTCAAGGTTGGCCAGCAGGTCTCCCGCGGCGAGGTCGTGGCGATGAGCGGCACCACAGGCGCCTCCACGGGCTGCCACCTTCACTTCGAGGTAATGGTCAACGGCGAAGTTGTCGACCCGACCGGCTGGCTGTAACAAAGCTGATCGGACGCTCTCGCATTCTTGTGACACGCCGTGATCCGAATGTGACATTGAGTCCCAACTGTTGTAAGTTTGACCTACGCCAACTTTTCCGAAGTTGGCGCTCTTGAGTGGATTGCCTAGCTCTGCCACCGCTCAAGGTCCGTTCGCATTACATCGTCTGGCAGGGGCGGGGGAACCAATTTTGGCCTTCTAAAGAAGGCCTTGGGGTTAAGTCGCAAAGCTTCCCAGGAAGCAGCGCGGCCGGGTGACTCCCATCCGAATCCGACAGCTCACCTCGCAGGCATTGGGAGAGGCTACTTTCGTGTCTTCACGCCACAATGCTGCGCGTCACCGCGCTTGCGCGGCTCTTACGAGCCCGCTGAAATCCGACTCCTCGGTTGCCCTTGCCGGCGCCCGGAACGGATCTCACACCGCCGTCTCAATCTCTGCTGAGTCCGGCCCGCAGGCCCTGCACCTGCACGCAGTTCCCGCTTTTGGCGCGTCTTCGCAGTACACCCTTCGCTAAGTAACCCACTTCGGGGCGATCCGGCGTACCCCCAAGATGCCGGAGCGTCCTCAGCACGCGCCTGAAAAGCGCGGCCACAGGATCACGAAAGAGAGAACTTAATGACTACTCGTGCAAACGCACGGCACCGCGCCGAGGTCACCAAGACCAACTCGCTGGCTGTTATTGCCAAGGCTGTCGGCGACAACGCCGGTGGCGTGGGCCGCCAGGCAGCAGTCATCGCTGCTGCTTCCGGCCTCGTCCTGACCAGCGGCATCGCAGCCAACGCTGCTGAGGCCAACGTTCAGCGCGAATCCACCTCCGCTTCCACGCTCGAAGTCCAGTCCGCCGCCCCCGCGGCCATCTCGGCGGCTTCCAGCATCTCGATCGCTTACGACAAGACCGAAGTCGCCACCATTGCTGCCCCCGTCAAGGCGAAGCCCGTCGTGAAGGTCCAGGAAACGCCCACCGCCAACACCGCCGGCACCAAGGTCGGCGCCGCCGCCACCGCTTCCGTGGCCGGCGCCAAGGCTCCGGCCGGCGTCGCCAGCGGCATGGGCGCCACGATTGCCGCTGCCGCCTACGCCCAGATCGGCGTTGGCCAGGATTGCACCGCACTCGCAACGAACGCGCTGGCTGCTGCAGGCATCAACTACCACGGCTGGCCGGCAGGTTACCTGTCCCTCGGCCGCACCGTGAGCGCCGCCGAGGCACAGCCGGGCGACCTCGCGTACTACCAGAACGGTGGCGCGGGCATGGCCCACATCGCTGTTTACGTCGGCAACGGCATGGCAGTTCACGGCGGTTGGAACGGTGGGACCACTTCCCTCCAGACCGTAAACGTCGGCTCCGGCCCGGTCTTCATCCGCGTCGGCGGCTAAGGACAACAGCTTTTTACGCAAAGGACCCCTGCCATGCGGCGGGGTCCTTTGCGTTGCCGCAACGTGAACTTCAGCCGACACGGGCCACGGCCAGCAAAAAAAGATTCGGTGAAACGGCACCTCGGTGTTTACTCTTGTTTTGTCGATCCATAGCCCGACCATGCAGAGGGCAGCCGGCCCTCGTGCCCCTGGCGGGTGCGGCCGTGAAGAGGTATGCGGATGCGCACTCTCGTTCTGAATGCTGGATATGAACCGCTGGCGGTTGTGACCTTCCGCCGGGCGCTCGTCCTTGTGCTGACTGGAAAGGCCAGTGTCGTGGCGGAAGGCGACGATCCCGTCGTTGGACCGCAGGACGTCCTTGGCCGGCCCTCGGTGATTCTGCTGAATCGCTACATCAGGCCCCGGTACAACACCCTGACGACCGTCAGCCGCCGCGGCGTGCTCCGCCGGGACGGGCACCGTTGCGCCTATTGCGGCAAGGCCGCCCACACCATCGATCATGTCCAGCCCAAATCCAGGGGTGGTGCGGATTCGTGGGAAAACCTCGTCGCCGCCTGCCTGCGCTGCAACAACGCCAAAGGCGACCACACGCCCGCCGAAATGGGATGGAAGCTCAGCTTCAGCCCCGCGCCCCCCAAGGGCGCAACCTGGCAGATCAAGGAGCTGGAGAAGCCCACCCCGGCCTGGGACCCGTTCCTGCTGCCGGAATCTGCCGCCTGAAACGGCGCCGCCGGCTGACCGTCGGGCCGGACTTCATCGCTTGCCGGCTGGTGGCCGATCTTTGCGACGCGGCGTCCGCGCCGGAGCGCGTTAGGCTGGGCCGGTGGAATTCGATGCAGTCATCCTTTCCGGGGGCCGGTCCTCCCGGCTGGGCGGCGTGCCCAAATCGGGGCTGATGCACGACGGCGCCACCCTCCTTGATCGTGCCCTGCAGGCCGCGCGGGGCGCGGCGGCAGTCGCCGTCGTCGGACCGGACCCGGGAACGTTGCCGGAAGGCGTGCTGAGTTGCCGGGAGGACCCGCCCTTTGCCGGACCGGCCGCAGCCATCGCGGCAGGCCTCTCCGCCCTGGAAAGGCACCGCGGTGCGGCCGGCCGCCCCCGGCCAGCGGCGCCGTTCACCCTGGTCCTGGCCTGTGACATGCCCCGGGCGGGCGCCGCTGTCCGGGCCTTGCTGGAAGCGGCAGGGGAAGCTCCTCCGGATGGCGGGCTGATGGCGGTGGCCGCCGACGGGCGTCGGCAGCCGCTGCTGGGTTTATATGGCACGGTTGCGCTACAACGGTGCGCCCGTGAAGCCGGGAAGCGCGGCACACTCGAAAACGCCTCGGTGTTCGCCCTTCTTGCTAGTCTGGAGGTGCGGGAAGTCAGCGTGCCCGGGGGGTCTACGGATGATGTGGATACCTGGGACGATGCGTCCGCATTAGGGGTAACCGTTCCACTCGGCAGCCATGGCCGCGACAGCCATGAGGCGGCCACCCGGCCCGGGGCTCCCCGGCAGAATTCGACCTTGGAGGCAAGCGGTGAAGAGCCAGGATGAAACACTGGAAGACTGGTGCCGTGCCCTGCTTCAGGCCCTGGAACTGGAAGACGTCGAGGTAGATGTGAACGCGGTTCTGGCTTTGGCCGGGGTGGCGGCGCACTCCGTGGTCCGCCCGGCCGCGCCCCTGACGACGTTCATCGCCGGTTTCGCGGCAGGCCTGGCCTCAGGCTCCGGTCAGGCCACCGATGCGGTCTCGATGCAGGCAGCAATGGGCGTGGCCGGCAAACTCGCCAAAGACTACGCAGCCAACGAAGCCTCCGGAGCATGACGCCTGCACCCCCTTCCGGCAGCGCAGCTGCCGCCGGGGATGAGCATGCCGGCGACATGCCCGCTGTAAGCCGCTCCGGTGCGACTCCCGGGGGTGGAGCCAGCGGCCCCGCCCCGGTCGAGGAACCTGAGGTGCCGCACCGGCACCTCGCGCACACCTGGCAGGAAGCCTGGCAGCTCGCCTTCGACTGCGCAGACCCCATCCCCGCCGCGCCCACTGCCCTTCGTGACGCCTTGGGGAGAAAACTCGCTGCCGACGTGGAAGCGCTCGCGGACATGCCGCACTACGCCTCGTCCGCCATGGACGGCTGGGCCGTCAACGGCAGCGGGCCCTGGATCCTCGCGGAACCCGGCCAGCGGCTGGCCCCCCACCAGGCGAGCCCGATCGCCACGGGCGGGCTGATCCCGCCCGGCGCGAAGGCCGTGCTGCGGAGTGAAAGCGGCGAGATAGCCGCCGATGAGGACGGGCTCCCGGTTCTGCAGCTCGCCGGCGCCGCCAAACCCGGTGAGCCCCGGAACGGTGAGCACATCCGGAAGGCGGCGGAGGAAGCCGCCGCCGGCGAAGTCCTGATCAAGCGCGGCACCCTGCTCAATCCCGCCCACCTGGCCCTCGCAGCCCTCGCCGGCCACGATGCGCTCCCGGTCCAGGGCAAGGCGCTGGTCCGTCTCGTGTTCACCGGCTCCGAGGTCGTCGCGGCAGGGATTCCGCGGCCGGGGGAGGTGCGCGACACGTTCGGTCCCCAGCTCGCGGCCGTTGTGGAAATGCTCGGCGGGATCTGTGCCGGCGAAACGAAAATAGGCGACAGCTACGCCGAGTGGCTCGCAGCGCTCGAGGACACCGAACCCGCCGAGGGCGCCGGCGAGGGTGCTGCGACCCAGCCTTCCGTGCATCCCGCCGCCGACCTGGTGCCAGCCGCTGAACTGCTGCCCGCCGACGTCGTCATCACCACCGGCGGCACCGGCCGGTCAGGCACGGACCACCTGCGCCGTTCGGTCGCCGAACTGGGCGGACGACTTCTCATCGACGGCATCGCTATGCGGCCCGGCCACCCCGCCGTCCTGGCAGAACTGCCCGACGGCAGGTTCATTATCGGGCTGCCGGGCAACCCGCTCGCGGCCATGATGGCACTCTCGACCATCGGGGCCCCGCTCCTGGCCGCGCTGGGTCACCGGACGCTGCCGCCGGTCACCGAGGTGCCCTGCGGCTCCATGATCGAGCCGGACCCCGGCAGGACCCGGCTGATGCCCTTCCGGCTGGTCTACGGCATGGCGTCCCCGGCGCAGCACACCGGCCCGGGAATGATGCGCGGACTGGCCGCCGCCGACGGCGTGCTGGTGGTCCCGCCGCACGGCGTGCAGCTCGGGGAACCGGTCCCGGCCTTCGCCCTCCCCTGGGGCGCGGCCCTCGCGGACCTGATGCCGGCCCAGGACAAACCTGCCCCCAAACGGGCCGCCCGGAAGCCCACGGGTACCGGCGGCCCCGTGGACTGGAGCGAACTGCTGGGGTAGTGCCCGGTGCAAAACCCGCGCTGGCCACCCGGCCCGGCGCTTGCCATGATGGAGTTATGTTGGTTAGGAGTACCTGATGGGCCGCGTCACGCAGCGCCGCAAGGTGCACAAGTATGTACTGGACGGTTCGCCACAAGCCCTCGAATTCCCGGTGCGCCACCGGGAGGACGTGCTGGCCGTCGAGGAGCCGCTGGAAATCCGGATCGGCAGCCTGTCCTTCTCTGTGACCATGCGGACCCCCGGCAACGACTTTGACCTTGTCGCGGGCTTCCTCGTTTCCGAGGGCGTCATCTGGACTCCGGACCAGCTCGTCTCGCTGCGGTTTTGCGCCGGGGAGGACGAGGACGGGGTCCAGACGTTTAACGTGGTGGAAGCCCAGCTCAGGCCCGACGTCGTCCGCCCCGACACCGGACGGAACGTCTACACGTCCAGTTCGTGCGGCATCTGCGGCACGGACTCCATCGAGGCCGTGCACAAGTCCTCGCATTTTAGTCCCGCGGCCGACCCGCTGATGGTTCCCGTGGCCACGCTCGCGTCGCTTCCGGACAAGCTGAGGGAAGCGCAGGCCGTGTTTGACGTCACCGGAGGCGTGCACGCCGCCGGCCTGTTCCGGATCGCCGGCGACGGTTCCGCCGAACTCCTGTGCCTGCGCGAGGACGTGGGACGTCACAATGCCGTGGACAAGGTGGTGGGCTGGGCCCTCCGCGAAGGTCTGCTGCCGCTGCGGGGAACCGTGCTCCAGGTCTCCGGGCGGGCGTCGTTCGAACTGGTGCAGAAGGCCGCCCTGGCCGGCATCCCCGTCCTGGCCGCGGTCAGCGCGCCGTCGAGCCTGGCCGTCGAGCTGGCCGAGGCCAGCGGCATGACGCTGGCCGGATTCAGCCGCGGCACATCGCTGAATGTGTATGCAGGCGCCCACAGGGTGGGCCTGCCCGCAGCCGTCGGCGGGTGAGGCCCGTTCTCGGTTCTGGCTTGAGGGCCGGCGGCGAAGTAAGTTATATCCATCGATTGGATGCATTTCAGCGTCATCCACGCCAGCGCTAAGAGGAACACATTGCACGACGACCGCCGTCTCACGGAAGTCCGGCTCGACCGCTTTGTTCGCGAACGCGTCGCCCCCGCGGTCTACCCGCGCAGCGTGCCGCTCACGCTGAGCAGCTGGGACGTCCCGGATGAACCGGTTCCTGTCCTGGAGGCGCTGCGGCAACAGTTCGCGCCGCAGGAGCATGGAGCGGCGTGGGGGCGGCCGTGGAGCACCAAATGGCTGCGCCTGCAGGGGCAGGTGCCGGACTCCTGGGGCACGGCGGCGGACACTTCGGTGGAAGTCATCGTGGACCTTGGCTTCAGCAGCGACCTTCCCGGCTTCCAGTGCGAAGGCATCGCCTGGCGGCCGGACGGAACGATCGTCAAGGCCATCTCGCCGCGCAACCAGTACATCCCGCTCAAGCTCCTGGGCAGCGGAATGTCCGTGGATTTTTATGTGGAGGCGGCCGCCAACCCCGACCTGTCGCAGGGGTGGACCTTCGCGGCCACCCCTTACGGGGACAAGGCAACCTCGGGCAACGAGCCAAAGTACCGTCTCGGCAGGATCGTCATTGCCGAACTCAACCAGACCGTCTGGGAACTGCAGCAGGACATCTGGACCCTCAACGGCCTGATGCACGAACTGCCGATGGAACTGCCCCGCCGCCACGAAATCCTTCGTGCGCTGGAACGGATGCTGGACATCATGGACCCCGAGGACGTCCCGGGCACAGCAGCGGCGGGGCGGGAGGCCCTCGCTGGTGTCCTGGCCCGGCCGGCCTACGCCTCGGCACACCACCTGCTCGCCACCGGGCATGCGCACATCGACTCCGCGTGGCTCTGGCCCGTCAGAGAAACCATCCGCAAATGCGCCCGCACCTTTTCCAACGTGGTGGCCCTGATGGACGAGGATCCCGGGTTCGTGTTTTCCTGCTCCTCGGCCCAGCAGTTGGCCTGGATCAAGGAATTTTATCCGGAGCTCTTCGGACGGATCCGGGAGAAGGTCATGACCGGCCAGTTCGTCCCGGTGGGCGGCATGTGGGTCGAATCGGACACCAACATGCCCGCCGGCGAGGCCATGGCCCGCCAGTTCCTGGAGGGGAAAAGCTTCTTCCTCGCCGAGTTCGGCGTCGAATGCGAGGAAGCCTGGCTTCCGGACTCGTTCGGCTATTCGGCGGCCATGCCGCAGATCGTCAAGGCCGCCGGCAGCAAGTGGTTCCTGACCCAGAAGATCTCCTGGAACCAGGCCAACCGGATGCCGCACCACACCTTTAATTGGGAAGGAATCGACGGCACCCGGCTTTTCACGCACTTCCCGCCGGTGGACAGCTACAACTCGGAACTCAGCGGCCGGGAGCTCGCCCACGCCGAGCGGAACTACCGGGACCACGGCCGGGGCACCATCTCGCTGGTCCCGTTTGGCTATGGCGACGGCGGCGGCGGGCCCACCCGCGAGATGCTGGCAGCGGCGCGCCGTACCGCGGACCTGGAAGGATCGCCGAAGGTGGAGCTCGGCCCGGCGGCCAGCTTCTTCGCCCGGGCCGAGGCCGAGTACGAGGCACTCCCCGTCTGGGTTGGCGAGTTGTATCTCGAGCTGCACCGTGGCACTTACACGAGTCAGGCTAAGACAAAACTGGGCAACCGTCGCAGCGAGCACTTGCTGCGCGAAGCCGAGCTCTGGTGCGCCACGGCCGCTGTCCGCACCGGGTACAGCTACCCGGCGGCGGAGCTCAAGCGTCTCTGGCGGCTGGTCCTGCTGCAGCAGTTCCATGACATCCTCCCCGGCAGCTCCATCGCCTGGGTGCACCAGGACGCGGAACGGAACTACACGGCCGTGGGCAAGAGACTTGAGGCGATCATCGACGACGCCGCCGGAGCCGTGCTGGGGGCAGGGGACACAGACTTCCTGCTCAACGCAGCCCCGCACGTTCGCAGCGGTGTCGCCGCGCTGGCCGCGGCCGTGCCGGCCGTCGACGGGCAGACCGTGCTGGTCACCGAGTCTGCCGGCGGCTACATCCTCGACAACGGGGTCATCCGGGCCGTCATCAACGCGGGCGGCCTCCTTGAATCCCTGGTCGACCACGCGAGCGGGCGCGATGCGATCGCCCCCGGGCAGTACGGGAACCTGCTGGAGCTGCACCGGGACACCCCCAACGAATGGGATGCCTGGGACATCGACGCCTTCTACCGCCGCAACGTCGTCCAGCTCACCGACGCCCGCTCGATGGCCGTGGAACACAGCGGCCCGGACGCCGTCGTCGTGGTGGAACGGCTGGCGGGTACTTCTGGGGTGACGCAGCGGATCTCGCTGGGGCCGGGAGCGGAATCTTTGGCGATTTCCACGGCCGTGGACTGGAAGGAAAGCGAAAAGCTGCTCAAGCTCGGGTTCGCGCTCGATGTCCGGGCGGACCGCTCGGCCGCGGAGACCCAGTTCGGCCATGTCTTCCGCCCGACTCACCTGAACACCTCGTGGGAGGCTGCGAAGTTCGAGATCTGCGCCCACCGGTGGATCCACGTGGCCGAACCTGGCTACGGCGTGGCTATTTCCAACTCGTCGACCTACGGCCATGACGTCACCCGGAACATCCGGGAGGACGACGGCGGGACCACCACCACCGTGCGGCTCTCGCTGCTGCGCGCACCCAAGTTCCCCGACCCCGGTGCGGACCGCGGCCGGCACGAATTGAACGTCACGATCCGGCCCGGTGCCAGCATCGCCGACGCCGTCCAGGAGGGCTACCGAACGAACCTTTCACCGCGGGTTCGCAAGGGTGCCCACGGCGCAGATCCGCTCGTTGCCGTCTCGAACCCGGCCCTGGTCGTTGAAGCCGTGAAACTGGCCGAGGACGGCTCCGGCGACGTGATCGTGCGGGTCTACGAATCGCTGGGGGAGCGGTCCGGGGGGCTGGTGACGGCTGGCTTCGACGTCAACGGCGTCCACACCGTGGATCTGCTGGAGCGCCCGGCCGGTGCGCCGGGCGTGACCCTGGCTGGGAACTCGGCGGAACTGGCGCTGCGGCCCTTCCAGCTGGTGACCCTGAGGTTCGTGCGCTGAGGTTGCCGCGCTGAGGACCGGAACGTCGAGCAGGGAGCTGGCCCGCGCGTCCGAATGTGCCGTTAAACAGGCTGAGTGGGAGCGGTCCAGCCGGACCGCTACCACTCATCCCCCCAATGGCGTTTGGGCGGCTGCCTCGGCTCCGCACGGATTGTTCCCGTTCACGAAGCGTATGCCGCTTTCACACATTCATGATTCTCTCACGGTCTAATGATTTTGTGAATGCTCAGCCGAGGTTCCGGCGTAATGTTGCCTTAGCGTTACCTGATGGGTTGCTGATCAGCCCGGAGAACCACAGGGCGGCAAGGCCTGCAACGTAGCCCAGAACCGCCGTGTAGTTGACGAAACGCAACGCCTCGGCCCAGGCGGCTGGGGCCAGTGAGACCGGAAGGCTAAGGATCGCGAACAGGGCCCCCAGGAGGACCAGCAGGGCTCCGGCCCTGACCAGGCGAGGCTGTCGGCTCCTGACCGTGGCCAGCAACGGGGGAACCAGAATGAGCGACACGAACGCCGGGTAGGTACGGCCCGCAGCGGTGTAATAGGCGGCCAGGGCGGCGTTCCTGCCGCCGACGTCGGAGGGGACCCGCAGCCCCGCCGATGCCCCGGCCGTGTCCAGCAGGAGAAACGTCGCCAGCACGGCCAGGCAGCAGAGCGCCAGCGCCAAGCGGCCGGCAGTGCCCGCGATGAGGCCGTAGCCTCTGGTGGCCGCGAGGCCCCTGGTGATGCGGAGGCCCACCAGCAAAACTGTCGCGAAGACAAGATAGCGCAGGATCAGGCTCGTCACATGCCGTCCACCCAGGGCGCCGTCAATCGCCACGTAGAGCTCGGAGACGGCGAGCAGGCTGCAGATCGTTGCCAGCAGGAGGATGCCGAAGACGGTTCTGTTCCGGCCCTTCACGGCGTCCGGGACCCGCAGGAGGAGCGCCACGCAGCACACGGTCAGTGTCGCCCACTCCAGCGTTGCCATCATCGGGATCTCTCAAATCGCTTGGCGGCTCAGCCCCCAATGCCTATCCAGTGAAGTCAGTTTGCATCTTCGGTGTCCGCTTAGCCACTGCCTTGGACGGCCAGTCAAGAGCGAACGGTGCGCTTCGACATCAGGCTGGAGATCCAGACGAAAGCGAGACCCAGGGCAAGACACAGTATCGAACTGAAATTGATAATGGATTCCACATATCCAACCTCCGACGGGATCAGGGGGAAGAAGGAGCCGAAGGCCATACCCGCGAAGGCGACGGTCAGCAATAGCGCTCCGATGCGGATGGCCAGGGGTAGTCTCTGGCCGACGGCAAGGCAGGTAGCGGGCAGGATGCAGGCTGCCACGTAGGAGGGGTACAGGCGACCGGCAGCGGCATACGACTCGATGAGGGCGGCATTCTGAGGGCTCCTGGCGGGGAGGTCTCTCAGCCCGGTTTCGGTTCCTGCGGTGTCGGCCAACAGGAAGAGGACCAAGGTGGCGATGCCTATGACGGAGAGAACTCCTCGACCGGCGGGGCCGACGATGAGGCGGATGCTCTTCCGCGCGTCGAAAGCCTTGGCTATCCGGTATCCGGCCAGAAGTACTGTCCCGTAGACCACGAACCGAAGGATGAGGTTGGTGTAGTTCTGCGAACCGAGCCACGAATCGATGGCCACATAGCTCGCATCAATGCCCAGCAGAATGGCGACGGTCAGGAGCAGGAAAACGCCGAAAAGTGACCGGTTCTCACCGCGCAGGGCACTGGGAATCCGCGCGATCGCAACAATGGCGCAGACCGCGAGAGTTGTCCACTGCAGGATCGAGATCATCCGAGAGGCCTGCCAGCGAGGCGCTTGGCCGCCAGCACCCGGCTGAGCCACATCAGTGTGAGCCCCAGGACGAGGCCGAGAATGGCGGTGGAGCTGATGAAGTACTGCAGGTAGGCGAGATGCCGCGGCAACAGGTCACTGAATGACAAAAGAATCATGGCGCAGGATCCTACGGCTAGGACCGCGGCCCCGCTCCGTGGAAGCCGTGGCAGCCCGCTTCTCATGGTCCTGATGGTGGCCGGCAACAGGCATGCGGCGACGAAGGACGGGTAGAACCTGCCGGCAACCGTATACAGCTTGATGAGCTCGACGTTGTTGGCACTCTGGTCCGGTAGCGTGCCCAGTCCGGTCGAGCTTCCCGTCGTGTTGGCAAGGAGGAACGGGACCACCGTGGCGACCGCTACGAGGGCCAGTACTGCGAGGCCAACCGGACCGACGATGAGCCACACGCTGCGTTGTGCGTCGAAGCCCTTGGCGATCTTGTATCCGGCCAGAAGAACCACACTGTAAATGAGGAAGCGGAGGATGAGGTTCGCAAAGTTCTGCGAACCCAGCCATGCGTCCACGGGAAGGTACACGGCGTTAATGCTCAACAAGATCGCAAACGCTGACAGCGCGAAAATACCGAATATTGACCGGTTTTCACCCCGGAGCGCACTGGGGACACGGATTATTGCGACGAGGGCGCAGACCGCCAACGTAGTCCACTGCAGGATCGCGATCATCCGAGGTTCTCCCATATCTTTTTTGTCTGTTCGTGTTCCTGCTCCTGGCGGCGCAAAGTCCGGCCTAGGGACTGCAGGCGCTCGCCGGAAAGGGCCGTGAGCTCGCCGTCGGAGAGTGCGTCCAGGGCCGCCTGCCTTGCCTCCGGCACCCAACCGGCTTCCCGCTCCGTCAACAGTCCGGTGGCGACGAGTCCGCCCGTGAATCCTACGCCAGCCGCGCGCGCGGTAGCGACCGCCAGTTCCGGGGACAGCCGGTTAGCGGTCAACTGCGCCGAATAGTTCTGGGGCGCGACTCCCGTTGCCGCCGAAACGCGGTGCCGCAGTTCGCCGTCGTCGATCGCGTCCACCCAGTTCCGGACGGAGGTGGCGTGCGGGGCTGCGCTGAGCGCGGGGGTCAACGCGCTGCCGCTGTCGCCGAAGCCGCCATACGCCGGGGACGAGCGGGAAATAACCGCGCGGAGCAGGTCCATCGTCGCAATCTGGCTCACGAGTTCTGCAGCGGTGGGCGGCTGCGGCTGCTTCGCAAGCTCCGCATAGCTGTCAAACGAGCCGAGGTCGGCCAGTGGGTTGCGTTTCAGGGCGCGGCTGATGCTTACCAGGGTGGTTTCCGCGACCTTTCCCCGAACCAGCTGCTGGGCGAGCGTGGTGCGTTTGATCCCGGAGATCCTGCAGATATCGGCCGTGCTCGCGGTGGGAGCAACGCCATGGAGCCAGTGTTGAAACGCCTTGGCGGGTAATGGCATCTATGGCTTCCTGCGGAGTCGAATGGAAGGGGCGCTTCTGAAGATCGGTGGAGCAAGAACTGCATTGATTTTACGGGAGGTGCTGATTCAACTATGCTAGGTCCTCGAACCCGCTGGTCCGTACACCCCCCAAGTCCGGACCAGCGGGTTCTTTCATGCCCGGCGGCTATTGGCCGCCCGGAGCGCCCCCCGGCCCTCTGTTTTGGGCCGCGGTGAGAGGATGGACTAATGACTGCAACCCTTGTTGCCAAGGACCTCGCCGGTGGTCACGACCACCGCACACTCTTCTCCAAACTCTCCCTGACCGTCGCACCGGGCGACGTCGTCGGCGTCGTGGGAGCCAATGGTGCGGGCAAATCCACCCTGCTCCGGCTCCTTGCCGGAGTGGACGAGCCGCAGGATGGCACGGTCAGCCTTGCCCCGGCCGACGCGTTCGTGGGCTGGCTGCCCCAGGAGCACGAACGGATCGCTGGCGAAACGGTGGGCGGATACATAGCCCGGCGTACCGGCTGCGCCCAGGCCACTGTCGAGATGGAATCCGCGGCGGAGGCCCTTGGTGCCGGAGCCCCCGGCGCCGACGACGCCTACTCCCATGCCTTCGACCGCTGGATGGCCTCCGGCGCCGCCGACCTGGAAGAACGCATCCCGGCTGTGCTGGCGGACCTCGGCCTGGAGGTAGGCCAGGACGCGGACATGACGGGGCTTTCCGGCGGCCAGGCCGCACGCGTGGCGCTCGCGGCACTGCTCCTCAGCCGCTTCGACGTCGTGCTCCTGGACGAACCCACCAACGACCTGGACCTCAACGGGCTGGCCAGGCTGGAGGCTTTCGTGCAGGGGCTCCGCGGCGGCGTCGTGCTGGTCTCCCATGACCGCGAGTTCCTCGCCCGCTGCGTCACCACCATCGTGGAACTCGACCTCGCGCAGAATTCCGTGGCCGTATACGACGGCGGGTACGAGGCCTACCTCGAAGAACGCGCCGTCGCGCGCCGGCACGCCCGTGAACGGTACGAAGAGTTCGCCAACACCAAGGCAGACCTGGTGTCCCGGGCCCGAACCCAGCGCGAGTGGAGCTCCCAGGGCGTCCGGAACGCGATGAAGAAGAACCCGGACAATGACAAGATCCGCCGCGCGGCCAGCACCGAATCTTCCGAAAAGCAGGGCCAGAAGGTCCGCCAGATGGAATCCCGCATCGCCCGGCTCGAAGAGGTCGAAGAACCCCGCAAGGAATGGCAGCTGCAGTTCACCATCGGGGCGGCGCCGCGGTCCAGCGCTGTTGTGGCGACGCTTCGCGACGCGGTGGTCCACCAGAGCGGTTTCACCCTCGGACCCGTTAACCTGCAGCTCAACGCCGGGGAACGGATCGGCATCACCGGGCCCAACGGCGCCGGGAAGTCCACCCTGCTCCGCCTGCTGCTGGGCGTCCAGCGGCCCGATTCCGGCGACGCCTCGATGGGCGCCTCCGTGGCGGTCGGCGAAATTGACCAGGCCCGCGGGCTGCTGGCCGGCGGGCTGAAACTGGCAGACGCCGTCGAAGCCGTCCTGACGGACCAGTCCCCGGCGGAAGTGCGGACCCTGCTGGCCAAGTTCGGCCTCAAGGCAGACCACACCTCCCGGCCGGTCGACTCCCTGTCGCCGGGGGAGCGGACCCGCGCCGCGCTGGCCCTCCTGCAGGCGCGCGGAGTGAACCTGCTGGTGCTCGACGAACCCACCAACCACCTGGACCTCCCGGCGATCGAACAGCTCGAAGAGGCCCTCGAAGGCTACGACGGCGCCCTGCTGCTGGTCACCCACGACCGCAGACTGCTGGAAAACGTGCGCCTCGACGCGCGCTGGAACGTGAACAACGGCGTCGTCACGGAGCTGCTGGGCGCCACCGCCCCGAAAGGCAAGAACTCATGAGCATGGACCGGGTTGCGTGGAGCTCCTTGTACAACATCACGCGCGCCTCCAGCGGCTCGAAGCCGTTCTCGAAGGAAACGCTCAAGCGTGTGTTCAGCTTCGCCCGTCCGCACAAGGGCCGGCTGATCGCCTTCGTCCTGCTGTCGATCGTGATGGCCGTGCTGGCCGTCGCCACCCCGGTCCTGGCCGGGCAGGTGGTGGATGCGATCATCGCGGGCGCGGGCACCGACGTCGTGGTCTGGCTGGCCGTGCTGATCGCCATCGTGGCGGTCGCCGAGGCCGGGCTGGGACTCGTCACCCGCTGGCTGTCCTCCACGATCGGCGAAGGCGTGATCGTGGACCTGCGCACCAAGGTCTTCGACCACGTGCAGAAGATGCCGATCGCCTTCTTCACCCGCACCCGCACCGGGGCGCTTGTCAGCAGGCTGAACAATGACGTGATCGGCGCGCAGTCGGCGTTCGCCGGGACCCTGTCCGGCGTCGTCAGCAACGTCGTTGCCCTCGCCCTGACACTGGTGGTCATGCTGGGCAAGTCCTGGCTGGTGACGGTGCTGGCCATGATCCTGCTGCCCATCTTCCTGATTCCGGCCCGTCGGATGGGTTCCAAGCTGGCCGACCTGCGCCGCGAGGCCGCGGAACACAACGCCTCCATGGGCACGCAGATGACGGAGCGTTTCTCCGCCCCGGGCGCCACGCTGGTGAAGCTCTTCGGCCGCCCCGACGAGGAATCCCGGGAGTTCGCGGCCCGCGCGGGCCGGGTGCGGGACATCGGCGTCCGCACGGCGATGCTGCAGTTCACCTTCGTGACCGCCCTGACGCTGGTCTCGGCGCTGGCCCTCGCCCTGGTCTACGGCCTGGGCGGTTTCCTGGCGCTGCAGGGGCAGCTGGCAGCCGGCGACGTCGTGGTGCTGGCCCTGCTGCTGACCCGCCTCTACGCGCCGCTCACCGCGCTCTCCAACGCCCGCGTCGAGATCATGAGCGCCCTGGTCAGCTTCGAGCGGGTCTTCGAGATCCTGGACCTCAAGCCGCTCATCGAGCAGAAGCCTGACGCGGTGCAGTCGCCGGCCGGGCCGCTGTCCGTGGAGTTCGACGACGTCCGCTTCTCCTACCCGTCGGCGGACAAGGTCTCGCTCGCCTCGCTGGAAGACGTGTCCACGCTGGACACCCGCGGCGGCGAGGAGGTGCTGCACGGCATCAGCTTCCGGGTGGAACCCGGCCAGACGGTCGCCCTCGTCGGCTCCTCGGGCGCCGGCAAGTCTACGATCGCGCAGCTGCTGTCGCGCCTGTACGACGTCGATTCCGGTGCCGTGCGCTTTGGCGGAACCGTTCCCGGCACCGGCGTGGACGTCCGGGACCTGACCTTCGATTCCATGCGGCACACGCTCGGCATGGTCACCCAGGACGGGCACCTTTTCCACGAGAGCATCGCCTCCAACCTGCGTCTGGCCCGCCCGGACGCCAGCGACGAGCTGATGTGGGACGTGCTGCGGCAGGCGCGGCTGGAAGTCATGATCCGCTCGCTCCCGGATGGTCTGGACACGGTGGTGGGGGAGCGCGGGTACCGGCTCTCGGGCGGCGAACGCCAGCGCCTCACCATCGCCCGGCTGCTCATCGCACAGCCGCGCGTCGTCATCCTGGACGAGGCCACCGCGGCCCTGGATTCCACCAACGAGGCCGCTGTCCAGGAGGCGCTCAGCGCCGCGCTCGAGGGCCGCACCGCCGTCGTGATTGCGCACCGGCTGTCCACCATCCGGGCCGCCGACGCCATCCTGGTGGTGGAGGACGGCCGGATCGTGGAGCGCGGAACCCACAGCGGCCTGCTGGCCGCCGAGGGCCGCTATGCGGAGCTGTACCGGACCCAGTTCGCCGAGGCCAGTGCCGTGGCCGAGGAGTCCGTTCCCGGGCTCTAGCCTTGCTGGCCCGAGAGGGCTGGCAGGACGTGGTCGGTGAGCAGCGGGGCGAGGTCATCCGGCAGCTCCGCCGCCAGGTCCAGCCAGCGGATCTCGGCGATCTCGGCGGAGGGCCGGGCATGCCAGACTCCGGGGGCGGTGAAGACCGTGGCCTGGATCTGCGTCGCGGCCTCGTTGGCGGCGTCCGCGAACCAGACGCCCAGGAGCACCAGCTTGTCCGCCGCGAGGACGATTCCGACTTCTTCCGCCAGCTCCCGGGCGGCCGTCTGGGCGGCTGTCTCGCCCGCCTCGGGCTTGCCGCCGGGGTGCATGAACTTGTCCGTGCCGCGTTTGCGGACGGTGAGGAGGCGCCCGGCCTCGTCGAAGACACAGACGGCGGAAACCACAATGAGCGGGTTCATGGCGGGCGTGTTCATGCGGCGTCCGTGGTCCGGTGGAGCACGGACGTGAGCAGTTGGTCCTTGGCTGGGCCGGTGACATCCCACTCGTAGCGGAACTCATCCGGACCGGTCCAGGTGTACTGCACGCGGTAGTTGTCCGGGTCGCACCAGTGCTGGTCCCGGCCGCTCTGCGGGCCGAAGCCCATGCGGTGGAACGGCCTGCCGTCGGGGAAGAACATGTCCATCGTGTCCGGTGCGCCGGCGGGCCGCAGCAGGTATTCCCGGCTCGCCGGCCCGGCGAACGGTGTGCCCGCCGGTCCGCCGGGGACGGATGCCCAGGCAACGGTGCCCTCTTCGCGGAAGCGGAGGCCGCCGTCGGGCGTTTTGGTAAAGCGGACGACGCCGGTGAAGGACCCGCGGGTGCCGGTGGACCTGTCGAGGAGGGTGCGTTCCACGGTCCAGGAGCCCAGCAGGTAGGCGCGGAGATCGAAGTCCGGAGCGGCGGCCGGCGGCTGGGGGTTCAAGTGCCCTCGATTGGAATCGAACCAACGACACCGGCTTTAGGAGAGCCGTGCTCTATCCACTGAGCTACGAGGGCGGGTATCCGTGCTGGACGGCCGCGGGCCGGCCCGTTCGGACACGGATATAAGCATACAAGGTGACGGGCCGTACTACGCTCTTGGCATGGCCGCCCCCGCTGACTCGCCGTCCCAAAACATTATCTACATCCCCGATCTGCCGTCCACGCGGTTTTATGCGGGCGCACTGGCGCTGCTCAGCGTGCTGCAGTATTTCGTGGCGGAGGCGGCCGTGATCGGCGCGTGGGCGGGGCAGCAGCCGTACAGCCGCCGGACCGGTTACATCAGCGATCTGGGCGCCGCGGGCTGCGGGCTTTTCGACGGCCGCGACGTCTGCTCGCCGGCGCATGTGCTCATGAACGCCTCGTTCGTGGTCCAGGGCATCGGGATGATGGTCGGCGCCCTGCTGCTGAGTTCGGCGCTGCTGTGCACGGCAGCGCGGCCCGGCGCACAGTTCACACTGGTGCCGGGTGGCCGTTTCACTTGGGCTGCCGCGGTCTCCGCACGTTCCCTCACCGCCGTCGCCGGAGCCGGCACCGTCCTGGTGGGGCTGGTCCCTGAGGACGCCGGTTCCGTGTGGCACGGGGTGGGCGCCATCATGTATTTCGGTGCCGGGAGCCTGGCCCTGTTGCTGCTGGGGTGGCTGTGGCTTCGGCAGACACCCCTTAGCTGGCCCATCCTGGTCTGCGGCCTCGTGTCTCTCGGCGACCTGGTCACCGGCGGGGTGACAGGGATGGACGTGCCGGAGCCGGGGACCCTGGAGCGGCTCATGGGGTACCCCATCACCATCGGCACGGCCGCCGTGGGTCTGGTGGTAGCCCAGCGGGTGGGCCGGGACCGCTCGCTCCGGAAGTCCCGCGGGGCGCTGCAGGCATGAGCCGGGCCCGACCCCATAGGGCGGGCCCGGGGACGGCCTGAGCCCGCCCTATGGGGACGGCGCCGGCGTGGGAGCCGGCGTCGTCATCAGCTTCAGCAGTTCCTCGTCGCGGAGCTTGGACCACGGCGATTCCGGTGATCCCTGCAGGGCAGCCTCGGGGCTGTCCGTCTGAGTCCACCATTTCGCCTCAAACACCCGGCCCTCAAAGAGCACCCGGTCGCCCTTGCGGTAGACCTTGGCAGGCTCCCACTGCGGCGCGGTGCCGTCCGGGGCGGTGAGCTGCGGGGTGGGCCTGTCGCCGGGCAGTACCGGGCCGATGATGCGCCACGGCGTTGCGGCGCCCTGGAGCACCGGGTTGTCCGGCGTGTCGGCCCGGGTCCACCACTTGGCCTCGTAGACATTGGAGTGCCAGACGATCCGCTCGCCACTCGTGTAGGCGGTGCTTTCGTTCCAAACCGGGTAAGGGCTGGTCGACGGATCATCGGTGACGGCCGGGGCCCGCGTCGGCTGCGCCACGGCTGCTGGCGCGGTGGGAGGACTGCCGGTGACGCCGGCACCGAGAATCGTGGCAAACGTTGCTGTTCCCTGCTCGACGCCGCTGCAGCCGTCCGAGACTTGCGTGACGTCGGGGTAGTTGGGGCTGCATGTCCGGTCACGGTTCAGGGACCACATGGACAGGCGGCCGACGCCCTTGGCGCTCGCGTAGGCGCTGAGTTCCTCCGCGTCCTTGAGCGTGAAGATTTCACCGGCGATGTCGTTCTGGCCGATCATCGGCGTCAGCCCGATCTTGCGCCATACGGTCTCACTACCCAGCTCGCTGCCGGCGTCCCGGTACAAGCCGGTGAGCTGCCGGTGGGCGGCTTCCGCAGCCGAGACGGCATTCCCGTACATCGACCGGTCCGTCAGCCTGCTGCCGCCATAGTCCATGGTCATAATGTTCACGCCGGCCAGGTCAGTCCCCGCGGCGATCATCCGGCGCACGGCGTCGCTGCCCGCCGTCGTTAGTCCGTTGGGGTCTGCCGGCAGGGTCAGCCACACGGTGAGGTCCTTGCCGCTCCCGCGGCGATCCTGCTGCAGCGCCGCGACGGCCGCTGCCCGCCGGTCAAGGGAAGCGACGTCGCTGAGGGCTTCGCCTTCGATGTCCAAGTCGATGCTGCTGACGTTGTAGCGGTCCACGACGGCGCCGTAGGCGGCCTCGAGTTTGCCAGCGTCAGTGCAGGTCGTGGCCAGTTCCTTGTTGATCAGGCCGCCGAAAGAGATCGAGACGGTCCCGCCCAACTGCTGGAGCCGGGCAACCCTGCGGTCCACGTCCAGCGCGGATCCGGCCTCGTCGAGGGAGTAGGCGGCGCCCCAACTCGGGGTGCAGCCATTCCCGGCGTCCGCCACAATGAAGGACAGCAGTACGTTTTCGGCTTCCTTCGATACCGGGTCCTCGAAGGCGTAGCGCGGAGTCGCCGTGACGTCCACGTAGCCGGAGAAAATGGACGGAATGGATTCGGCCGTCCTCACATCCTGGAAGTTGCCCCATGCGGCCACACTTCCCGCCGTGATTGCCATGACGACGCCGGTGAGAATGCCCACCCGAACGATCGATAATTTGCGGCCTGGGAATCTTTTGGACACAGGGCCCCCTTATGTCTTTTAGTGAACCGCCGGGCACACGCCGGCCATCGGGATCAGTTCGTGGAATTTCCGGGGTGTCTTATGTCCGGTAGCGGTCTGACCTTGCATTATCATAAGGGCACTCACTGGAACATTCCGGTGCACCGGGCGCGATTTGTCGTCAGCGCACGCCAAAACGCCGATTTTGCAGTCTATGGGGACCAATGTCTGATCAGCTAGTCTTGCCGCGCCCTGACGCAGAAAGCGTCGTTAGTGAACAAAAGGGTGCAGTTCGGCGCCGTCAGTGGGGCGCTGAAAAGCGGTCCGAACCGCTTTCGATTGTTCACCCACGGCCCTCCCGCCGGAAAATTATCCTTGGCCGGCTGGGCATTCTCACCACGCTCCTTGCCTGGGTCAGCTACGTCATTTCGACAATTCTGCGGGAGTTGGCCGACAACCCGAATGCCGGGTTCAGATTCCAATTTGAGACAGTCTCCTATCTGGTTGTCGTAACATTCCTGACTTTTTCGGCGCTAATGTACCTGATAGCGCGTCAGGGTGCCCTGTACCGGTTCCGGGACCATTCACGGGTTCCGCGCGGGGAATTGGACCGCCACTTCGCTGACTACGCCGAAGGCATTACGGTGCTGGTGCCGTCCTACGCCGAGGAACCGCAAGTGGTGCGGGCCACGCTGTGGTCAGCAGCACTGCAGGAATTTCCCGACCTCAAAGTTGTCCTTCTGGTTGACGATCCGCCCAATCCCTCCGACCCGGCTGATCGAGCCAAACTTGAAAGGACCCGCGGCCTGTCGGCCGAAATTTCCGCGGCTATGAGCATCCCCGCGGCGCGGTTCAACTCCGCCCTGACGGATTTCCGTCGCCGTGCAAAGACGGTAGCTCCCAAAGAGCGCGCCGAGCTGGCGTTGCTGATCGTCGAGTACGAGGCGGCAGCAGAATGGCTGGAATCCATGGCGGCAGGCGAGCAGGTCGAAGACCACGTGGACGAGTTCTTCGTGGACCTGGTCCTGATGGGGCTCGCCCGCGAGCTGCGGCTGGTCCTGGTTGGCCTGAACGCTGCTTTCGTGCAGCACGCCTCGCCGCCGTGGTCCCGGCTCGACGAGCTGTACCTGCGCCTCACCTGGATCTTCAACGTTTCCACCGAAACTTTCGAGCGCAAGAAATACGCCAGCCTCTCGCACGAGGCCAACAAGGCGATGAACCTCAATGCCTACATTTCCCTGATGGGACACTCCTGGAAGGAAGAGGACACCGCCGACGGCGTGGTCCTGCGTAAAGTCCAGGGCGACGCCGAGCTTGAAGACTCGGACCGGATCCTGGATTTCCCGGACACCACCTACCTCCTCACCCTCGACGCCGACTCGCTCCTTCTGCGCGACTACTGCCTCCGTCTGGTGTACTTCCTCGAATCGGYGGGCAACGAGCGCGTCGCCGTGACCCAGACGCCCTACTCTTCCTTCCGGGGCGCACCCACCCGGATCGAACGCGTCGCGGGAGCCACGACTGATCTGCAGCACATCCTTCACCAGGGAATGACGTACTACGGAGCCACCTTCTGGGTCGGCGCGAATGCCATCATCCGGAAGCGCGCCCTCGAGGACATCGTGGAGGTTGAAGCCAGGGGGGGATTCGAGATCCGGACGTACATCCAGGACCGCACTGTCATCGAAGACACCGAGTCCAGCATTGACCTTGGTCAGCACGGCTGGACTCTCGTGAACTATCCGGAGCGACTAAGTTACAGCGCCACGCCGCCCGACTTCGGCTCGTTGGTGGTCCAGCGCCGCCGCTGGGCCAACGGCGGACTCCTGATCCTGCCCAAGCTGTGGGCCCAGCTCCGCCAGCGCCGGTCAGACCGCCGCCGGATCCTGTTCCGCGAAGTGCTGCTGCGCGTTAACTACATGGCCTCCATCGCCTGGGCGAGCTTCGGCTTGGTCTTTCTGCTGGCCTACCCCTACGACAGCCGGCTGCTGAGCCCCATCGTGTTCCTCGCCGCCCTGCCCTATTTCCTGGCCATGGGCAGCGACCTGCGTGACTGCGGGCACCGCTTCAGCGACATCCTGCGGATTTATGGTTTCAACCTGGTGCTGCTTCCGGTGAACCTCGCCGGGGTGCTGAAATCACTGCAGCAGGCCGTCACCGGCGACAAGATTCCTTTTGTCCGCACTCCCAAGGTCAAAGACCGTACTGCCGCCCCCGGGCTCTACGTCCTGACGCCCTACGTGATCGTCGCGTTCTCGCTGCTGACAGTCTGGCGCGATGCCCAACTGGGTAACTGGGGCAACGTGGCATTCGCATCGCTCAACGCCATCTTGGCTGCCGGAGCAATTCGTGCCTACATCGGTGTGTTCAATTCCGTGGTCGATATTTCCCTCGGTATGGTCAACTGGCTGTATGTCAGTCCCCGGCCCAAGAAAGTAGAGGAGAGCCTCGTGGTTGAGAAGACAGCCGAGGAGGTCGACTGGGAGACCATTTTGTACCATGGCGACCGCCGGTTGAACCGGGATCTCCGCGGATCAACCGACCGCCGTCGTCGAATTGCTGTCCGGTGAGCGTCGAAGCGCCGGTGGCGCCCGATGAGCGCATTCCGGAGGAAGGCCCGGACGCCGACTTCCCGGCCGCGACGGAGACGCCGGCCGGTGCCGTGATCGGTGTCCGCGTGCGCGACGGCGGCATCATCGAAGTCGCGCTTCCGGCCAACGCCGAAATCGAGGGGCCCGAGGCGCGCGTGGCCGGCGCCACGGTCCGCGCACTGGCCAACGGCCGGCGCATGCCGGTGCTGCTGGTCATCACCGGGGTCGTGGGCGTCAGCCTCGAGGCGCGGCACGTCTATGCCACCTCCATTGCGGCGTCGGCCTTTGCCCTCGTGGGGGAAAGCCCTGTCGACCGCGTGATCGCGCACTACCTGCTGCGATCAAAGACCGAGACGATCCCGGCGCGGTTCTTCACGTCCGAGGCTGAGGCCATCGACTGGTTAGGGCAATACACGAGTGAAGACTGATCCGCCGGACCCCAGGCTGCATGCCCTCGTCGAAGGCATCGTCCGCATCGCAGGAGGCGACCTGACCACCAGGATTCCCCACTCCGGTGCCAGGGACGACGTCGCCGCGGTCATTGCCGGGATCAACCTGATGGCTGACGACCTGCAGACCATTTACCAGGAACTTGAGGAACGCGTCGAAAGCCGGACGGCGATGCTGCGCGAGGCCCAGGTCGAGCTTGAGCGGATGGCACTGACTGACCCGCTCACCCAGCTCGCCAACAGAACGGCGCTCAATTCGGTCCTGAGCCACGCCCTTGCCGAAACGTCCCGGGGCGAAATGCCGCCGGCACTGCTGGTCCTGGACCTGGATTCCTTCAAGGGCATCAACGACACCCTGGGACACAGCGCCGGCGACGACGTCCTCCGCGTGATCTCCCGGCGTCTGCAGGACGCAGTCCGGGAGACGGATACCGTTGCACGCCTCGGCGGCGACGAGTTTGCTGTCATGCTGCCGAAGTCCAACCTGGTCCGGGCCCGGCGGGTCGCGAACCGAATCCTCAAGGCGCTCGGCGAGAGCCTGGAAGTCGGCGATCTGCGCATCACGTGCGGTACCAGCATCGGATTGAGGGTGGCGGAAGCCGGGCAGTCCGTCGACGATCTGGTCATGGAAGCAGACACGGCGATGTACGCGGCCAAGGCCCAGCCACACAGCAGTATCAAGGTGTTCGAGCCGGCCCTGCTCTACGCCCGCCGGCTGCAGAGTGTCATGATCACCGAAATGCGCGAGGCGATCCTCCAGGACCAGCTCACGCTGCACTACCAGCCGGTCGTGGACCTGGCCACCGGAAAGATCGAAGGTGTCGAGGCGCTGGTGCGCTGGAACCACCCGGAGCGCGGCCTTCTGATGCCCGATTCCTTCATCCCGCTGGCTGAAGAGACGGGGATGATCGTGGACCTCGGCCACTGGGTGCTGAGGAACGCGGTGCGCCAACTGAGGCGCTGGCAGCAGGACCTGAACGTGGACGCCGACTTCAACGTCCGGGTCAACATCTCAACCACCGAGCTGCAGAACCTCGATCTGATAGAACACGTCCGCGACATCCTCCGGGAAACAGGGGTGGACGCCGCCAACCTCGTCGTGGAGTTGACGGAGTCCATGGCCGTCAATGGCGGGGATGTGGACAAATACTCCCTCAGCGGCCTGCGGCGTCTGGGCGTGCAGCTTGAGATCGACGACTTTGGCACCGGCTATTCGTCCATCAGCTACCTGCGGAAGCTTCCGGTCAACGTTGTCAAGATCGACAAGAGCCTGATCGACGGGCTGGGTTCAGACGCAGACGAGAGCAAATTCGTGGAGGCGGTGCTGCACCTCATCCACGCCTGCGGCCTCAAAGCTGTGGCCGAGGGCATCGAGACGGCGGAGCAGGCCGCCGAGCTGGTCCGACTGGGCTGCTCAAGCGGCCAGGGCTACTATTTCGGCCGGCCAGTTCCGGCGTCGGACATCGAGGCGCTGATCGGGCGGGCGAGACCGTAGCTTCGGCAGCACGAAAAACGGTGGGTGTCGGAATTCGACACCCACCGTTCGACTACGCCGTCTCCGTTAGTTCTTCGGCGTGGAGTGCGGCCACCATTCGACAGCCACTACAGAGCCCTGACCCGAGTTTCCGGTTGCCGAGACGGCAGCAGAGGCGGACAGACCCGCGGCGGCCAGCGCACCGGCGACGAGGAGTGTAGCGAGGGTTTTCTTCATGTGGACTCCTGATACATAAGGGGCTGATGTGACTCATGTGATGCGAGTTCAGTATAGGGGCATTCGACACGCCTAAAAGTAACAATATGTCTCCCAACTCAAACTCCTGTGTTATTCGTGCGTGCCTGCGCGACTCCTGCGCGAATACTGCGACGCCCTCACTTGCACGTCATGTACGTATATCCGTCCTGGGCAACGGATAATTGGTCCATGCAACAAAATTCCGTTTCCTCCTCGTATGTCGCCGCTGAGTTCAAAGCCCGGCAACACCGGGAGGGCCACGACTTCATGGCGGCCGCCCAAAGTGCGGGAGACGCCGCTGCCATAGCCGCGGCGGAAGGGGATTCCGCTGCAGAGTGGGACATGAAGTTCTTTCAGGCAGAAAACCTCATGGACGCCGGAGAATTCGACGAGTGCGCCGACATTACGTTTGCCTTGGTTCAAGGTCCCTCGGCAGCCCTTTCGCCCCAGTTCCTGGCGAAAGGCTATGTCCTGCTAGCAACTGCCCGGCAGCGGGCAGGGCTGCTCGAACAGGCTGTAGATTCTGCCCGGACGGCTGCGGACCTCTCGAAGGACGATCCGGACATTGAGACCAATGTGAAGGCCCGGCATGCACTGATTGCTGCCTTAGCAGACTGCGGAATGCTGGAAGATGCCTGGGACGAGTGCAATGTGCTCGCCGACATCGTTTCGGACGAAGTTGACGACCAGTTGGTGGGTAAAGCGTATTGGGCTATCGGCAATGTGGCGTTCCTCTGCAACATGATCGAGGAGGGGTTGCGCTACCACGAGCTTGCGGCCGACACCTTTTCGCCGGCCAATAATCTGGACGTCTGGGCAAAGTTCAACAAAGCGTCAGCAGCCATGCGATTGGCTGCGGACATCGCCGACGCCGACACATTGCGGTGCATCGAGCGCGCAGAACTGGCAACTGACGTTATCGGCGGAAGTTCGAATGACTATCACTTGTTGAAACTTAACCGCGCGCACTGGACGCTACTAGCGGGCGACGCCGCGACTGCTATAGGTCTTTTGGACGATCTTTGCAGGCTGGAGGACGGAATCTCTCCACAAAGGACAGGGGAGGCCTGCCTGCTGCTGGGCAGGGCGTACATAGCAACCGGAGACAAGCCGGCGGCAAAGGACGTTCTGTTGCGCGCCGCCGAGCAATTCGAAACGGCGGGCGCCCCGCAGCGCGCGGACCAGGCCCGGGAGTACCTCGCCAGCGAGGCCTGAGACCACCTTGGCTCGGTTCCCCACCGGCCTGGCGGGTACACACCGCTGCGCATGCCCTCCGGGTGCGGCGACGGGTGGACATAGTGGGATTATGTCCAGTGGCCGGGCCTAAGGCTGGGCATGTCCCGCGGTGGGAGCCTTTGCCGCCGCAGGCTTGCGGCCGAGGAACACCGCGGCGCCCCCGACAACAAGGCTCAGGACCAGCAGCACCCAACCGGCGACGGTGAGGCCGGATGCCAGGGCAACCTGGCCGGCGTCGACAGTTTGGGCGGACAGCATCGAATCGATGGCCGCATTGCCCCACAGCCTGACTGCCGCGAAGAGCAGGGGCACGGCCCACAGCGCCCAGCGCAGTCCCTTACGTGCCACGTTGGTCCCGATGAGCAGCAGCCACGTGAAGCCGAAGATCAGCGGGAACAGCGTGCCGGCGGTTTTGTGGATGTAGTTCAGCTGCCCGCGGGCGTCTTCGTCCATGGCGGTGCGCAGCTGCTCCACGTAGCCCGCGTCGAAGCCCCCGACCAGGGAATCCGGCATAGCAAGACCCCCGCTGAGCTGGGTGAGCTGGTTCAGCGTGAGCAGGTGGAGGTACCAGAACAGGAACAGGCTGGCCACAACACCCGCAATCAGGATCAGGTTGCTGTTGCTCTGCGCCTTTTGGGGGGTCCGGCTGGTGCTGGGGTTGATCACCGACGGCAGCTGGTGCTGGGGGACGACGGCGTTCGCGCCGTGCTTCTTGATCCGCTGTGCGGGTGTCTTGGCCATGGCTCCATTATCGCCCGGGCACACGAGTCGCTGAGCGCGGATCCCGCGACGCCGTCCGCTGTACGCCTGCCGCCTGTTCACTGCAGGCAGGCGCCGATAGGCTGGAGCGCGTGACCGAACTAGGAAAACACCGGCTCGGCCGGCACAGCTCCGCTGAACTCAATCCCGCACTGGACGACTACCAGCTCGCCGAGGCCCTCGTGCGCGAGGCCGGGACCCTCGCGCTCCTTATGCGGCAGGCCGGCTTGGAAGGCCGGCAAAAGACCTCGGTTTCCGACGTCGTTACGGCCGCGGACCACGCGGCCGAGGCGTACGTGCTGGAACAGCTCCAGCGCTGCCGGCCCGACGACGGCATCCTCGGCGAAGAGGGCGCCTCCGTGGACGGCACCAGCGGCCGTACCTGGGTGATCGACCCGGTAGACGGGACATACAACTTCCTGCACGGGTCCACCTACTGGTGCTCCGCCATTGCCCTGAAGGACTCATCCGGTGTCGTGCTCGGCGGAATCTTCCAGCCGGAGGAGGACAAGCTCTGGCTCGGCGGAACAGCCAGGCCCTCAACCCTCAACGGCGAACGGCTGACCACTTTCGGTACGGAGGGGGCTCCCGGCACCGGCCGTTCGGACGTGCCCCTGTCCGAACTCGGCGCCGCGACTTACATCCACCCCACCTGGCTGGCCGACCCGCTGTGCGCCATGCCATGGCACGCCGCCGCGACCTCCGCCGCCGCGCTGCGCATGTTCGGCTCCGGCTCCTGCGACCTCAGCCGGGTGGCCGACGGCGAACTGGGCTGCTGGTTCCAGCACAGCTGCCCGGAGTGGGATTGGCTGCCGGGGAAAGCCATCGTCCTCGCTGCCGGCGGCGCGGCCGACGTCGTCCGGGTCAACGGACTGGACTGGTTCGTCGCGGGAGGCACCACGGCGGTCCGTCACCTGCGCGCCGCCCTCGAATCCGGCTCCGTGACGTAGGTCCGGGCGCCCAACTCCGCGCCGCGCGGCACTTGCCCAGTTCGTGGGCCTGAGACTGGACATGCCCAGTCCTTTCACGGATGGGGGACATGCTCATTCTTGGCCGCGGGGCTTGGGCATGCGGGCACTCTGTCCAGTGGTTGCGGGCGGGCGGGGCATGTCCGTTGGGCGCCTTTGGAGGGCCAGGGAACATGCTCATGCTTGGCCGCGGGGCATGGGCATTCGGGCACTATGTCCAGTGGCTGCGGGCGGGGGAGGGCATGTCCCGAGGGGGCGGACCTGACTGTCAGTGGCACCGCCTAGACTTGTTAACACCATGGATATGTTGTTTGACCCTTACGCCGACGGACCCTTCCAAGCTGCCTCGAACACGGCGGCGCGCACCAAAACGCCTGCCGGCCATGGGATGGCGGCGCTGGATTCCGCACTGAATTCTGCCTCCGGCGCCGGGTCCAGTGGCGGCCACGGGGGCAATCCGGCCGGGGAACCGGACCACCACCGGCTTCCGGGCGCGGCCGAGCTCCTGGAGGGGCTGAACCCGCAGCAGGAAGAGGCCGTCAAGCACGCCGGCAGCGCCCTGCTGATCGTCGCGGGCGCCGGCTCGGGCAAGACCCGCGTGCTCAGCAACCGCATTGGCTACCTGATCGCCACCCGGCGCGCGCACCACGGCGAAATCCTGGCCATCACCTTCACCAACAAGGCAGCCGCGGAAATGCGCGAGCGGGTTGAGGCCCTGGTGGGCGGCCGGGCCAAGACGATGTGGGTCTCCACGTTCCACTCCTCGTGCGTCCGGATCCTGCGCCGCGAAGCCAAGAATGTCGGCCTGAACTCCAACTTCTCCATCTACGATTCCGCCGACTCGCTGCGCCTCATCACCCTCGTGGCCAAGAACCTGGACCTCGATCCGAAGCGTTTCGCGCCCAAGGCGATCCAGCATAAGATTTCGGCGCTCAAGAACGAACTGATCGACGCTGACAGCTACTCGTCCAGCGCGAACTACAACGACCCCTTCGAACAGGCCGTCGCCGAGGTTTTCAAGGGCTACACGCAGCGGCTGCGCCAGGCCAACGCGATGGACTTCGATGACCTGATCGCAGAGACGGTCTACATGTTCCGCGCCTTCCCGGCGCTCGCCGAATCCTACCGGCGCCGTTTCCGGCACGTCCTGGTCGACGAATACCAGGACACCAACCACGCCCAGTACGCGCTCGTCCGCGAGATCGTGGGCGAAGGCCCCGGCGCGGCGGAACTCACCGTCGTGGGCGACTCTGACCAGTCGATCTACGCCTTCCGCGGCGCCGACATCCGCAACATCGTGGAGTTCGAGAAGGACTACCCCGACGCCCGCACCATCAAGCTCGAGCAGAACTACCGCTCCACCCAGACGATCCTCAGCGCGGCCAACTCGGTGATCTCCCGGAACCCCAACCGGCCGGAGAAGCGGTTGTGGACGGCGGAAGGCGACGGCGAGAAGATCGTCGGCTACGTCGGCGAGAACGAACACGACGAAGCCCAGTTCATCGCCAAGGAGATCGACCGCCTGCAGGACGAAGGTGACCTCCGCCCCGGCGACGTCGCCATCTTCTACCGCACCAACGCCCAGTCCCGCTCCATCGAGGATGTCCTGGTCCGCGTCGGACTCCCGTACAAGGTGGTCGGCGGGACCCGGTTCTACGAGCGCAAGGAAATCAAGGACGCCCTCGCCTACCTGCGCGTCCTGGTCAACCCGGACGACGACGTCAACCTCCGCCGCATCCTGAACGAGCCCAAACGCGGCATCGGAGACCGTGCCGAGGGGGCCGTGGCCTCCCTCGCGCAGCGCGACAGGATCTCGTTCATGGCCGCCGCCCGCCGCGCCGACGAGGCACCCGGCATGGCCACCCGCTCCGTCAACGCGGTCCAGGGCTTCGTGAAGCTGCTCGACGACCTCGCCGAGGTGGCCTCCGGATCCGGTGCTGCCGCGGCCCTGGAGGCTGTCCTCGAACAGACCGGCTACCTCGCGACCCTTCGTTCCAGCACAGACCCGCAGGACGAATCCAGGGTGGAGAACCTCGCCGAACTCGTCGCCGTCGTGCGGGAATACGAGCGGGACAACCCCGAAGGTTCCCTCGGCGCCTTCCTGGAAGGCGTCTCCCTCGTGGCCGACGCCGACCAGATCCCGGACGCGCCGGCGGGCACCGCCGACGAGCTGGCCGCCGCCGTCGCCGAAGCCAAGCGGCTCGGCGTGGTCACCCTGATGACCCTGCACACAGCCAAGGGACTGGAATTTCCGGTGGTGTTCCTGACCGGCATGGAGCACGGGCTGTTCCCGCACCAGCGCTCCGCCACCGACCCCAAGGAATTGGCCGAGGAACGCCGGCTGGCCTACGTCGGCCTGACCCGGGCCCGGAAGCGCCTGTACCTGACCCGCTCCGAAGTGCGCAGCATGTGGGGCCAGAGCCAGTACAACCCGGCCAGCCAGTTCATCGAGGAAATCCCGGCCGAGCTGGTGGAGTGGAAGCGTGAGGGCTCCACCCGCCAGGCCGGCGGCTGGGGGAGCGGCGGCTCCATTGGCTCGAGCCGGTACGGCGGATCCTTCTGGGGAGCGGGCACGGCCCGCGGCACGGAGGCCAGCCCCTCGGCCGGGTTCAACGCCGATGTTCCTGCGGCCATCGCCAAGAACCGGGTGCAGCCGCAAAAGGAGGTCGTCGCCGTCAGCGTGGGCGACAAGGTCAACCACACGAGCTTCGGCAACGGCACTGTGCTGGCCGTCGAGGGCGCCGGGGACAAAACCGTCGCCAAGGTGAAGTTCAGCGTCGGCGAGAAGCGGCTCCTGCTCCGCTACGCCCCGCTGACAAAGCTCGACGCCTGAGCGGAACGGGCCCGCCCGCCAGCGGCCGGGGACGCGGGGCGGCACCAACGACTCCGGTGGCCCGGATTCTTCGGACTGCGCTGCATCGTTGTGCCGGGGGCCTCGACCCGTCTACAGTCTGAGCATCGGGCGCCAGGAAGCGGCATTCCGCTCCGGTGCGCTACCGCAAGCTACGACGGGGCGCCGCATGAGAATTCTGTTGGCCAGCCAGGCGATCGCCGGACACTTCAATCCCATGACGGGCATCGGTGTCCGTTTGAAGGACGAGGGCCACGAGGTCGGCTGGTACACCGGCCGCACGCTCGCCGGCAGGCTGGACGAGCTGGGCATCCAGCACTACGCGTTCGATCGCGCGATTGAACACACCGGGGACAACCTCAATGAGCTCTACCCGCAGCGCGCCAAGCTCAAAGGACCGATGGCCATCAGGTTCGACGGCGAACGCATCTTCGCCAGCAACGTCACGAATTTCTTCGAAGACATCAGGGACCTGCACCAGCGCTTCCCGTTCGATGCCGTCGTTATGGACAACACCATGTTCATCCAGCGGCTCGTGGCGGTGGTGCTGGGCAAACCGGTAATCAGTTTTGTCCCTATCGGCAACATGGAAAGCGATCCGCTGGTGCCGCCGATGTTCTTTGGCTTTGCCCCGGCGCGGAACCCGGCCGACAGGGTCCTCCATTCGGGCGCGCGGCTGGTCTCGGACCAGTTCGTCACCAAGCCCGCGCGGAACAGTTACGTCCGGCAACTCGCCGGTTACGGTCTCCGCACCGAACGGGGCCACCCCATCACCGACGAGCCGTACCTGTGGTCGCATGCGATCATCCAGACTGGCACTGCCTCGCTGGATTTTCCGCGGCGGAACGTCAACCCGAAAGTCCACTACGTCGGCGCCCTGCTGCCTCACCGGTCGGGAGCCGCCGACGGGCCGGAGACCGCCACTGCGCAGGCCGCCCCCGCACCGTCCGCCGACGCCCGGCAGCCGACGGCGGCGGACGGAACGCACCGCCGGACCGTCGTCGTCACGCAGGGAACGGTCGACAACAGGGACCCGGCAAAGCTGATGATCCCCGCCATCGAGGCGCTGAAGGACACTAACACCCTCATCATCGTGGCCACCGGCGGCGCGAACACCGAAGAACTGCGACGGCGGTACCCGCAGCCCAACGTCGTTGTCGAAGACTACGTCGACTTCGCCCGGGTCTTTCCGGCCACGGACGTCTTTGTCACCAACGGAGGCTTCGGCGGGGTGCTGCTGAGCCTGTCCCACGGGGTCCCGCTCGTGACGGCGGGCCTCAATGAGGGCAAGAGCGACGTCAATGCCCGGGTGGAATACGCCGGCGTCGGCGTCAATCTAAAAACCGAGACACCCAGCGCCGCCGCGGTCCGCTCCGCCGTCGACACGGTACTGGGAGATCCGTCCTGGCGCGCCCGGGCGCAGGCGGTACGGGGGCAGTTCGAGGCGGAAGACAGCATCGGCGCCGCCGTCGACGTCATCACAGCTGCCGCCGCCGGCGGGACCAGCGGCGGCGGGACACCCGGCGTCGGGGGCTGACGCCGTCAGCCGCGGGCGCCCTGCATTCCTGCAGGCATAATGGAGCCCATGCGACGGACACTTCTGGGGATCCTGGCCGCCCTCACCCTGCTGGCGTCCACGGCGTGCACCATCACGCAGAAGGACCCGGACTACGTTCCGCCCGCGCCCCTGCCCGCGCTGGAGCAGCTCAGGCAAGCGCCCCTGGCGGACGCCACGAAGTACGCGGCAGGCCAGGACGTCCTCAGCTTCGCCACCACGGACCGGAACATTGTCTGTTCCCTGACGTCGGCCAGGGGCGGGCACGTGAATCTGCCCTACGAGCAGAACGGGTTCCCGGACTCCGCCAACAACAAGTTGGCCACCGTCCCGGTGGCGCACTGCGAACTCGCGGACTATCCCAAGCCTGAGGGCCAGGACATCGCAGACGATTGCGGCGGGACGGGGCTCGGCTACCTCGGGGGCGCGGTGCTGCTGACGCCGGAAAAAGCCGGTTACGGCGAATGCCGCTCGGGCGTCACACAGCAGGAAGCGGAATTCGGGCCCAAGGGAAGCCGCACGGGCCCGATCTCCCAGCTGCCGGTCCTCGGCGAGGGCCAGGGTTTGGAGCGTAACGGCCTGCGCTGCTCCGCCTACAACGGCGGTGTCGCCTGCGGAAACGTCTCCGCCGGCGTCGCCTTCTTCGTTACGCGGGACCGTTACGAACTGATTCCAAACACCGGGAAACAAGCCGCGCAGGACCCCTCAGCGGCCCCAAAAACCCCGTAATCTAGCGGTTTTTCTACGCTCCATAGAATAGTGTCCTTACTCACATAACGGGTACTCTGGAACGGGCCGCTCCCAAGGAAGGACTAGAGTTCCGAAAGGAGCATTGCGCCGTGTGGCTCGTTTCCAGCTAGTCGCAGGGTGCGTTTATTCCGCAGCCCGGTAACCGCGATAACGTGGGGTCCGGCTGTACAGAAACTACTTCGACGTAGAAGGACACTAAACCGTGGACCTGTTTGAATACCAGGCGCGCGATATGTTCGAGGCGCACGGTGTACCCGTGCTTGCTGGCATCGTGGCGCACACCCCTGAAGAAGCAAAGGCAGCTGCCGAGAAAATCGGCGGCGTAACCGTCGTAAAGGCGCAGGTCAAGGCCGGAGGCCGCGGCAAGGCCGGCGGCGTCAAGGTCGCCAAGACCGCTGACGAGGCGTTTGAACACTCCACCAACATCCTCGGCATGGACATCAAGGGCCACACCGTCCACCGCGTGATGATCGCCCAGGGTGCAGACATCGCCGAGGAATACTACTTCTCCGTCCTTCTGGACCGGGCCAACCGCAACTACCTGGCCATGTGCTCGGTTGAAGGCGGCATGGAAATCGAGCAGCTCGCCGTTGAGCGCCCCGAAGCCCTGGCCAAGATCGCGATCGACCCGGCCGTCGGCATCGACCAGGCCAAGGCCGACGAAATCGTCGCCGCCGCAGGCTTCGCCGAGGAACTGCGCGGCAAGGTCGCCGCCGTCATCCTGAAGCTCTGGGACGTCTTCAAGAAGGAAGACGCCACCCTCGTGGAGGTCAACCCGCTGGTCCTGACCGGCGCCGGTGACATCGTTGCCCTCGACGGCAAGGTCTCCCTCGACGAGAACGCGGACTTCCGCCACCCGAAGCACGCGCACCTCGAAGACAAGGACGCTGCTGACCCGCTCGAGGCCAAGGCCAAGGCGCAGGACCTCAACTACGTCAAGCTGGACGGCTCCGTGGGCATCATCGGTAACGGTGCAGGCCTGGTCATGTCCACCCTCGACGTCGTTGCGTACGCCGGCGAGAACCACGGCAACGTCAAGCCCGCCAACTTCCTGGACATCGGCGGTGGAGCTTCCGCCGAGGTCATGGCAGCAGGCCTCGACGTCATCCTGGGCGACCCGCAGGTCAAGTCCGTCTTCGTCAACGTCTTCGGCGGCATCACCGCCTGTGACGCCGTCGCCAAGGGCATCGTCGGCGCACTGGCCGAGCTGGGCAACTCCGCGAACAAGCCGCTGGTAGTCCGCCTCGACGGCAACAACGTTGAGGAAGGCCGCCGCATCCTGGCCGAGGCAAACCACCCGCTGGTTACCCTGGCCGCCACCATGGACGAGGGCGCCGACAAGGCTGCCGAGCTCGCCAACGCAGCTAAGTAAGGGACGCACCATGTCTATTTATCTGAACAAGGACTCCAAGGTCATCGTCCAGGGCATCACCGGCGGCGAAGGCACCAAGCACACCGCCCTGATGCTGAAGGCCGGCACCAACGTTGTCGGCGGCGTCAACGCCCGCAAGGCCGGCACCACGGTCCTGCACGGCGAGACCGAGATCACCGTCTTCGGCACCGTCAAGGAAGCCATGGCCGAGACCGGCGCCGACGTCTCCATCGTCTTCGTACCGCCGGCCTTCACCAAGGACGCCGTCGTTGAAGCCATCGAGGCCGGCATCGGCCTGGTCGTCGTGATCACCGAAGGCGTGCCGGTCCAGGACTCCGCCGAGTTCTGGGCACTGGCCCAGTCCAAGGTCGACGCCAACGGCAAGCAGGTCACCCGCATCATCGGACCGAACTGCCCCGGCATCATCACCCCGGGCGAGGCCCTCGTCGGCATCACCCCGGCCAACATCACAGGCAAGGGCCCCATCGGCCTCGTCTCCAAGTCAGGCACCCTGACCTACCAGATGATGTACGAACTGCGCGACCTCGGCTTCTCCACGGCCATCGGCATCGGCGGCGATCCGGTCATCGGCACCACCCACATCGATGCGCTCGAAGCCTTCGAAGCCGATCCCGAGACCAAGGCGATCGTCATGATCGGCGAAATCGGCGGCGACGCCGAAGAACGTGCCGCCGACTACATCAAGGCACACGTCACGAAGCCGGTTGTCGGCTACGTGGCCGGCTTCACCGCTCCGGAAGGCAAGACCATGGGCCACGCAGGCGCCATCGTCTCCGGTTCCGCGGGCACCGCCCAGGCCAAGAAGGAAGCCCTCGAGGCTGCCGGCGTCAAGGTCGGCAAGACGCCGTCCGAGACCGCCAAGCTCCTGCGCGAGGTCTTCGCAGCCCTCTAGGCTCCAAGCACCGCCAAGCACCAACGCAACGCGGGGTCACTTCCGGTCCGTCCCCCCCCCTGGGATGGACCGGAAGTGACCCCGCGTTGTTTGTTTAAGAACGACGACGGCGGTCCTAGACTTTCGCGCCGGCCAGCAGTTCCTCGAGCCGCTCGTAGGCCTCGGAGAGTCCGCCCTCCATCCCGGACCCCGCCATGCCGTCGCGGGCCTCCATGCTGGGGTAGACGGCATGCGCGGTCAGCCGGGTGCGGCCCCCGCCGAGGTCCTGAAAGGTCAGGGACTCGATGCTGACAACGTCCGGGTAGCCGTCGAACTCGAAGGTCTGGATGGCGAACTCGTTTTCCCGGACTGTGTGGAAGACCCCGCTGAAGCCGTAGGGGGTTCCGTCCGGTGCCGTGTGCGTGTAACGGTAGCTGCCGCCGGCGCGGAAGTCGTAGTGGTCGACGTCCATGGTCAGCCCCCGCGGGCCGAGCCACTGGGCGACGAGCTCGGGTTCCTTATGGGCCCGGAATACGTCGGCGACGGGAAAATCGAACTCCCGCTCTATGTCGATGAAGGGCAGGCCTTCCGGAACACTGAGTTTAAGCGCGTTGGTCATGATGATGAATCCTTTGCCTGTGTGCCGCGTGTTGCGGCGCTGGATTGGAGCACGGCGTCAAGGCTGCGGAACTGCCCCTCGCGGACCAGCCGGTACTGGTCGATCCATGCGGTGAGCGCCTCCAGCCGTGCGGGGTTCAGGTGGACGGGCCGGCGCTGGGCGTCACGAGTGCGCGTGACCAGCTGTGCCTGCTCGAGGACCTGGATGTGTTTCGAAACCGCCTGCTTGGTGATCGCGAAAGGTTCCGCCAGTTCGTTCACGGTGGCAGGGCCCCGGCTGAGCCGGGAAATGATGCGCCGGCGGACGGGGTCGGCGAGGGCCAGGAAGGCTGCGTCGAGCTGTTCGTCGTCGCGTTCGTCCACGGGGTGTCTCATTCCCTCCCGGATCCGGTGGTGTCTCTTTGCTGCTCCACTGGCAGTGACTGTGATCAAAAACTTCGGTGATCAACCACTTTGTTGATCAACCTCTAGGTTGTCAACGCTACGCCTGATCCCAGGTCGGCGCAATAGTGCAACGCGGGGTCACCTCGCGCCCATCCCGCGCCCCGCGATGGACGCGGCCTGACCCCGCGCTGCTGTTTACTCTTGCTCTGCGTATCTTCAATTTGTTAGTATGTCAGGACAAACTAATGAAGGAGTAGCGAGTGCCTCTCGTGCGAATAGACGTCAACCAGGGCCGCAGTCCCGAACAGCTCCGCTTGATCAGCCGCGGCATCCATGACGCCATTCTGGCCGAATATGGCATTCCGGCGCGGGACTACTTCCACGTCCTGACCGAACATCCGGCGGGGCAAATTGTCGCCCAGGATGCCGGCCTCGGCTTCGAGCGCACGCCGGATGTTGTCATGATCCAGATCTTCACCCAGGCCGGGCGGGACCAAGGGGCCAAGCAGTCGCTGTTTGCCGCCATCGCGGAGAAGCTGGCCGCCGTCGGTGTCGCAGGCGAGGACGTATTCATCGGCTATGTCGAGAACGCGGCGGGGGACTGGTCGTTCGGATTCGGCCGGGCGCAGTACGTCACCGGCGAGCTGGGCGTGCCCGGCAGGTAGCCCGCCGGCGGCCGCAAGGGTGCGCAGGCGGCCGCTGCGGCGGCCGGGCGGCGGGTGCATTTGGCCTCCCCGTGTCATGTTGTAAATATGTCAGTACAAACCTTTGACAGCACATAGATTCTAGGGCAAAGTAGTGGATGTGGCCCGGCTCACGCCGGCTTCCTAAGCACCGAAGCTCAGGCTGCGCAAGGTACCGAGTCTCCACCAGAAAGGTCCGCGATCACCGTGACCCACGAACTTCTCACGATCGGGCGCATCAGCGTTGATATCTACCCGAATGACATCGGGGTGGATCTGGAGGATGTCACGTCCTTCGGAAAGTACCTTGGGGGATCGCCGTCCAACGTGGCGGTCGCAGCCGCCCGCCACGGCCGCCGCACCGCCGTCATCACCCGCACAGGCGACGACGCCTTCGGCAAATATCTGCACCGCGAGCTTCGCAAGTTCAACGTGGATGACTCCTTCGTCACCCCGGTGAAGGAATGGCCCACGGCGGTCACGTTCTGCGCAATCAAGCCGGCTACGGACGAGTTCCCGCTCTACTTCTACGGACGGTTCCCCACGGCGCCGGACCTGCAAATCAAGGCCGGGGAGCTTGACCTCGCCGCCATCAGGGACGCCGGCATCTTCTGGTCCACCGTCACGGGCCTCTGCCAGGAACCCAGCCGCTCGGCCCACCTTGCTGCCCATGACGCCAGGCCCCGCACCGGACTGGAACCGGGGCAGTTCACCATCCTGGACCTCGACTACCGGCCGATGTTCTGGGCCTCCGAAGCCGAAGCCCGGGAGCAGGTCGCCAAGATCCTCCCGCACGTCACGGTCGCGATCGGCAACGACAAGGAATGCGCAGTCGCTGTCGGTGAAGGGACCCCGGACCAGCAGGCGGACCGGCTGCTCGCCGCCGGCGTCGAAATCGCCGTCGTGAAGCTGGGCCCGGACGGAGTGATGGCAAAGACCCGCACCGAACGTGTTGTGTCCGCTCCGGTCCCGGTGGAAACCGTCAACGGACTCGGAGCCGGCGACTCCTTCGGCGGGGCCTTCTGCCACGGACTGCTCTCCGGCTGGCCGCTCGCGCAGGTCCTCGACTTCGCCAACGCGGCCGGCGCGCTGGTCGCCTCCCGGCTCTCCTGCGCTGATGCCATGCCGACGCCGGACGAAGTCACCTCCCTGCTCGCCGAACGCGGCCGCCTGGTAGCGGGCACCCACGCCCCCGAAGGAGCCACCCTGTGAGCCTCATTCCAGCATCCGTCACCGCCGCCGTCGACGACGATCCCCGCCGCTACGAGCACCTGAGCACCATCCGGCTCGAGGATCCCGCCGCGATCGCCCGCGCCGCCAAGGCGCGCCGCCGCCACCCCGGCGTCAAGGCAGGCAAACAGAACTTCATCGTCGCCGCCGACCACCCCGCCCGCGGCGCCCTCGCGGTCGGCAACGACCCGGTGGCGATGGCGGACCGCCGCCAGCTCCTGGACCGCCTGCAGATCGCCCTCGCCAACCCGGACGTGGACGGCATCCTCGCGTCCCCGGACATCATGGACGACCTGCTCCTGCTCGGGGCACTGGACGGCAAGCTCGTCTTCGGCTCGATGAACCGCGGCGGGCTCGCCGGCCTGGTCAACGAGTTCGACGACCGCTTCACCGGCCACACGGCCGCCGCACTGGAAGCACTGGGGGCCGACGGCGGCAAGATGCTCACCCGCATCTGCCTCGGCGACCCGGACACGGTGGCAACCCTGGAAGCCACCGCCAAAGTCATCGATTCGCTCGCCGAACGCAGGCTCATCGCCATGGTGGAACCCTTCCTCTCCGTCCGGGAACACGGAATGGTCCGCAACGACCTCTCCACCAACGCCGTGATCAAATCGATTGCCATCGCCGAGGGACTCGGCTCCACCAGCGCCTACACCTGGATGAAGCTCCCGGTCGTGGCCGAGATGGAACGCGTCATGGCGGCCACCACCATGCCCACCGTGCTGCTCGGCGGGGATCCGGACAGCAGCCAGGACGACGTCTTTGCGAGCTGGGAAGCGGCCCTCGCACTGCCCGGCGTCCAGGGACTCACCGTCGGCCGCACCCTGCTCTACCCGCACGACGGCGACGTCGCCGGCGCCGTCGCGACCGCGGCCTCCCTGCTGAACCGGTCCGCCCAGCGCACCCCGTCCACCCGCACCGCAGAAGTATCGGAGTAACGACCCATGGGAATGAGCACTGCCTCAGGAACACGCAGAATGACGGTCGCCCAGGCCGTCGTCGAATACCTGTCCATGCAGTACACCGTTGACACAGTCGGCGGCCAGGACTTCCGGGAGCGCCTGATTCCGGGCATGTTCGGCATCTTCGGCCACGGCAACGTTGCCGGCGTCGGGCAGGCCCTCAAGCAGTACCAGCAGCTCGATCCGACGATCATGCCGTACTACCAGGGCCGTAACGAACAGGCCCAGTCGCACCAGGCCGTCGGCTATGCCCGGCACACCCGGCGCCGCCAGACCTTTGCGATCAGCACGTCGATCGGCCCGGGTTCCTCGAACCTGCTCACGGGCGCCGCGCTGGCCACCACCAACCGGCTGCCCGTGCTCCTGCTGCCGAGTGACACCTTCGCGACCCGCGCCGCGGACCCGGTGCTGCAGCAGCTCGAGCAGCCCTACGCCTACGACATCACCGTCAACGACGCCTTCCGGCCGCTGTCGAAGTTCTTCGACCGCGTGACCCGGCCCGAGCAGCTGTTCTCCGCGTTCCACCACGGCCTGCGCGTCCTGACGGACCCTGCCGAGACCGGCGCCGTCACCATCTCGCTGCCCCAGGACGTCCAGGCCGAGGCCTTCGACGTGCCCCAGGAGTTCCTCACCGAACGCGAATGGCGGATCCGCCGCCCCGACGCCGACGACGAGGACATCCGCCGCGCCGCAGAAGCGATCCGCACCGCCAAACGCCCGCTCATCATCGCCGGCGGCGGTGTCCTGTACGCGTACGCCAACGAGGAACTCGCGAAGTTCGCCGACCTGACCGGCATCCCCGTGGGCAATACCCAGGCCGGCGTCGGCGTCCTGCCCTGGGACCACAAGCTTTCCCTCGGCGCCATCGGCTCCACCGGCACGACGGCGGCCAACGCCATCGCCGCCGAAGCGGACCTCATCATCGGCATCGGCACCCGCTACGAGGACTTCACCACCGCGTCCAGGACGGCGTTCCAGAACCCTGACGTGCAGTTCATCAACATCAACGTCGCCCCGATCGACGCCTACAAGCACGGCACCTCCCTGCCGATCGTCGCGGACGCCCGCAAGGCGCTCGTCAAGCTGAACCAGGCCCTCGGCGGCTACCGGATCGGCGCTGACCTGGAACGGCAGATCGCGGCCGAGAAGACCCGCTGGGACGCCACGGTGGACGAGGCCTTCGGCACCCGCTTCACCCCGCTGCCGGCCCAGAACGAGATCATCGGGGCCACGCACCGGGCCATGGATGCCCAGGACGTCGTCATCTGCGCCGCCGGGTCCCTGCCTGGTGACCTGCACAAAATGTGGCGGGTCCGGGACCCGTTTGGCTACCACGTGGAATATGCCTACTCCTGCATGGGCTACGAAATCCCCGGCGGCCTCGGCGTCAAACGCGCAACCCTGGCCGAAGCCGCGCGGGGCGGGGTGCAGCGCAACGTCGTCGTGATGGTGGGGGACGGCTCCTACCTGATGATGCACACCGAGCTGGTCACCGCCGTCGCCGAGCGGATCAAACTGATCGTGGTCCTGATCCAGAACCACGGCTACGCCTCCATCGGCTCGTTGTCCGAATCCCTCGGCTCGCAGCGCTTCGGCACGCAGTACCGCGCCCTGGACGAGGAGCACCACAGCTTCGACGACGGCGACCGGCTCCCCGTGGACCTGGCCCTGAACGCCGAAAGCCTCGGCGTAAAGGTGATCCGGATCGAACCGGGGGAGAAGGTCATCGCCGAACTCGAACAGGCCGTCCGGGATGCCAAGGCCGCCCCCGAACGCGGGGGCCCGATTGTTATCCACGTCGAATCCGACCCGCTGCTGGATGCCCCCAGCTCCGAGTCCTGGTGGGACGTGCCCGTCTCCCAGGTCTCCGAGCTCGACTCCACGAAACAGGCCTTCCAGACCTACACCGTCCACAAGAACCGCCAGCGCAAGCTGCTGGGCTGAGCTGGCCGCTGAACCCCGGCCCGCAGCCACCACTGACTCCAACTCCCAAGGACATTCTGATGAGCACCCTCACCACCACCAAAACCATCCACCACTTCATCAACGGTGCCGAAACCGCAGGGCAAGGCACCCGCACCCAGCCCGTCTACAACCCCGCCACCGGCGCCGTCACCGCGGAGCTGCGGCTGGCCAACCGGGCGGACCTGGACGCCACGGTCGCCGCCGCCCGGGCCGCCGCCGATTCCTGGGGCGACTTCTCGCTGGCCAAGCGCACCGCCGTGCTGTTCAAGTTCCGCGAACTCGTCGCGGCCCACGTGGACGAGCTCGCCGAGCTGATCACCGCCGAGCACGGCAAGGTACTCTCCGACGCCAAGGGCGAGATCGGCCGCGGCCTCGAGGTCATCGAGTACGCCTGCGGCGTCCCGACCCTGCTCAAGGGCGACTACTCGGACCAGGTCTCCACGGGGATCGACGTCTTCTCCTTCCGCGAGCCGCTCGGCGTCGTCGCAGGCATTACCCCGTTCAACTTCCCGGTCATGGTCCCGCTGTGGATGGCGCCGATGGCGATCGCCACCGGCAACGCGTTCATCCTTAAGCCCTCCGAACGCGACCCCTCCGCCTCGATGCTGCTGGCCAAGCTGTGGAAGGACGCGGGCCTGCCCGACGGCGTCTTCCAGGTCCTGCACGGCGACAAAGAGACCGTGGACGGCCTCCTGACCCACCCGGACGTGGACGGCATCTCCTTCGTCGGCTCCACCCCGATCGCCCAGTACGTCCACGAAACCGCCACCAAGCACGGCAAGCGCGTCCAGGCCCTCGGCGGCGCCAAGAACCACGCCATCATCCTGCCCGACGCCGACCTCGACAATGCTGCGGACCACCTCGCCGCCGCCGCCTTCGGCTCCGCCGGGGAACGCTGCATGGCCATCTCCGTCGCCGTCGCCGTGGGTGACGCCGCCGACCTGCTGGTCAAGAAGGTCGAAGAGCGCGCCCTCGCCGTCAAGGTCAACAACGGCACCGAGCCCGGCGCCGAGATGGGACCGGTCATCACCCCGGCGTCCAGGGAACGCATTGTCCGGATCGTCACCGAAGCCGAGGCCGCGGGAGCTGCCATGGTGGTGGACGGCCGCGACCTCGTCGTCCCCGGCCACGAAGACGGCTTCTGGGTCGGCCCCACCGTCATCGACCACGTCAAGACCGAAATGACCGCCTACAGCGAGGAAATCTTCGGGCCCGTCCTGGTTGTGGTCCGGGTGGAAGACCTCGACGCCGGCATCGCTCTGATCAACTCCAACCCCTACGGCAACGGCACCGCCATCTTCACCTCCTCCGGCGCCAACGCCCGCAAGTTCCAGCGCTCCGTCACGGTGGGCATGATCGGCATCAATGTGCCGCTGCCCGTGCCGGTGGCGCACCACTCCTTCGGCGGCTGGAAGGCCTCGCTCTTCGGCGACAAGCACATCTACGGCCCCGAAGGCGTCTCCTTCTACACCCGCGGCAAGGTGGTCACGTCCCGCTGGCCGGAACCAACCCACGCCTCAGGCGCCTCCTACAACTTCCCGTCCAACTGACGACCCGACTCACCACCATCGACTGCTCCGTAACCGCCGTTTTGAACGTCCAAAACGGCACCTGCGGAGCAATCGATGAGAAGGAATGGCAATGACTGAGAACAAGCTGATCATCGGCACCGCACCGGACTCGTGGGGCGTCTGGTTCCCGGACGATCCGCAGCAGACCCCGTGGGAACGCTTCCTGGACGAGGTGGCCGAATCCGGCTACAAATGGATCGAACTTGGCCCCTACGGCTACCTCCCCACCGACCCCGGCCGCCTCGCTGAGGAACTCAAGTCCCGCGACCTGAAAATCTCGGCCGGGACCGTGTTCACCGCGTTCCACCGCGGGCTGGACCAGTGGGAAACCGCCTGGGAACCGGCCCGCAAAGTCGCCGAACTCACCGCCGCGATGGGCGGCGAGCACATGGTAGTCATCCCGGCCATGTGGCGCGACGACGTCACCGGCGAAGCGGTGGAAAGCGGCGAACTTAGTGAGAAGGCTTGGAGTGACCTGTTCGCCGGCCACAACCGGCTTGGCAAGACCCTGCTGGAGGACTTCGGCCTGCAGCAGCAGTTCCACTCGCACGCAGACTCCCACGTCGGCGCGCAGAAGGACATCGAGACCCTCCTCGCCGCCACCGACGCCAAGTACCTCAACCTCTGCCTGGACACCGGCCACGCCGAATACTGCGGCGCTTCCAGCCTGGATCTGATAAAGAACTACCCGGACCGGATCGGCTACCTGCACCTCAAGCAGATCAACCCGGACATCCTCAAAAGGGTCAACGAGGAGAACCTGACGTGGGCTGCCGCAAACCTGGCCGGCGTGATGACCGAACCGCCGAGCGGACTGCCGGACCTGCGTGCCGTCATCGAAGCCGTCGAGGCGCTGGACCGGCCGATCTTTGGCATTGTGGAGCAGGACATGTACCCCGTTGCCTTCGACGTCCCGATGCCGATCGCCAAGCGGACCCGCAACTACCTGCTCTCCTGCGGCTCCCGCACCGCGGTCAACTAGACGCAAACCAGAACGAAGGACAAGAACCATGACGAAGACCCTCCGCGTAGCTGTCATTGGCGCCGGCCGTATGGGCGCAGACCACATCCAGCGGCTCAACACCCGCATCCACGGCGCCGAAGTTGCCGCCGTCGTCGACGTTGACCTTGCCCGCGCGCAGGCGGCCATCGAAGGAATCCCGGGCGCCGTCGCCCTGGCCGACGCCGACGAGGCGCTCAACAACGGCGACGTCAACGCCGTCCTGATCGCCACCCCCGGCTTCCTGCACGAGGACATCCTGCTCAAGGCGATCGCCAAGGACATCCCGATCCTGTGCGAAAAGCCGCTCACGCCTGACGCCGCCTCCGCCTGGAAGATCGTCCAGGCCGAGGAGAAGCTGGGCCACCAGCGCATCCAGGTCGGCTTCATGCGCCGGTTCGACGCCGAATACGCCGCCCTGGGCGACATCATCCGGAGCTCCGAACTCGGTGAACTGCTGATGCTGCACCACCAGCACCGCAACCCGACCACCCCGGCCGGCTTCACGAACGAGATGCTGATCAACGATTCCGTGGTCCACGAGTTCGACGCCATCCGCTTCTTCACCGGCGAGGAGATCACGTCCGTCCAGGTCCGCCTGGGCAAGGCCACGAGGAACGCCCCGGCCGGCCAGCACGACCCGCAGCACGTGCTGGTCGAAACGGAGTCCGGTGTCCTGGCCGACGTCGAGATCTTCGTCAACGCCAAGTTCGGCTACGAGGTGGCAACCCAGGCCGCCTTCGAGGACGGCATCGTCAACATAGGCGGCGACAAAGGCCCCTACACCCGCAGTGCCGGCCGCTGGGGCGGGAACGTCACCCCCGGCTTCGAGGAGCGCTTCGGCGCCGCTTACGACGTCGAGATCCAGTCCTGGGTGGACGCCGCCCTCCGCGGTGAAATCGGCGGTCCGACGGCGTGGGACGGGTACGCCACCGCAGCCTGCTGCGAGGCCGGTGTCGAAGCGCAGAAGAACGGCGAGAAGGTCGCCGTGAAGCTGAACCCGAAGCCCGGCCTGTACAGCTAGGACCAACGGGAGGTGCCGCGGCCCCTCCCGTTCGTTCGTGCCACGCACAACCCGACTGACCCACAATGGAGTGTTCCACGTGAAAATCGCACTTGATCCCACGCCCTTCCACCACTCGCACAGCCTGCTCGAATTTCCCCGGGTGGTGGCGGACCTCGGCTACAAGTACATGCAGATGACCCCGCACGCCGACCTCATCCCGTTCTACAACCACCCCAAGGCCGACGACGAACTGGTGGGCCAGCTGAAGGCGGCCTGCAAGGACGCCGGGATCGAAATCGCCTCCGTGCTGCCGGTTCTCCGCTGGTCAGGCCCGGACGAGGACGCACGCGAAGCCGCCGTCCGCTACTGGAAGCGTGCCATCCAGATCGCCGTGGACCTGGGCGTCAGCACGATGAACACCGAATTCAGCGGCCGGCCGGAGAAGGCCGAGGAATCGGAACGCGCGTTCTACCGCTCCATGGAGGAACTGCTGCCCATCATCGAACGCGAAGGCATCGACCTCCTGATCGACCCGCACCCGGACGACTTCGTCGAGGAGGGCCTGGCCGCGATCCGGGTGATCCGCGGCCTGAACTCCAAAAATGTCGGCCTGGTCTACGTGGCTTCACACAGCTTCCACATGAAAAACGCGCCGCTGGACATCATGCGCGCGGCGGGAGACAAGCTGCGCCTGGTCCACGTCGCCGACACCATGGACCACCACGCCTCACACGGGCTGCGCTACATCACCAACCCGCCCGGCAACCCGGTCCGGGTGCATCAGCACCTGAAAATCGGCGACGGCGACGTGAACTGGGACGAGTTCTTCGGCGGCCTGCACGAAATCGGGTTCCTCGACCGCGAGGACACCGTGATGGTCTCCAGCGTGTTCGCAGAGGACGACGACGCCGCCGAGGTCTCCCGCTACCAGCTGGAGACCATGAGGCAGCAAATCCAGAAGGTGAGCGTATGACGTCTACGGCCACCGCCCACCAGCGGAAGGTGCCGGGAAACCACAAACGGGCGCTGCGCACAGCGACCATCATTTCCACCTTCGGCGGGCTGCTCTTCGGCTACGACACCGGAGTGATCAACGGCGCCCTGCCGTACATGCAGGAAGACCTGGGCCTGACCCCGCTCACAGAAGGGCTGGTGACCTCCTCGCTGCTCTTCGGCGCGGCCTTCGGCGCCCTGTTCGGCGGGCGCCTGGCGGACCGCAACGGCCGGCGGAAGATGATCATGGTGCTGGCCGTGATCTTCCTGATCGGCACCCTGGCCTGCACGTTCGCCCCGAACACCGAAGTCATGATCCTGGCCCGCTTCGTCCTCGGCCTCGCCGTCGGCGGCGCGTCCGTCACCGTGCCCGTCTACCTCGCCGAAGTCTCGCCGAGCGCCCGGCGCGGACGGATCGTCACCCAAAACGAGCTGATGATCGTCACGGGCCAACTGCTGGCCTTCATCTTCAACGCCTACCTCGGCAACACGTTCGGGGAGTCCGGCGGGATCTGGCGCTGGATGCTCGTCATCGCCACCCTGCCGGCAATCGCGCTCTGGATCGGGATGAACTTCATGCCCGAAAGCCCGCGCTGGCTGGCCTCGATGGGCAGCTTCGGCGAAACCCTCAGTGTGCTGCAACGGATCCGCTCCCAGTCCGAGGCCCGGGCCGAGTTCGAGGAAGTCAAGGCCATGGCCGTGGAGGACTACAAGTCCAAAATGGGTTCCTGGAAAGATCTCAGCGTCCCCTGGCTGCGCCGCATCTTCGTGGTGGGTGTCGGCCTCGCTGTCATCCAGCAGATCACCGGCGTGAACTCCATCATGTACTACGGCACCCAGATCCTCGCCCAATCCGGCTTCGGAAGGGAAGCCGCCTTGACGGCGAACATCGCCAACGGCGTCATCTCGGTCGTGGCCACGTTCGTTGGGATCTGGCTGCTGGGCAAGGTGGGCCGGCGCAGGATGCTCATCACCGGCCAGATCGGCACGACGGCGGCGCTGCTGCTGATCGGACTCTTCTCCCTGATCCTGCCCGAAGGCACCACCCGCGGCTTCGTGATCCTGGCCCTGACCGTGACGTTCCTGGCCTTCCAGCAGGGCGCGATCTCCCCGGTCACCTGGCTCATGCTGTCCGAGATCTTCCCGCTGAAGATCCGGGGCCTCGGCATGGGCGCCTCAGCCTTCGTGCTGTGGACGGTGAACTTCCTGGTCGGCTTCGGCTTCCCGCAACTCCTTGCCGCGATCGGGCTCTCCAACACCTTCTTCGTCTTTGCCGTGCTGGGCGTCGGAGCCATCACGTTCGCCGCGAAGTACATTCCGGAGACCAAGGACAAGAGCCTGGAAGACCTGGAGCACCACTTCAAGAACGCGGCGGCCAAACAACCCGCCACCGCCTAGCCTGACCAGGAAGCCCGCCCCGGCACCACCCAAGTAACCAGCAGCAGGGGCCGTTTTGAACCCTCAAAACGGCCCCTGCTGCTAGCCAGTTGCGCTGCCGTGGTGCGGGGCGTGCTGTGTCCCCGCCCTAGACCACGGCGTGGAGCCGGGGGAGCGCATCGACCAGCGGCGCCAGTTCCGGCACCTCCTGCGCCTCGGCCAGCGCACGCTCCAGTGTGGTGTCATGGCTGGGCCGGGCCTCCTCCAGCAGCTTGATCCCGCTCGGGGTGAGCTCCGTGTAGATTCCCCGGCGGTCATCGGCGCACAGGATTCGCGTCAGCAGGCCCCGGTCCTCGAGCCGGTTGACCAGCCGCGTGGTGGCGCTGGCGCTCAACGCGGTGGCGCGGGCCAGCTGCTGCATCCGCATGTGCCAGCCGTCCTGGCGGCTCAGCGCATCCAGCACCGTGTACTCGACGACGGACAGCTGCGCCGCAGCCTGCAGCGCGCGTTCCAGCTCCGCCTCGATCAGTCCGTGCAGGGCCGCCAGGGTCCGCCAGCCTTGTGCCCGGACCTCGACGGCGTCGTCCTTGATGCCCATCAGTTCTTCCCTTCAGATCGGCCTGCCGGGTCCCCGGAAACCAGGGAACGCCCACAGCCCACAATTTAGTTGCTTGCGCGGCATACTTGCTTGTGCAACAATAAATAACGCGTCTGCAACTAATATCTTACGCTTCACACTTCTTTCCGTACAGTTTTTGAAGGAGCTCCTCCATGCCCATTGGCCTGATTGCCCTCGCCCTCGGCGGGTTCGGGATCGGACTTACCGAGTTCGTCATCATGGGCCTGCTGCCCGAAGTGGCCGCCGACTTCCGGGTCAGCGAAGCCACGGCAGGCTGGCTCATCTCCGGCTATGCGCTCGCCGTCGTTGTCGGGGCGCTGCTCCTGACGGCCGCCGTGACACGCTTCGAGCGCAAGCCCGTACTTGCCGTGCTGATGGTGCTGTTCATCGCCGGCAACCTGGTCTCCGCCGTCGCGCCGGACTATGGGCTGATGATGGTCGGCCGCATCATCGCGGCGCTCGCGCATGGCGCCTTCTTCGGCATCGGCGCGGTGGTCGCCGCCAGCATGGTCGCCCCCACCAAAAAGGCCGGCGCCATCGCCATCATGTTCACCGGGCTCACGGCGGCCAACGTCCTCGGCGTCCCGTTCGGCACGATGCTGGGCCAGGCCGCCGGCTGGCGGTCCACGTTCTGGGCCATCACGGTCATCGGTGTTCTGGCCCTGGTCGGCATCCTCACCCTGGTCCCGAAAACCGGTGCGGGCCAGGCCGGCGGACTGCGCGGTGAACTCCGCGCCTTCCGGTCCGGCCAGGTCTGGCTCTCCATCCTGGTCACCATCCTTGGCTACGGCGGCATGTTCGGCGCCTTCACCTATATCGCCTTCACGCTCACCGAGGTCACCGGGTTCACGGCCTCCACCGTGCCGTGGCTGCTCATCCTGTTCGGCGTGGGCCTCTTCATCGGCAACACCGCGGGCGGCAAAGCGGCCGACCGGAACGTGGACCGCACGCTCCTGGTGGCGCTCTCCGCGCTGGTGGTTGTCCTCGTGGTCTTCGCCCTCACCGCCGGCAACCAGCCAATGACCATCGCCTCCATGGTGCTGCTGGGCGGGTTCGGCTTCGCTACCGTCCCCGGGCTGCAGATGCGGGTCATGAAGTACGCCACGACGGCGCCCACGCTGGCTTCCGGCGCCAATATCGGCGCCTTCAATGTGGGCAACGCCCTGGGCGCCTGGCTGGGCGGCGTGACCATCACCGCCGGTCTCGGCTATACCTCGCCCATCTGGGCAGGCGCGGGCATCACGCTGCTCGGCATGGCCGTCATGGCGTTCGCGGCGGCCGCGGCGAAGCGGCACGACGCCGGACGACCCGGCGGAGGCCAGGGAACCGGCGTCGGAACCGGCGAAGCTGGTGCGGACCTCAAGCGGGACGGCGCGGAGCTCCAGCGGGCGTAGCCCCTGGGCAGTGTGGACATAACGACGACGGCGGCCTTTCGGGGCCGCCGTCGCTGTCGTTTCCAGGCACTGGGCGTCCCGTGGAACGCCCGCAATCCGGTGCTTCTTTACGGCGGGAAGGGCGATCGTTACGTGATTACATCCTAATGTCAGGACAAACTATTGACATTAGTGAGCTATATCACCATGATCAGTTGTAGATGGCTCACGGACTGACGCAACGAAGCGGTCGGCGTGACCCGGAATCAAAGGAGGTTGATCGTGACCAAGTTCTCGTGGCGGAAGACGGCCCTAGTCGCGGCTGTAGTACCCATGCTGGCCCTGAGCGCGTGTTCGAGCACCGGCGGCAAGCCCGCTGACACGGGCAATGCGGCCGGCGGGGGCCAGGTCGCCTCCACGGAGCGGATCAAGATTGCCTTGATCACCCACGCTCCCGCCGGTGACACCTTCTGGGACACCGTCCGCAAGGGCGCCGAGGAAGCGGCAGCGAAGGACAACGTTGAGCTGCTGTACACGGGCGATCCGGAAGCCGGCCGCCAGTCCCAGCTGATCCAGCAGGCCATCGACCAAAAAGTCGACGGCATCGCGGTAACCCTCGCCACGCCGGACGCGCTGAAGGACTCACTCAAGAAGGCCACCGACGCGGGCATCCCGATTGTCAGCCTGAACGCCGGTGAATCGGTCTCGGCTGCGCTGGGAGCATTCACCCACTTCGGCTCCAACGAGCAGCTCGCCGGTCAGGCCGTGGGCACCAGGCTCGCGGCAGAGGGCTACAAGCACCCGATTTGCGTAATCCAGGCGCAGGGGCACGTGGGACTCGAGGCGCGGTGTGCCGGTGTGAAGGCCAAGGTGCCAGGGGCGGAGATCCTGTACGTGAACGGTGCGGACATGACCTCGGTCGAGTCGACTGCCACCGCAAAGCTGCAGGCCTCCAAGGATGCTGACGTCATCATCGGGCTGGGCGCTCCCATCACCCTGACCCTCATCAAGTCTGTGGCGACCGCCGGAAGCTCGGCCAAGGTTGCAAGTTTCGACCTGAACAAGGAGCTGGCGTCGAAGATCGTCGACGGTACTGTCCTTTTCACGGTTGACCAGCAGCCGTGGCTGCAGGGCTACGGCGCTGTGGATGCGCTGTGGCAGAACAAGCGCGGCGGATTCAAGATCGGCGGCGGCCAGTCCGTCCTGACCGGACCCGCGATCGTCGACAAATCAAATGCAGCCGATGTCCTGAAGTTCGCCGAGCAGGGTATCCGCTAACAGCCCGCTGGCCGCGCCGGCCCCGCGCCGGCCCGGCAGCAAGGAGACTTATCATGACCATCACCCAGACCAAGATAAAATCGCCGGCGCCCGATGAGCGCGTCGCCAAGCGCAGCCCGTTCCAGAAACTCCTCGGACGTCCCGAGGTCGGTGCCCTGGTCGGCGCCATCGTCCTCTTCATCTTCTTTGCGTTGGTGTCCCCGACGTTCACCCAGCCCGGTGCGCTGGCGACCATTATGTACGGCAGCTCCACGATCGGGATCATGGCCGTGGGGGTGTCCTTGCTGATGATCGGCGGGGAGTTCGACCTCTCCACCGGTGTCGCCGTGATCTCCTCGGCGCTGACGGCGTCGATGTTCAGCTGGTACTTCAGCACGAACGTTTGGGTCGGCGTCGGCCTGGCCCTGGTGGTCTCTTTGTCCATTGGCTTCATCAACGGCTGGATCCTGATCAAGACCAAGCTGCCGTCCTTCATCGTCACCCTGGCGACGTTTCTGATGCTGACCGGCCTGAATCTGGGCCTGACCCGGCTGATCGGCGGTTCGGTGTCCTCGCCTTCGATCGCCAACATGGAGGGCTTCGCCTCCGCCCGGGCGGTCTTCGCCTCTTCGGTGAGCATCGGCGGGGTCGACGTCAAGATCACCGTGTTCATCTGGTTCGCGCTCGTCGCGGTGGCCACCTGGGTGCTGATGCGGACCCGGGTCGGGAACTGGATCTTCGCCGTCGGCGGCGACGCAAACGCGGCCCGCGCCGTGGGCGTGCCGGTCAAGGCCACCAAGATCGGCCTGTTCATGGCCGTCGGGTTCTGCGCCTGGATCCTGGGCATGCACAACCTCTTCGCCTTCGACACCGTGCAGTCCGGTGAAGGCGTGGGCAACGAGTTCCTCTACATCATCGCCGCGGTGATCGGCGGCTGCCTGCTCACCGGCGGCTACGGCTCGGCGATCGGCGGCGCGATCGGCGCGTTCATCTTCGGCATGGCCAATAAGGGAATCGTCTACGCACAGTGGAACCCGGACTGGTTCAAGTTCTTCCTCGGCCTGATGCTGCTGCTGGCCACAATCGTCAACCTCATCGTCAAGCGCCGCGCGGAACTCAAGTAAAGGGGCCCGGACCCATGAATGCCAACGAGATCGACCAGCAAACGCTGCTGCAGAACGAAAAAGATCCACTCACCCACACCCCGGTGCACCTGCTTTCCCTCGACGGGGTCGCCAAACACTACGGGAACATCATCGCCCTGAGCGATGTCACGATGGCCGTGGACAACGGCCGGGTCACGTGCGTGCTGGGCGATAACGGTGCGGGTAAATCCACGCTGATCAAGATCATCGCCGGCCTGCACCAGCACGACGCCGGGATCCTGAAGGTCATGGGCGAGGAACGGAAATTCACCTCTCCCCGTGACGCGCTGGATGTGGGCATCGCCACCGTCTACCAGGACCTCGCCGTGGTGCCCTTGATGCCGATCTGGCGGAACTTCTTCCTCGGTTCCGAGCTCACGTCCGGCTTCGGCCCGTTCAAGAGCATGGACGTCGAGAAGATGAAGGAGATCACGCTCAAGGAACTCGCCGCGATGGGCATCGACCTGCGCGACGTCGAACAGCCCATCGGCCAGCTCTCCGGCGGTGAACGCCAGTGCGTCGCGATCGCCCGCGCCGTGTATTTCGGCGCGAAGGTCCTGATCCTCGACGAACCCACCGCGGCCCTGGGCGTGAAGCAGTCCGGCGTGGTCCTCCGGTACATCCTGCAGGCCCGCGATCGCGGCCTCGGCGTCATCTTCATCACCCACAACCCGCACCACGCCTTCCCGGTCGGCGACCGGTTCCTGCTGCTCAAACGCGGCAAATCAATCGGCTACTACGACAAAAAAGACATCACCCTCGACGAACTCACCGCCCAAATGGCCGGCGGCGCCGAACTCGCCGAACTCGCCCACGAACTCGAACAACTCGGCGGCCACAGCGACATCGTCAAGGAAGTCAAGAACGAAGTCGCCGACGTGGCCCAGACCACCGGCAAGACCTTCTAGGCGCAGCCGTCCCGATTCCCGAAAGGACAAGCCTTTGGCTTACCTGAACCGCAACCCGTCCGACGCCACCCAGCCCGTCCGGATCGGACTGATCGGCTCCGGCTGGATGGGCGCTTTTCACGCCGAGAGCATCGCCCGCCGGGTCCCCGGCGCCGAGCTCACGGCCATCGCCGACCCCAATGTTGAATCCGCCGCCGCGCTGGCATCCGCCCTGGGTGCCGGCAAGGTGACGGCCGACGCCGGCGACATCCTTGCCGACCCGGAGATCGACGCGGTGATCATTGCGAGCCCCGCACGGTTCCACTCGTCGCTGATCGCCCAGGCCGCCGCCGCCGGCAAGCACGTCTTCTGCGAGAAGCCGGCCGGTCTTGGCCTCGACGAACTCGACGCCGCCTTGGCCGCCGTGGAGACGGCAGGGGTGCACTTCCAGATCGGGTTCAACCGCCGGTACGCGGCGGACTTCCAGGCGGCCAAGAAGGACCTCGCCGCCGGAACGGTCGGGACGCCGCAGCTGCTGCGTTCGCTGACGCGGGACCCGGGCACGGGAAGCATCCCGAACGCAGCCAGGGTCCCGGCCTGGACCGTTTTCCTGGAAACCCTGATCCATGACTTCGATACCCTCAACTGGTTCAACGAAGGCGCCGAGCCGGTGGAGGTCTACGCCATTGCCGATGCGCTCGTGGAACCCGGACTGCGCGACCAGGGCTTCCTGGACACGGCAGTTGTGACCATCCGCTACAGCAACGGCGCCATCGCAGTGGCCGAGGCAAACTTCAGCGCCCTCTACGGCTACGACATCCGCGGGGAGGTCTTCGGCTCCAAGGGCATGGTGCAGGCCGGGCGCGCCACGGAAACCGCGGCCCGCCGGTACACCGCCGACGGGATGTCGGCCGATACTCCCCGGCTGAACGTCGAGCTCTTCCGGCAGGCCTACACGGATGAACTCATCGACTTCGCTGAGGCCGTGCGCGCTCGGCGCGACGGTCGCAGTGGCGATGCCGCGCCGTCGTCGGCGGCTTGCTCACTCACGCCGGGGGCAGCGGATGCCCGGCGGGCGCTGGCCGTGGCCCTGGCCTGCATCGAGTYGGTCAAGCGCGGGACGCCAGTGGGAGTCAATACAGCGGCCGTCAATACAGTGGCCGTCACCGAGACGGCAGTCCTCTGATGCGTCTTGCCGTCTGTGCGGAGATGGTCTTCACGGACCTCCCGTTCACGGAGCGGGTGCGCCGGATCCACGAGGCCGGCTTCGACGTCGAACTCTGGGACTCGCGCACCAAGGACATCGGTGCGCTGAAGGCCACCGGGGCGGTGTTTTCCTCCATGACCGGATATACCGCCGGCAGCCTGGTGGATCCCGACACGGCGGACGAGGTGGTGCGGACGGCGGAGTCGCTCATCCCCACCGCCCTGGAGCTCGGCGTGAGCCGGATGGTGGTGCACCCGGCTGAACTCATCGACGGCCAGGCGGCCCGCCCGGTCTACCGGGCCACCGGCCAGATGTGGGCCACCGGAGCCCGGACCCTGGAACGGCTCGGCAAGCTCGGCGAGAGGAACGGGGTGACCTTCTGCCTCGAGAATCTCAACACCATCCTCGACCACCCCGGCATCCCGCTGGCCCGCGCCAAAGACACCCTGGCGCTGGTTCAGGCCGCCGGGCACCCGAATGCCAGGCTCATGCTGGATCTCTACCACGCCCAAATGGGGGAGGGGAATCTGATCGAGCTCGTCCGGAACGCACTGCCGTACCTTGGCGAAATCCAGGTGGCGGATGTTCCCGGGCGCTGTGAACCCGGCACCGGGGAAATCAACTATGCGGCCGTCGCCAGGGCGCTCGCGGAGGCCGGCTACGACGGCACCGTGGGCATGGAAGCCTGGGCCAGCGGTGACAGCCATGCGTCCCTCGAGGCCTTCAGGGCAGCATTCACCGTGCCCGCACTACACACGGAAGCTCAAGTATGAAAGACGTTATTCTCGGACTGGTCGGCGTGGGGCGGATCGGCGTCATGCACGCCAACAACATCGCCTCGCTCAACGACGTCCTGAATCCGCAGGGCATCAACGTCCGGCTCCGGCTCACGGACGTCGCTGAAGACCACGCCCGGTCCATAGCCGCCGGGCTCGGCGCCGAGTTCCTGCCGTCCGTGGAGGCGCTCCTCGCCTCCGGGCTGRACGGCCTCGTCATCGCCACGGGAACCGGAACCCACCCGGACCTGATCAAGGCCGGGGTGGACGCCGGGATTCCGGTTTTCTGCGAGAAGCCCGTGGCCTTGAACGTGGCGGACGCCCTGCCCGTGCTGGAGTACATCCGGGACCGGCACGGCGTGGTGCAGATCGGCCACCAGCGCCGCTTCGACGCCGGCTACCAGGAGGCCCGGCGCGCTTACCAGGCCGGCGAGCTGGGCTGGATCCACTCCCTGCGCGCCGTCACCTGCGACATGGCGCCGCCGCCGGTCGAGTTCCTGGCCAGCTCCGGCGGGCTGTTCCGGGACTGCTCCGTCCACGATTTCGACATCCTCCGCTGGCTCACCGGCCGCGAAATCGTCGAGGTCTATGCCAAAGGGTCCAACAACGGGGACCCGGCCATCGGGGCGGCCGGCGATGTGGACACGGCCCTCGCGCTGGTGACGTTCGACGACCGCACCGTGGGCACGGTCTCGGCCACCCGCTACAACGGTGCCGGCCACGACGTGCGCCTGGAAATTCAGGGCTCGCGCAGTTCGCTTCTGGTCGGCCTGGACGACAAGACGGCGCTGGCCTCGGCGGAAGCCGGGATCACTTTCCCGGCAGGCGAGCCCCACCGCACCTTCGCCGAGCGGTTCCACCAGGCCTACCGCTCCGAGATGGCCGCCTTCGTGGAGCTGATCCTGGGCCTCCGGGAGAATCCCTGCACCCCGGAAGACGCCGTGGCCGCCTCGCGCGTGGCGGACGCCGCCCAGGAATCCCTCGCCACCGGCGTGCCGGTCCGTGTGGTCCAGCCCGTGGCCCACCGATCCGGCCCACACTGAATTGCCCCCTGATCCGGCACTCCACCCCGGTTCCGTCGCCGGGGTGGAGCGCCGAAGACTAAAGAACCCCGAAGCCGTCAGGCTCCGGGGTTGTTTAGTCTTCGCCAGACTCTGCCGTTTCAGGCGCCGAACGGCAGCCGCGGGTCGAGATCCTGGCCCTCCCAGGTCTGGCGGATCCAGCCGTGGTGCGGGTCGTCGCTGATCAGCCAGTCGCGGACCGGGCCGGGGCCCGCCATCACGTTGAGGTAGTACAGGTCGTAGCCCGGGGCCGCCATCGCCGGACCGTGCCAGCCGTAGGGCACCAGCACGACGTCGCCGGTCCGCACCTCGGCGGAAACGTCGATGGGCCGCTCATCGGAGGCGTAGACCCGCTGGTAGCCGATCGCGTCCACCGGGCCCGGCCGCGCCGGGTGGCCCGGAGCGGCCCGGGTTTCGAAGTAGTAGATCTCCTCGAGGTTGGTCTCGCCGTCCTTTTCCTCGTCGTGCTTGTGCGGGGGATAGGAGGACCAGTTGCCGGCCGGGGTCAGGACCTCGCACACGATGAAGCGGTCCGCCTCCAGTGCCGCGGGCGTGCCGAAGTTGTGGACCTGGCGGGAGCAGTTGCCGGCTCCGCGCAGTTCCACCGGCGTCTCCGCGGCCGTGATGAGGCGGGTGGGGTAGGACGCTTTGGCGGGAGCGGTGGCCACGGCGACGCGTCCGCCGTCGGGCGACGTGATGGTCACGGCCTTACCGGTGCCCGAATACAGGACGTCGCTGGGACCGCTGAAGACGCTGGCCCGGCCGGCCAGCCGGTATTCCTCGCCCTCGACCGACACGGTGAAGGAGCCGCTGAGCGGGACCACAATGCGTTCCTCATCCGCGGCGGGAAGTTCGACGGCGGCCGCCGCACCCAGCGTGGCGACCTTCAGGCCGGTGTGGGCCCAGCCCTCCACCTCAAGAGTGGAATCGGCGGTGCCGAGCGAGACGTCCCATTTTCCCTGGGTGGCGGTGCCAAGCGGATAGACCCAATTGGCCATGAGTTCTGCCCTTTCGTTGCCGTGCCGGAGGACTGCACGGATGTATGCGGGTTTGGTTCAGGACGGCGGGGAGTGCCCGGGAGCCCGGCGCGGGCAGCGTCTAGCGCTGGACCAGCGTCATTTCGAAGCTGTAGGAATCGGCACGGTAGACGTGGTGGCCGGTCTCCACCTGGCGTCCGGTGTCATCAACTGCGGTGCGCTCCATGGTGACGAGGGCCGAGCCGGGGGTGGTTTCCAGCAGGGGCGCCTGGTAGTCGTTGGCGATCATGGCGCCGATCCGCTGCGAGGCGAGCCGGAAGTTCACGCCGCCGTTGCGCAGGATCCCATAGAGGCCCTGGGAGCCCAGGAGCGCCTCGTCGATGGCGGTGATGTCATCGCGCACCCAGTTCTCCATCAGCGCCAGCGGTTTTCCGCCGACCTTCCGGAGCCGGGTGAAGTGGTAGACCTTCGCGCCGACGGGAAGCTGGAGCGCCGCCCGGGTGGCGGCGTCGGCCTCATCGTGAGAGAAGCTCAGCACCTCTGTGGTGGGCTTGCTGCCGTTGTTGCTGAGGTCATCAAAGAGGCTGGACAGCTCAAGGGGCCGCCGGACCTGGCTCGAAACCACCTGCGTGCCGACGCCGCGCTTGCGCACCAGCAGGCCCGAGCGGACCAGTTCGTCCATGGCCTTGCGCATAGTGGGGCGGGAGAGGTTCAGTTGCGCGGCAAGGTCGATCTCGTTGTCGAGCCGGCTGCCCGGGGGAAGCACCCCGCCGTGGATCGCGGCCTCGATGCCCTGGACCACCTGGTGGTAGAGCGGCACCGGAGAGGACCGGTCGATGTTGAGATTGAGTTGATTAGCCACTTTTTGCATCGCCACTGTTGAAGCGCTCCCTTGTGCCCCGGACCGGAAACCCGGTGCGGCCGCCGATTGTTTGTCGGCTTATGTTTTGCAGCCGCATGTTCTCTTGATAGGACATACTGCCTAAGTAGATGGTATCAGGGGGCTACCGGGGATGTCAGGAGCTAGTACGCGCGGATTTACCGGCGCCGGCAAACGTCGACAAACGCCCGGAACGGGGTGAGCCGTTCTTCGGCCGGGAGTTCCAGCGCCTCGGGATGCCACTGCACTGACGCGACCCAGCGCTCCGGGTCCTCCAGCGCCTCTACGGTCCCGTCTTCGGCAACCGCTGTCACCACGAGTCCTTCGGCGACCCGGGCCACTGCCTGGTGGTGGCCGGAGGCAATCTTGACCGTGATGTTTGCGGCGCCGTGCCCCTTGCCGCTATTCCCCGTCGCGCCGTCCCCAGGGCCGCCGTACAGTCCAGCCACCTTGGTTCCGCCCTGCACCTCGACCTCGTGCCACGCCCACGGGCCGGCGCCCTGCACGGGCGTGGGCTCCCGGTGCGCCACGGTCCCCGGATCCATGTCCTGGATCAGCGTTCCCCCGTAAAGGACGTTGAGCAACTGGTGCCCCCGGCAAACGCCAAACACCGGCAGCCCGGCGTCGATCGACCGCCGCGCCACCGCCAGGTCCAGTTCGTCCTGGGCATGGCTGACGTCGTAGCAGGCATCACCGGGCACCTCGCCGTAGAGCCGGGGGTCCAGGTCGCCGCCGCCCGGAAGGACGACGCCGTCGAGGGCCTCGAGAGGCTCGTCCGGTGACGTGAGCAGCACCGGTTCGCCGCCGCCGTCGCGCACCAGGTCCACAATGTAGTCGAAGAGCCCATTGGCCTCCGCCACCCGCGGATCCGGGTCCGTGGAACTGCTGAGCCGGACGGGAATGCCGATGCGTGGCCGGCTGCTGCGGGGGAGGGGTGGAGTCTGCATGATTTATTTTGCACCACAATTTCTGCCCCACAACGCAGGACTAGGATTGCCGGATGACGAACAGATATCTCGTGTCCCGCAGCCGCTTCATCGCGGCCGCTCCGGAGGCCATCTTCGAGGTGCTCGCCACTCCCGCGCTGCACAGCGTGATTGACGGTTCCGACACCGTCAAGGGTGCCCAGCCGCGCGGCCCGGAACGGCTCGCGCTTGGGGCCAAGTTCGGCATGGAAATGAACATGAAGATGGACTACAAGATCCTCAACACGGTCTGCGAGTTCGAGGAAGGCCGGCGGATCGCGTGGCGGCACTTCGGTGGCCACGTCTGGCGCTACCTGCTGGAGCCTGCGGCGGACGCCGCAGGCAACCCCGGGACCCTCGTTACCGAGCAGTGGGACGCGCGGGAAGTGCGCGCCAGGATCCTGCTGCGCCTGGCCGGCTACGTCCGCCGCCACCCGGCCAACATCGAGCAGACCCTCGCCAAGCTGGACGCCTACATGAATTCCGAGGCCGCATCCGGCGCAGGGTCAAGTCCCGGCCCGGATCAACTCCGCTAGGCGCCCGGATGAGTGCCGCCCGCAGCCTGCACCCCAGTCCGCGCACGCTGGAGATCGAAAGCCTGGACGGCTTCGACCGGCTGGTCGCGGCCGGGGCGAGGTCCATGCAGGGCTGGCATGCCCAGTCGCTGGACCTGCGCGGACGTACGGCGCAGCTCGACGCCATGCAGGCGCAGGGCGGAATTTTCCTCGGGTGCACCTTCGACGCCGGCGTGGAAGAATCACTGCGCAGCCGCGGCGCCCTCATCTTCCCCAAGCTTGAGGCAGTACCGTTCAACCCTTACCGCGGGCGGCTTTACACTCCGCAGGAGCTCTACGAGGGGATCACCGAATCGCGCTATGAGGACACCCCGGACGCCCGGGTGTACCAGTGGAGCATCCGGCCGGGACAGCGCCATCGCCTGGACGCGACCCTGGCCGCGGCCCTGCACGACCATTCGATCGGCGATGCCCTCGATGAGCTGACCCGCTCGGAACTCTGTGCCGGCCGGACCATGGTGGGTGTGATGGGCGGGCATGCCGCGCACCGCGGTTCCGCCGTTTTCGAGGAAGCCGCGCTGCTGGGACGGCTCCTGGCAAGGGACGGCCGGGTGGTTGCCACCGGCGGCGGTCCCGGCACCATGGAGGCTGCCAACCTCGGCGCCTACCTGAGTGATGCCCCGGAGCAGGACTTCCGGCGGGCCCTGGACGACCTCGCCGCGGTCCCCGGATTCCGACCCTCCGTTTCGGCGTGGGCGCGCTCCGCCGCCGCCGTCGTCGAACGCCACCCGGGCGGCACACCGTCGCTGGGCATACCCACCTGGTTCTACGGGCACGAGCCGCCGAACTTCTTTGCCACGCACATTGCCAAGTACTTCGCGAACGCCATCCGCGAGGCCGTCCTGCTGGAACTGTGCAACGGCGGCATTGTCTTCCTGCCCGGCTCCGGTGGCACGGTGCAGGAAATCTTCCAGGACGCCTGCGAGAACTACTACGGCACGCCGGAAACCATCATGCCGATGGTGCTGGTGGGGCAGGAGCACTGGCTCCGGCGCTACCCAGTGTGGCCCCTGCTGCAGAGCCTCGCGGCGGGACGGCGGATGGAGAGCAGGATCTTCCTGGTGGACACGGTCGAAGAGGCGCTCGCCGTCCTGGGCAGCTAGGCGCCTAGAGGTCCTTGCGGCACTGCGCCTTGCCCAGCTCGTACAGGCCGTTCAGGTCGCCGGCGGCCAGACCGTCCGGGGCGCCGATCTCCGGATACATGAGCTGCACCGGGTCGTTCACATGCTCCAGCCCCATCACGTGGCCGAGCTCGTGCAGGATCACCGCGGTGGCATACGCTGCGCCGTCCGTCCGGCCCAGGTCCTCTGCGATCTGCGGGGCATCGAGTTCCAGGCTGCCGGTGACGAAGGTCTTGGGCCCGTCGCCGAAGCTGAAGTGGGTGCTGCCCCCCGTGCCGATCACCGGGCCCTTGAGCTGCGGCGCCTGGTCCGGGGTGGTCCACGCGATCAGCAGCGGCGCCCAGCGTTCCCCGTAAACGTCCTTCTGGTACGGGACGCGGGACTGGGAGGGCGCCTCGGTGGTCGCGCCGTCATTGACGAACTTAATGCCGGTCGCCCGGGACATCGTCCTGATCGCGTCCTCGACCAGACGCTCGGCACCCTCGGGCGCTAGTGCCGCGTTCACTACGTAGTGCAGCGGCCGGCACGGCGAATAGCCCACCGGGGTGCCGTCGTCGTTCACGGCCAGGAACTTGTACGAGCTGCTGGCAACGGCCGGTTTCTGCGGGTGTCCGAGCGGTTTGTCCTGCTCTTCGACGCCGGGCGGGGGAGTGTCTGTCCGCACCGCCTCCGCCGACGCCGGCTGGCCGGGCTGGCCTGCCATCGCCGTGCCCGGTCCGGTGCCGCGGCTGACTTCGAAGAGTCCGGCGAAGCGCGGATCCCCGTAGATGAAACCGGCGGCCAGGAATGCGGCGCAGGCAATCAGCGCTGCGGTCGCCAGGCCGCGGAAGATCCTCCATGTGGTACGGGGGCGGCTGTGCCGAGGTGACCGGTCCCGGAACTCAGGACCCTCCACTAGGCGACCACGGCGCCGAAGGCCATGCCCAGCAGATAGGTCACGCCGGCCGCGCCGATGCCGATCGCCAGCTGGCGGAGGCCGCGGCTTGCGGGCGAGGTGCCGGACAGCAGGCCTACGACGCCGCCGGTGACCAGGAGCGCCAGGCCCACCAGGACGGCGGAGACCACGAGGGCGGCAATTCCGGTCATGCCCAGGACGAACGGGAGGATCGGCACGATGGCGCCGGACGCGAAGAAGCAGAAGCTCGACGCCGCCGCGCTCCAGGCGGTGCCGACGGCTTCGTGCTCGTCCCGGGTTTCCGGGACCTCCGGCTGCAGGGAAAGGCTGGGATCGCAGTCGCAGTCCAGAAGGCCCATGCGCTCCGCGACGCGGTGTTCTGCAGCTTCCCGCGACATGCCGCGGGCAAGGTAGACCAGCAAAAGTTCGTTGTGTTCGATGTCCAGCGAGGGTGCGGCGGACAGGGTGATCTGGGTGGGGCGGGTCGCGGCCAGGAGTTCGCGCTGGGAACGCACGGAGATGAATTCGCCGGCACCCATGGACAATGCGCCGGCCAGCAGCCCGGCGACGCCGCTGAGCAGGACCACGGAACTGCCCACGCCGGAGGCGGCCATGCCCATGACCAGGGACAGGTTGCTGACCAGCCCGTCGTTGGCGCCGAACACGGCGGCGCGGAAGGTGCCGGCCAGCCGGTTGCGGCCACGGGTGGCGAGGCCCCGGACCACTTCCTCATGGATCTGTTCGTCGGCGACCATGGCCGGCGTGGCGGAGGGGTCGGTGGCATACGGCGAGCGGCTTTCGGCCCGCTGGGCGAGGGCCAGGACAAACACCGAGCCGAAGTGGCGGGCCAGGAAGCCCAGCAGCTGGCTGCGGAGCGAGGCGGGGCGCGGGCGGCCCGCCTGGTCGCCGAGCAGCTGGAGCCAGTGGGCTTCGTGGCGGCCCTCGGCTTCGGCCAGGGCGAGGAGGATGTCGCGCTCTTCGCCGGTGCGGTTCTGGGCCAGGTCCCGGTAGACGGCCGCTTCGGCCCGTTCGTCGGCGAGGTACTGCCGCCACCGCTTGATGTCCGCGGAGCTCGGCGCCGCAGCGGGAGTCTCGTGGCGGAGTGCCGGGCTCTGGGGTCCGGTGTTGAAGGGATCAGATGTGGCGTGCTGGGACACGGAAGCTCCTGGGCTTGAAAGGGCATGGTTCGGCCCCGTTGCGTCTCCAGCGTACCGCGAATTTCCGCGGATTTTCGGCTGGTGATCCTGAGCGCGGAGTTTAGGCAGACCGCAAAAAAAGTACGGCGCCGCGGGGCAAATCCGGGCCGGGCCGCAGCCGGACTTGCCCCGGGCCGTAGAGCCCTTGACCGTCCGGGGCGGCAGTGTTCGAATGAAATCCACGGCGGGTTCTCCGGAGCCTGCTGCCGCCACCGAGGGCCTACGGAGGTTGCACCATGGACAACAGCGGATCCCATCCCGTCCAGCCGGCGAGGGACACGGTCGAATCTGATCCGGCCTATGACTACGCGGAGGACACCCCTGTCGATGCATCGGAGACCGAGGAGGAGGAACTGCTCGAAGAGGCCGATCGGCTGGTTCCGCTGGACAAGGACGATTTCCTCGGCGAGGACCAGCCGGTGGCGCCCCGGGACGGGGACGAATTCCGCCAGCCGGAGGAAGCGGAGTAAACGGCGCTCCCTAATGGACGTCGGCAGTTACGGTATTTGGGGCTGCCATTGGAACGGCGTGTGGAACGACGACGGCGGCGCCTCCCGGAAGGGAAGCACCGCCGTCGTCGTTGGTTCAGTTGCCGTTGGGATCCTCAGCCCGGCGGATCCAACGGCGAGACCGGGCGCTTGGCGCCCAGGATCCTAGTGGGTCAGGACAGGAACCTGTTCGTCCCCGGCCGCGCCGCCGGCCACCCGGCGGTGCCAGTTGGCCATGACCGCGGGATCCGTCGGCTTGGTCAGCAGCGACACCGCAATGTAGACCACCGCGGAGGCCAGCAGGCCGAAGTAGATCGGCTCGTTGGCGTAGATGCCGTCGAGCGGCACCTCGGCGTTGATCTCGAGGATGATCATGGTGCCGAGGGTGATGACCGAGCCCACGGCCATGGAGGCGGCCGCGGCAACACCGGTTCCTCGCTTCCAGACCAGGCCGCCGAGGATGGCAACGAGGAGCCCGCCGACCAGGATGTCGTAGGCGATGGTGAGGGCCGCGACGACGTCCTTGGTGATGATGGCGATGACGATCGCCACGATGCCGAGCCCCAGGACCCACATGCGGTTGGCCTTGACGTCGTGCTCCGGGTTGTCCGTGTCATCGGTGTTGATGTTCTTACCGAACCAGCTGGCGACGAACGGCAGCACGTCGGCGCGGGCCACGGTGGCGGCCGCGATCAGTGCGCCGGAGGCGGTGGACATCATGGCGGCAACGGCGGCGGCGAGGACGAGCCCGCCGATGCCGATCGGCAGGAGCTGCGTGGCAACTTCGGCGTAGACAACGTCCTTGCCGAGGGCCTTGACGTCGATGTTCGGCAGCGCGACGCGGGCGCCGAGGCCGATCAGGGCGCCGGCAGCGCCGTAGAGGATGCAGTAGATGCCGGCGGTGGCGCCGCCCCAGCGGGCGACCGTGGGGGTCTTGGCTGTGAAGACGCGCTGCCAGATGTCCTGGCCGATCAGCAGGCCGAGAGTGTAGACCACAAAGTAGGTGATGATGGTCTGGACGCCGATGCCGTCAATCTGGAAGAAGCTGGCATCCACGCGGGCACGGATGCCTTCGAAGCCGCCGGCGGCGTTGAGCGTGAACGGCAGCATCAGCAGGAAGATGCCGACTGTCTTGATGACGAACTGGACCTGGTCGGCCAGGGTGATGGACCACATGCCGCCGATGGTCGAGTAGACCAGGACGATCGCGCCGCCGATGGCGATGGCGAGGGCGCGGTCCCAGCCGAAGAGCACCACGAAGATGGTGGCGTAGGCGCCGGTGGACGTGGCGCAGAGCATCAGCGTGTAGGCCAGCATCACGATGCCGGAGGTCTGGGTGGCGTGGCTGCCATAGCGCAGGCTCAGCATCTGGGAAACGGTGTAGATTTTGAGCTTCTGGATGGTGCTGGCGAACAGCAGGCTGAGCAGCAGCACGCCGACGCCGATCGCGACCACGAGCCACATGCCGGAGATGCCGAACTTGTAGCCCAGGCCGACGCCGCCGACGGTGGAGGCGCCACCGAGCACGACGGCGGCCATGGTTCCGGTGTAGAGGAACGGGCCGAGGCGGCGGCCGGCCACCAGGAAGTCGCTGTTGTTCTTGGTGCGGGACTTACCCCACCACCCGAACGCCAGCATGGCGACCAGGTACACCACCACAATGGCGATGTTGACGAAACTTGCATCCATTAAGGGCTCCTCAGAGCTGTTCGGAGCAGGGCTGAACGGGCCGGCGCTCAGCAGGGCGCCGGGGATCAGCTGCTTCTTGACGGGTACGGTGACTGACTGCCGGCGGAAATGTCCTTTGGGTAAGGTGTCTTTTCGGCAGCTATTGCCCTATAGGCAACACTTGTTGCCAAACAGTATGTTGTGATCCGGGTAACAGTCAAGACGCATTACGCGTCGCGGGTGGATCCGGCGTCCACGACGGGCCGTCCCGCTAGTATTGCTCCAACGATGGGGCCGAGCGGCCGGCCGTGAAAGGTTCCTAAATGAAGGCTCTACCAGTAGAACCGAGCAACGTTCCCGTTGCCATCGGTTCCCGGATCCGCGCCGCCCGGCAGTCGCAGCGGCTCACCATCGAGCAGGTCGCCGACGCCACCGGGCTGACCAAGGGATTCCTCAGCCGGGTCGAGCGGGATCTCACCTCTCCGTCGGTGGCGTCCCTTGTGACACTGTGCCAGGTACTTTCCATTTCGATCGGCGACCTTTTTGCCGCCCCGGAAACGCATCTCACCAAAAAGAACGAAGGCCCGCGGATCTCGCTCGGCGGCGAGGGGATCGTTGAGCGGCTCCTGACCGCGCGCTCAGAGCGCCGCGTACAGATCATCCAGGCCGTGATCGAGCCCCGCGGCCGCGGCGAATCGGAACTCTACGCGGTGGACTGCGACGTCGATGTGCTCCACGTTGTCCGGGGCAGCATCCGGCTGATTCTCACCAATGAGGAATTCGAACTGCACACGGGGGACACCGTGACCTTCCCGGGCCGTGAGCCGCACACGTGGGTGAACCCGACTGACGACGCCGTCGAGGTCCTCTGGGTGCTGGTCCCCGCCGCGAGCCGCTAGGTTTCCGGGTCCGGGTTGGGGCTGCACCTTTGTGGCTGCGTTCCTGCCCAGTTACTCCCTATCCTGGCCGCCAGCAGCAGTTGGCAGTCCCCGGAATTCCGCGGGCACCGCTTTGTGGGCGCCGGAGTAACTAGGCAGGAGCGTCAGCGCGCGAGCTGTGGACGCCGGCCCAGCACCGCCCGGATCTCGGCCAGGACGCGCTCCGGTTCGAACCAGATGTGCTCGGGCATGTACCGGAGCACGGCAAAGCCGCTCAGGGTTGAGGCGTTGTTTCGGCCCAGGTCCCGGCGCAGGGACTCGCGGCTGGAATGGAACGCGAAGCCATCCACCTCGACAATCAGATATCCCTCGATCAGGAAGTCGACCCGGCCGATCCCGGGCAGGTAGACCTGCGCGTCGTAGCCAATGCCGTTGGACCGGAACAGGTGCTGGGCGTCGACCTCAACAATGGATTCAGTCCGCAAATCCAACTGGTGCAGCGCTTTCAGAGCCCGGCCGGACCGGTCTGCTGTGAGCTGGGCCTTCAACAGCTCGAGCGGGACGCCATGCAGGCGCATGGCAGAGGTGGCGATGGCTGTTGATGCCGGGGGAGCGAGGCACATTATTGCATGCAGCACCACGTCCTCGATCCCGGCCAACGGCAGCGTGGGATGACCGTCGAACCGGACCGTCCGGTGCCGGATGAAGCCATCTCCGCGGCCGTGGTTGCACGCGAGGTGGTGGCGGGCCGGGGCCTCTCGCAGCCAGAGACCGTAATGTCCCGCCGCGCTCGCGCAGCTGACCCGGGCGTTGTGCCGGATCGCGGCCCCGAACTCGGGTTGGCACTCGGGGAGGATAAAGACGCCGCGCCGGGGCTGGCAGACAACCGTGGCCAGCCGGGAAATGTCCGTCCGGGAGTAGCCGGCGGCCAACAGTTGCCCGGTCCGGGCGACGCCGCCGAGCTGGGTCAGGAAGTCCAAGGGGTCCATCCAGCCAGTACACGGCCGCGACGGCCTGGAAAGCGCCGGCGGATTGGGCTATCTGGATAAGTCACGCCCACAACTTCGTGGCTCGGTGCCCCTGGCCCGGCCGCGGTCCTGCCCAGTTACTCTCCGCGGCGCCGGCCCCAATCCAACACAGCCCCCGGTTTTCCGCGAAATCGCGCGGCGCGGGCGGCCTGCGGCTGGAAGTAACTGGGCTGGAGCGCAGGCCAACGGCTCGTCCCGGCCGTCGGCCGCCCTGGCGACCAGACCCAGCCAGCCCGAGGGGTCGAGCCTGAACATGGGCTTGGCGGGTGCCCCAGAAATGTTCAATTAGATCAGCAGGACATTCGGCCACGCTCCTGCCCAGTTACTCCCGGCAGGACCGGCCCCAGACAAACGCAGCCCCCGGATTTCCGTGGTTTTGCGAGGCGGTGGCGGGTTGCGAGCGTAAGTAACTGGGCAGGAGCGTCAACGCCGCCTATCTCAGTCCATCGCCGCCTACCCAGCTGCGCCCGTCAACAGTGGCCCGCCGTCTCAGCCCGCCAGTGGCCCGCCCGCCTCCGCCCGCCGCCACCAGGCTTGGCGCACAAGTAAACATTTGATGCACAAGGGACAACTTCGAGTGTATGATGGCTGTCACACCCGTCGGTCAATCCTCGAAGGAGAGGCTTTCTTTTGGAAGAGCTGCGCATCGAGGCCAATGGCAACCTTGGCCCCATCGATTCATCCCGCATTCCGCGCTACGCGGGAGCCGCCACCTATGCGCGCCTGCCGCGGCTGGACCAGGTCGCCAAGGCGGACGTCACCGTTGTGGGCGTGCCCTTCGACTCGGGCGTCTCGTACCGCCCCGGCGCCCGTTTCGGGTCCAATCACATCCGCGAGGCCAGCCGCCTGCTGCGCCCGTACAACCCGGCCTGGGACGTCAGCCCCTTCGAAAACATCCAGGTGGCCGACGCCGGCGACATGGCCGTCAATCCCTTCAATATCAATGAAGCGATCGAGACCATCCAGCAGAACGCCCTGGACCTGACCGCCTCCGGCAGCAAGCTGGTGACCCTCGGCGGGGACCACACCATCGCGCTCCCGCTGCTGCGTGCCGCCGCCGAACGAGCCGGTGAGCCCGTCGCGATGCTGCACTTCGACGCGCACCTGGACACCTGGGACACCTACTTCGGCGCCGAATACACCCACGGCACGCCCTTCCGCCGCGCAGTCGAGGAAGGCATCCTGGACACCGAGGCCATCAGCCACATCGGCACCCGCGGCCCGCTCTACGGCAAGAAGGACCTCGACGACGACCACCGCTTCGGCTTCGGCATCGTCACCTCCGCCGACGTCTACTACCAGGGTGTACTGGAAACTGTCGCCAAGGTCCGCGACCGGATCGGCAACCGTCCGCTCTACATCTCGGTGGACATCGACGTGCTCGATCCCGCCCACGCGCCCGGCACCGGAACCCCGGAAGCCGGCGGCATCACCAGCCGCGAGCTGCTGGAGATCATCCGCGGCTTCCGCGGCATGAACCTGGTCGGGGCCGACATCGTCGAGGTGGCCCCCGCGTACGACCACGCGGACATCACCGGTGTCGCCGCCAGCCATGTTGCCTACGAGCTCGTCACCCTGATGGCGGACCGCGCGGTGGAAGGCGACCGCTTCGGTGCAGCCAACGGCTACGCCGCCCAGGCCCTCGGCCAGGAATCCCACCGCCCGGCCGGCTTCGCGGCGCCGGCGTCCCAGCGTGTCGAGAGCGGGGTGTCCCAGTGACCGGCGTGCGCAACGGCGGCGACCTCGTCGTCGAGACCCTCGAGGCCCTCGGGGCCAAAACCGTCTTCGGCATCCCGGGCCAGCACGCCCTGGGCCTCTTCGACGCCATGGGCCGCGGCAACCTGCACTTCGTCTCCTCCCGGGTGGAGAACAACTCGGCCTTCGCCGCCGACGGCTACTCCCGCACCACCGGCGAGGTCGGCGTCCTCTTCCTCTCCACCGGCCCGGGCGCGCTGACGTCCCTGGCCGGGCTGCAGGAGGCCTACGCCACCGGTGTTCCCATGGTGGTCGTGGCGAGCCAGATCCCGCTGGAAGGACTCGGCGCGCGCCGCAAGGGCATGCTGCACCAGCTCGATGACCAGAAGGCCTCGGCCGCGAACGTCACCAAGAGCCAGCGGCTGATCCAGCACGCCTCGGGCATCCCCTCCGCCATCCAGGACGCCTGGACCGAGGCCATCTCCTCGCCGCAGGGCCCCGTGTGGCTGGAAATTCCGCAGAACGTGCTGCTGGATCCCATCATGGTTCCCCCGGTGGAGGACGCCCTCGCCGAAGCGGCCGACAATCCGCCCCGCGTCGAACTCGTCCGCGAGGCCGTGAAATGGCTGTCGACGGCGGAACGTCCCGCCATCATCGCCGGCGGCGGCACCCGACGCGGCCGGGCCGAGGACTCCCTGCTCTCCATTGCGGAGAAGCTCCGGGCTCCGGTCATCTGCACCCCCGGCGGCAACGGCGCATTCCCCTGGAACCATGAGCTCTCGCTGCAGTCCTGGATCGAGGACCAGCACATGACGGAGCTCCTCGAGGACGCCGACGTGCTGATCGTGATCGGCTCCTCGCTGGGCGAAGTCACCTCCAACTACTTCACCTTCGAGCCGCGCGGCCGGATCATCCAGATCGATGCAGAACCCCGCGTACTGGAATCCAACCGGCCCGGCCTCGGCATCCGGGCCGACGCCGGCCAGGCGCTCGCCGCCCTCGACGCCGCCCTGACGGAACCGCACGGGGAGCGTGCGGACTGGCACGGCACCTCGCCGGAGACGCTGGTCAAGGAAACCCTGGCCAAGGTCAAGGCCCGGCTGGAATCCCAGGACCTCGGCAAGGAACTCAAGTTCATGGCGGACATCCGGGAGGCCGTCCCCGCCGCCATGCAGACGTTCTGGGACATGACCATCTCCGCCTACTGGGCCTGGAGCTGCTGGGACGCCCGCGAGGGCCAGTTCCACTCCGCGCAGGGCGCCGGCGGACTCGGCTTCGGCTTCCCCGCGGCGATCGGCGGCGCCGTCGGCCTGGAAACAACCGGCAAGCCCGGCGGCTCGGCGCGCGTGCTCGCCGTCTCGGGCGACGGATCGGCGATGTACTCCATCTCCGAACTGGCCACGGCCAAGCAGCACAACGTCCCGGTTACCTGGCTGATTGTCGACGACGGCGGCTACGGCATCCTGCGCGAATACATGGTGGGCGCCTTCGGCAAGGCCACCGCCACGGAGCTCGCCCGCCCCGATTTCGTCAAGCTGGCCGAGGCCTTCGGTGTTCCTGCCGTCCGGGTTGCCCCCGAGGACGTCGGGGACGCGCTCAAAGCCGGTTTCGCCGCCGACGGACCGAACGTCGTCGTCGTCGAAACCCTGCTCCAGATGTTCGCCCCCACCCACCTGGAGGCCTGAGCGACTACGCGACTCCCACTGGAAAACGCTCAGCGCGGACCGGCAGCACTGCTGCCGGTCCGCGCCGGCGTTTAAGCCGGCGGCACCCCCGAAAACAGGGTTAGTTTCCCAAAGTAACTAATTTCCTGCTATATTTGTTGCCTAAGGCAAGCAAGGCCTGCAAAGGCAAGAAGTAGGGAGCCGTGATGGCAGTCGCGCCGGACACCGCAGCCAAACTCGTCCACCAGATCTTTGATCTGCAGCGCGCCGTCCGCTGCGTAGCCGCCGTAAAGCTTCGCGGCGAGGACACAGGTGTGGCCCTCCAGGGCGTGCTGCGTTTCGTGGGGGAGGGGGAAGCCCGTGCCACCACGCTCGCGGACCGGCTCGGAGTCAGCGCCCCCGTCCTCAGCCGGCACATCGCCGAACTGGAGGAACAGGGCTACGTGATCCGCCGGCCCGACCCCCTGGACGGACGGGCGCAGCTGATCGCGCTCTCCGCGTCAGGAGTCGAGAAGCTCCGTTTCATCGAGGAGCAGCGCGCCGCCGCCCTCCTTGGCTTCCTGCAGGACTGGAGCGAGCAGGACGTCGCAGAGACAACGAACACCCTCCAGAAACTTGCTGAGTCCCTCAGGACATCAGCCCGGGCAACGACGGCCGGATCCACCACCACGACCGACATTGTTTAAGGAACGCCCCATGGCAGCAATCACAGAACAGCCCCCCGCACCGCCGGCGGTGATGACCCACCGCCAGATCATGGAAGCCCTGACCGGCCTGCTGGCCGCATTCTTCACCGCGATCATCAGCAGCACTATCGTGGCGAACGCCCTGCCCACGATCATGTCCGAGCTGCACGGGACCCAGACCGACTTCGCGTGGGTCATCACCGCGGCCCTGCTGGCCAACGCCGCGACCACCCCGATCTGGGGCAAGCTGGCCGACCTCTTCAACAAGAAGTTCCTGGTCCAGCTCAGCATCGTGATCTTCGTGGCCGGGTCCGTCATGGCGGGCCTGTCGGAGACCATCCCGCTGCTGCTGACCGCCCGCGTCATCCAGGGCGTTGCCATGGGCGGGCTCACCGCGCTGGCCATGGCCATCATCGGCTCCATCATCCCGCCCCGCGACCGCGGCAAGTACTCCGGCTACATGGGCGCCGTCATGGCCGTGGGCACCGCCGGCGGACCGCTGCTCGGCGGTTTCATCGTGGACAGCCCGCTGGGCTGGCGCTGGACCTTCTTCGTCTGCGTCCCGCTGGCCGTGATCGCCCTGATTCTGCTGCAGGTCACCCTGAAACTGCCGCACGTCAGGCGCCCCGCGAAAATTGACTGGCTCGGCTCCATCCTGCTGACCTCCGGCGTGAGCCTGCTGCTGATCTGGGTGTCGTTCGCCGGCAACCCGGACTACTACGACTGGTGGTCCTGGCAGAGTGTGGCCATGGTGGGCGGCGGCGTCGTCCTGCTGGCATTGCTCGTCCTGGTGGAATCCAAGGTGTCGCAGCCCATCATTCCGCTGAAGATCATTTCGCAGCGCACCACCGCCCTCGCCATCCTGGCCTCAATCGCGGTCGGCGTCGGGATGTTCGGTTCGTCCACCTTCCTCGGACAGTACTTCCAGGTGGCACGCGGCGCGTCGCCCACCGAAGCGGGCCTCCTGACCCTGCCCATGATCGCCGGCAACCTCATCGGTTCCGTGGTTTCCGGGCAACTGATCAGCCGGACCGGAAAATGGAAGCGGTACCTGATCGCGGGAGCCATCCTGCTGATCAGCGGCCTCGGACTGACCGGAACCATCGATCACACCACCGAACTCTGGCAGACCGGTGTCTTCACCGCGATCCTCGGCCTCGGCCTGGGCCTGCTGATGCAGAACCTTGTCCTGGCCGTGCAGAACACCGTGCGGGCCAGCGACATCGGAACCGCCAGCGCCTCGGTGGCGTTCTTCCGGTCGGTCGGTGGCGCCATCGGTGTCTCTGTCCTGGGCGCCGTCATGGCCAACCGGGTCAAGGTACTCGCCACCGAGGGACTCGCCTCCGCGGGGATCCCCGTCGGCGGGGGCGCCGGCTCCAGCATGGACCTGAAGGACATGCCGCAGCCCGTCCGCGAAATCATGCGGGCCGCCTACGGCGACGCGACCGCCCAGATCTTCATGATTTCCGCGATCATCGGCCTGGTTGCCCTGGTGGCGATCCTCTTCATCAAGGAACAGCCGCTGCGGCGCACCGTGGACATCGTCAGCCCTTCAGTAAAGGGCGACGGCGGCCAGGCCCCGTCCGCCGCGACTGCGGTTGAGTCGGCGGCCCCCGCCTCGGCGGCATCCGCCAGCCCCGTGGCCGGGACCGGAATCGTCGACCTCGACCGGGAATTCGTCGACGTGCTCAGCCGGGAGCGCGAAAGCCACCGCTTGGGCGACTGAGCGGGCTGCAAGCTGGCGGTTCCGCGGCCGTCCCGGACAGGGGCGGCCGCGGGCTCGACGGGAATTAGCGGAGCGAAAGTACGCCGTATGGATGATTTTCCGCCGCAGATGTTCCCCGCGGGCCGGTCGTTTCGTACAGTTGGATGGCTATGGCTGTCGGCCCCCTCTGCTAGTAATAGGAGCATCCGGTGGATGTTCCCTCGCCAGAACCTTCTCCAGCCTCATTTATTCGGTATTTCCTTAAGGACTCGTGGGCATGCTTGTCACTCTCATACGGCGCTATTCGAAGCCGTATCTGCCATACATCTGGGCAGTCATTTTCTTCCAGCTCGCCTCTACCATCGCGGCGCTGTACCTTCCTAGCCTGAACGCGCAGATCATTGACGAGGGCGTCTCCCGCGGCGACACGGACTACATCTGGCGCACCGGCGGCGTGATGCTCGGCGTAGCGCTGATCCAGGTCGCCACCGCGATCGCCGGGGTGTACTTCGGGTCCAAGGCCGCCATGGCTTTCGGCCGCGACCTGCGCCGCGGCGTGTTCCGGAAGGTCACGAGTTTTTCCGCGAAGGACGTCAACGTTTTCGGCGCCCCGACGCTGATCACGCGCGGCACCAACGACGTCCAGCAGGTGCAGATGCTGATGCTGATGGGCCTGAACTTCATGGTGGCCACACCCATCATGTGCATCGGCGGCATCTTCATGGCCGTCCGCGAGGACCTCAACCTGTCCTGGCTGGTCTGGGTTTCGGTGCCGGTGCTCATCGTGGTGGTGGGCTACCTCGTGGTCCGTCTGATGCCGCTCTTCCGGTCCATGCAGGTCAAGATCGACCGGCTCAACGGCATCCTCCGCGAGCAGATCATCGGCATCCGCGTCGTCCGTGCCTTCGTCCGCGAACCCCACGAGGCCGAGCGGTTCGGCGCGGCCAACAAGGAACTGACCGATGTCTCGCTGAAAATCGGTGCGCTCTTCGTGCTGATGTTCCCGGCTATCGGCATGATCCTGCACATCTCCACCGCCGCCGTGCTGTGGTTCGGCGGGCAGCGGGTCGACGCGGGCGAAATGCAGGTCGGCCAGCTTACGGCCTTCCTGCAGTACCTACTGCAGATCCTGATGGCGGTCATGATGGGTACCTTCATGGCCATGATGATTCCGCGCGCCTCGGTCTGCGCGGACCGCATCGGCGAGGTGCTCGACGTCGAACCTTCCATCCACGAGGCACTCACTCCCGTGGCGCCGGCCGCAAAGGCGGGCCGCGTCGAGTTCCGGAACGTGTCGTTCGCCTACCCCGGCGCCGAGGCGCCGGTGCTGAGCGACATCAGCTTCACCGCTGAGCCCGGCCAGACCGTGGCGATCATCGGCTCCACCGGCGCCGGCAAGTCCAGCCTGCTTTCCCTGCTGCCCCGCCTCTACGACGCCGCCTCGGGGGAGGTGCTGCTCGACGGCGTCCCCGTCACGCAGCTGGACCGGGCGGAAATCACCGAGCGCGTCGCCATGGTGCCGCAGCGGCCCTACCTGTTCTCGGGGACCATCGAACACAACCTGCGCTTCGGCAAGCCCGAGGCCACGGACGAGGAACTGTGGGACGCGCTGACCGTGGCCCAGGCCGCAGACTTTGTGCGCGAGAAGAAGAACGGACTCGGCTCCCGGATTGCCCAGGGCGGCACCAACGTCTCGGGCGGCCAGCGCCAGCGGCTCTGCATTGCCCGCGCCCTCGTCACCGAGCCGAAGGTCTTCCTGTTTGACGACTCCTTCTCCGCCCTCGACGTCGCCACAGACGCCAGGCTCCGCCGGGCACTGAAGGCGAAAACCGCCGATGCCACCGTGATCATCGTCGGCCAGCGCGTCTCTACTATCGCCGACGCCGACCAGATCCTGGTCCTCGACAACGGACGGATCGTGGACCGCGGCACGCACGAAGAACTGCTGGAGACTTCCAGTACCTACCAGGAAATTGTCGAATCCCAGCTGACCGCGGAGGCAGTGGCATGAGCACCAAAGAGAACGTCTCGCCAAACGCCGGAAAGCAGGCCGAGCCGGCCGCCGAATCCCAGCTCTCCGACCCGCAGGTCCCCGGCGCGGATCCGGACGACGATTTCTACGAAGAGGAATACCGGCCTGGCGAGGCCGACGGCGGCATGTTCGGCGACATTCCGGCCAAGAAGGCCCAGCATTTCTGGCCCTCCGCGAAGCGGCTGATGGGCCTGCTGAAGCCGGAGCGGGCAGGCATCATCGTCGTGCTTGCGATGGTGACGGTCGCCGTGGTCCTCAACGTCGTGGCGCCGCGGATCCTCGGCCAGGCGATGGACGTGATCTTCGGCGGCGTCGTCGGCAAGCAGCTGCCGGCCGGCGGCACCAAGGAGCAGTTCGTCGAGGGCCTGCGCGCCCAGGGGCAGGACAACTTCGCGGACATGCTCTCCAAGATGGACGTTGTCCCCGGCGTCGGCATCGATTTCCAGGAGCTCGCGTTCCTGATCAGCGTGGTCCTGGTGATGTACTTCGTCGCCAACATCTTCCTCTGGCTGCAGGGCTATGTCCTGAACATCCTGGTCATGCGGGTTGTCCGCAAGCTGCGTGACGATACCGAGAAGAAGCTCAACAGGCTCCCGCTGAACTATTTCGACACCCGCCAACGGGGCGACATCCTCTCCCGTGTAACGAACGACGTGGACAACATCCAGCAGGCGCTGCAGCAGGCCTTCGCGCAACTGGTGAACTCGGCGCTGACGGTCATCGGCATCGTCATCATGATGTTCATCGTGTCCTGGCAGCTGGCGCTGATTGCCCTGGTCGCGCTGCCGCTCTCGGCTGTCGCCGCCGGTATCATCGGCTCCCGCAGCCAGAAGCTCTTCGCCGCCCAGTGGAAGAACACTGGCGAGCTCAACGGCCAGATCGAGGAGTCCTTCTCCGGCCACGACCTGGTCCGGGTCTTCGGCCGAGACGCCGACATGCTGGAACGCTTCGACGAGCGGAACGAGGCCCTCTACAAGGCCAGCTTCGGGGCGCAGTTCGTCTCCGGCATGATCATGCCGGTCATGCAGTTCGTGTCCTACCTCAGTTACGTCGGCATCGCCGTCGTCGGCGGTCTCCGCGTGGCTTCCGGCGCGATGAGCCTGGGCGACGCCACCGCGTTCATCCAGTACTCGCGCGAATTCACCCAGCCGCTGGGCCAGATGGCGGGCATGGCCAACATGCTCCAGTCCGGCGTCGCCTCCGCGGAGCGGGTCTTTGAATTCCTCGACGCCGACGAGCAGGACGCCGAGACCGCCACCGAGCAGCTGCCGGCCAAGACCGACGGCCACGTCGAGTTCCGCAACGTCACCTTCAGCTACACCCCGGACAAGCCGTTGATTGAGGACCTGTCCTTTACGGCCGAGCCCGGGCACACCGTCGCGATCGTCGGCCCCACCGGTGCCGGCAAGACCACCCTGGTGAATCTCGTGATGCGCTTCTACGAGCTCCAGGACGGCAGCATCACCCTCGACGGCGTCGACATCACCCATCTGAGCCGCGCGGAACTGCGCGCCAAGGTGGGCATGGTGCTGCAGGATGCCTGGCTGTTCGGCGGGTCGATCTACGACAACATCCGCTACGGCAAGCTGGACGCCACCGAGGAACAGGTGATGGAGGCGGCGAAGGCCACCTTCGTCGACCGCTTCGTCCGCGCCCTGCCGGACGGCTACAACACCGTCATCGACGAGGAAGGCAACAACGTCAGCGCCGGCGAGAAGCAGCTGATAACCATTGCCCGGGCCTTCGTGGCCAATCCTTCGCTCCTGATCCTGGACGAGGCCACCAGTTCGGTGGACACCCGTACCGAAGTGCTCGTCCAGAAGGCGATGGCCGCCCTGCGCACCGACCGCACCAGCTTCGTGATCGCCCACCGTCTCTCCACCATCCGCGACGCCGACACCATCCTGGTGATGGAGGCCGGCCGGATCGTGGAGCAGGGTGCCCACGCCCAGCTGCTGGACCTCAAGGGCGCCTACTACCGCCTGTACATGTCCCAGTTCGCCGGTGAGGACGCCGACCAGGTGCTCGAGGACGACGCGACAGCGGTGCACAACTGAGCACCGACGGCCGTGCGGCAGAGTCCGCAGAGCCAGCGTCCGTGCAGGCCCGGCGCATCGAGGTGCAGATCCCGATGCGCTGGGGCGACATGGACGCCTACGGCCACATCAACAACGTCCAGATCGTCCGGATCCTCGAGGAGGCCCGCATCGCGGCTTTCGGGCCGCCCCGGGGCTCCGGGCTGCCGGGCCTTGAGCCTCCGGTTCCTCTCTTCAACGAGGTCCCGGAGGGGACGCTCGCGTTGATCGTGGAGCACAAGATTCGCTACGTGCGGACGCTCGAGTACCGCAATGTGCCGGCCCTGGTCCAGCTGTGGATCGGCGCGGTGAAGGGTGCCAGCTTCGACATCCACTACCTCGTCCAGGATCCCGTCACCCGGGAGGACTGCGTCCGGGCCACKAGCCATCTGGCGTTCGTTGACGAGGCCACCGGAAGGGTGCTCAGGCTGACGCCGGAGCAGAAAGGGAAGCTCGCCCGGTTCACGCCGGTTCACTCCGGATGAGCCAAGCTTCCTCCCAGCGTGCCGGGCAGAACCGGTCCCATGGCCTCTACCTCGCTCTACGTATCGTCCCTAGAATGAACAATCTGAGGGCAGTCAGCCCCGAAGCCAAGGAGCGCGGATCATGGCGAACAAACGAGCACAGATGATGGCGAACAAGCGCAAGAACTACGCCCGGAAGAAGGCGTGGAAAGACCTCTCGCCGGCGGCGAAGTTTGGAACCATCACCACCGCCGCCGTCCAGCTGTCGCTGCTTGTCGCGGCCCAGACGGACATCACGCGACGCCCGGCGGATCAGATCCGCGGCAGCAAGGCGATGTGGCGCGTCGCCACGCTGATCAACTTCGTCGGGCCGGGCAGCTACTTCACCTTTGGCGTCAAGCGGCATCCCGCCGTCAAATAGCGACGGCTGAATGGGAGGCTGGCCGCTCTTCCGGACCTACTTCTCAGTAGGTTCCGGGCGCACCGTGATGCGGGCTGTCAGCTTAAGCCTGTAAATTGAAAGCATGACCCCATCCAAAAAGCCTGCCATGCACCGCGCCCTCGGCATCTCCAAGGAGATCGAAGACGCTGCGTGGTTTGTCTTGGGGCCTGGGCTGCATGGCAAGCCGTCCGCCTTGGACGGACGCACCAAAACGTGGTCGGTGCAGGCCGCCGCGGAGCTGCTGGACCGCCTCGAACGCGGGGTCCCGGATCCCAAAGCCCCCATGATGACCAACCTGCGGCAGAACCTCCAGGACGCGTCCCGCGGCGCCAAGCAGCTGGCCGTGGAGCTGCTGTTCCTGCAGTCCCTGCCGTTGGCCCACGAGGTGAAATCCCTCAAGGTCAAACGCGCACGGGTGGCGGAGGCCGCGTCCTGGCTGGAGCCGCCGCTGGAACTGCCGGACGAGCTGTTCGCCGGCATGACCGATCACGGCGTCATCCGTGACCGCACCGCTGAGTTCAACTGGACCATCTGGGACCACCTGAAATGGCTTTGCCGGTTCGTGCAGCACGTCGCCCAGCGTCCGCCCGGCGCCGTCGCGGCGGCCRTGAAGGATCCGCTGGCCTTCCACCAGCTGGTGGCCGGCGCCCCCGATGACCAGCCGGCCATCCGCCGCAGCATCGAATTCCTGGTCTGGCCCAGCTACTTCGAGCCGGTGGTGGCTGACGTCGAGCGCCAGGAGATCCGCGACGCGTTTGCCTCCCTGGTGGGCGGGGCGAAGGGCGATACGGACGAGGAAATCTCCGCGGACATCCACCGCATCCGGCTGCACCTCGACGAACAGGCCGGGCAAAGGATCGACTGGTACTCCCGGCAGCTAGTGAGCCAGTGGCGAAAGGTGGGCGACCCCGGCCGGCGTGCCTGGCTGCTGCGCACCCACCACGACAACACCGACCTCCTCGGCGCCTGGCAGGCGGAGGAGTCGGTAACGCTCGACGTCGAGCACCTCCGCCTGCTGGACCCCGGCGTCACCGCGGGGCTGGTCCAGCACGCCGTGGACGAGGACTACAAGCACCTCGGCTACGTGGAGCGGGAGGACACCAAGACCGCTGTTTTCGCCTTCCTGACCGTGATGAAGCCCGGCGACCTGACCCTGTACCAGAGCGCCGGCACCGTCCGGGTGGGGGTGGTTCTCGGTGAGCCTGAGCACCACGAGGACAACCGCCGGCTGCGCCGCAAGGTCCGCTGGTTCGACGAAACCCACAACATGACCGAGCTGCCCCGCCACGTGCAGCGGCAGCTGGCCACCTCCGGCATCATCGTGGACATCACCCGTGTCATCCAGGCCCTTGAAGCGCTGCTGCCCGCGGAAGCGGAAGCCGAGCCCGGCGACGGCACCGAGCCGGCCGCCGTCGTCGAACCTGCCATTGAAGGGTTCCGCCCGCTGACGCCGGAGTTCGCCGCGTCGCTGCACATGGACCTGGAGCCGCTGCAGGAGATCGCCGAACTGCTGGAGGAGAACCGGCAGCTGGTGCTGTACGGCCCGCCCGGCACGGGCAAGACCTACCTGGCCAAGCACCTGGCCGCCCAGCTCGCCGGCGACACCACCGACGAACGCGTCAAGCTGGTGCAGTTCCACCCCTCGTACGCCTATGAGGACTTCTTCGAGGGTTTCCGCCCGGACAAGACCGAAGAGGGCCAGGTGTCCTTCAAACTCGTGGCCGGGCCGCTGCGCCGGATCGCCGAAGAGGCGGCCAAGCCCGGGAATGAGAGCAAGCCGTACTTCCTGATCATTGATGAGATGAACCGGGCGAACCTCGCGAAGGTGTTCGGAGAGCTGTACTTCCTGCTCGAATACCGCGACGACAGGATCTACCTGCAGTACAGCCCCAACGAGCCGTTCACACTGCCGGACAACCTCTACATCATCGGCACCATGAACACCGCGGACCGGTCCATCGCGATGATGGATGCCGCCATCCGCCGCCGCTTCTCCTTCATTGAGCTGCACCCCAAGACCGAGCCGGTGAAGGGCTCACTGCTGCGTTTCCTGCAGGCCCGCGACCTGGATACGACGCCGGCCCTGCTGATGGACGCTCTCAACGACGCCATCGATGAGTGGGACCGGGACCTCATGATCGGCCCGTCCTACTTCATGAAGAAGTCCGCCCAGACGCCCAAGGGCCTGCGCCGGATCTGGAAGTACGAGCTGATGCCGCTGCTGGAGGAGCACTACCACGGCCAGCTGAACCGGGCCCAGCTGGAGGAGCGGTTCGGGCTGGACCCGCTGCTTGACCGCCTTGCGCGCGCCTAGCCAGCCGAAGCCCGCCGGCCACGGCGCACCGGGTTCCCTGCCTGCGCGTCGGATCGTCCTCGACGAGCTCTCCGGCGGCGTCGTCGACCGGCTGGACCCGGACAGCGCGGCCTTCCTCAACGGCAGCGGCCTGGCCAAAGCCTCGCCGATGGGCCTGGGGCTGTACCGGATCGAGCCCGTGGGCAAAGTCGGCTCGGTGCGGACGCCGACGGTGCAGCTCGAAGTGCGGCCCAAGGAACGGCTCGGCCTGGACCGGCTCCTGTTCCTGCTCGGCTACGCCGGGGACCAGGGCTTCCGGGAGGATTCCGTCGCCGCGGTCGAGGAAGCGGATCTGTGGAGCGCACTGGCGGAGTCGCTCGCACAGCTCTCGGACCGTGCGCTCAGCCGCGGCGTCCTGCAGGGCTACCTGAATGTCGACGAATCGCTGCGGACGGTCAAGGGCCGGATCCGCATCTCGGACCAAATCTCGCGCCGGCCCGGGATGCTCGTGCCGCTTGAGGTGTCCTACGACGAGTTCACCGAGGACATCGCGGAAAACCGCATCCTGCGGGCGGCGCTGGAACGGATGTCGCAGGTCCCGGGTGTGCGGCCTGAGGTGCTGAGCCGGCTCCGCCAGCTCAAGGGCAAGCTCGCCGCCGTGACCCGGCTGCAGTCCGGCGCTCCCTTGCCGGCATGGCGGGCCAGCCGGATGAACACCCGGTACCAGGCTGCGCTGCGGCTCGCCGAGGTGATCCTGCGCCACGCCTCGGCGGAGGCCGGCGACGGCACGCAACAGTCGGCGTCGTTTGTCGTCGACATGTCCGTGGTCTTCCAGGACTTCGTGGGGAGCGCGCTCCGCGAGGCCATGGCCGCATATCCGGGGGAGATGCGCCTACGCTACAACGCCCTGCTCAACGAGGCCGTGCGTGATTCAGACCGGATCGTGGTGCAGCCCGGCGCCGTGCACTTCCTGGGCGGGCGGCCCGTGATGGTCTACGACGCCAAGTACCAGGCCGAGGCCGACGCCGGGGCGTCCCTGTCGGGGGACCACTACCGGATGCTGGCGTACTGTACGTCCCTGCGCGTGCCGACGGCCTGGCTGGTGTATCCGGGCGCGGGCGAGATCAAGCTGCGCAGGATACTCAACACAGACATCGACGTGGTGGAGTTTCCCCTCGACCTGTCGAGGCCGCCGTCGGAAATTCTGGCCTCCGTGGCGGACCTCGCACAGCAGTCTTGGGGCGAAGTAGTGCGTCAGGCGACCATCAGCCGCTGACATACGCTTTGGATTCGCCGCTAGCTGGCTTCCTCGTCCACGGAAACAGACAGGAGGTGGCTCAAGAGGGCCTTCTCCGGCTGGCCGGGGTTGTTGGCGACATGCCGGCGAAGTTTTTCGCGCACCTGAGCCTCTTCGGGCTTGGTGTCGGAGAGAATCGCATCAATGATCGCGGATACCTGCCGACGCAGGGGTTCGAGATCCGGATCGACTTCGGGGGACCGCCGGTACTCCTGCGGCCGAAAGCCAGGGGAAGACTTTGACGGCCAAGTGGCAGTCATGGGCGACGTAGTGGACCTCAGCAAGTGCGGCATCTGGCGCTCCCGTGGAGTAGTAGTACGACTAAGTGCGGACCCGGTAGGGTCGTTGTCCCCAGATTCGGATATTACCCGAGGCAGAACAGTCTGTCTCGCATACACGCAAAGTGATTCTTATGCCGCTCTCAGCTAATGCCGGACTATCAGCACCGCGGCCGCGTGGCGCGGCCGACGGCGGGTCCGTTGCGCCCGGGGTCCGGGAAAGGATTCTCACGGTCGCCTACGAACTGTTCTCCGCCCGCGGTGTCCGCGGCGTCGGCGTGAACGAACTGATCAGCCGCTCGGGCGTGGCGAAGGCGAGCTTCTACCGGCACTTTGCTTCCAAGGATGAACTGGTGCTCGCGTTCCTGGCGCGACGGGACCAGCAGTGGACCGTGGACACGATTGTCGCCGAAGCGCTGCGGAGGGGAGCCAACCCTGAGGAGCAGCTGCTGGCGATCTTTGACGTGTTCGCCGACTGGTTTGCGCGCGAGGACTTCGAAGCGTGTTCGTTCGTCAACGTACTGCTCGAGATGGGTCCCGGACATCCCCTCGGCAGGGCCAGCATCGACTACCTCGCGAAGATCCGCGGCCACGTGCAGCAGCTGGCCGAGGAAGCGGGGCTGCGGGATCCGGAAGAGTTTTCCCGGTCCTGCCACATCCTGATGAAGGGCTCGATCGTTTCAGCGGCCGAGGGGGACCTTGCCGCGGCCGGCCGCGCCCGGCAAATGGCCGGTTGGCTGATCGACCACCACCGGGCTTAGTCTTCTGGGGCGGAGGCCGACGCGGGGCGTGCTGCGGCGGGTGGTTTTGGGGCGGCGCGTGCTGCGGTGGGGCGGGGGTTGCTGGCCAGCAGGAACTCGTCCAGCTGCTTTTCCAGCGCGGAAAGATCCTTGAGCCCGCACTCCCAGACGGTGAGGACTTCCCAACCCAGGCTCGCGAGCTGATCGCGCTGTAGGGCGTCGCGGTTCCGCGTCCGGGTGCGTTTGGTTTCCCAAAACTCGGCGTTCGCCTTGGGCGCGTGTTGCCCCACCCTGCAGTCATGGAAGTGCCAGAAGCAGCCGTTGACGAAGATGACTTTGTGGCGGCCGGCGAAGACCAGGTCCGGGTTGCCGGGGAGGCGTCCACCGCGGGTGGTGCCGTGCAGCCGGTAGCGGTAGCCCTTGGCGTGCAGCAGCTTCCGGACCAGCAGTTCAGGCTTTGTGTTCTTCCCGCGGATACGGGACATATTCCAGCTGCGCCGCTCGGGTGTCAGCTTGTCCGCCATGAATTAAGTCTAGGCGGCGGTGTCCGGTCTGACGGCGGACCGATGTGGTCTCGCGGGATTGGGCCATTTAACGCTCGACGGCGGTGGCCAAGCCGAGCAGGCGACGTTGCCGCCGTCGTACGGCTGTTAGATCTCCCGCTCCGGATTCTCGCCGAACTGGAAGTGTCGCCCGCTGACGGTGGTGGGCTCGATCTCGACGTAGAAGTCCTTCAGGGTGGGTACCCACGGCTTGAGCCCCAGGGCCTCTGCCGCTGCGATGTCGGCGGACTGGTCGAGCACCCTGGCCGTGCCGCGAAGGACAACCGACCAGGCTTCGTCGGAGAGGATGCCGTCCGTTTCGAACAGCACTTTGGCATTGATGGTCAGTTCAGCGAGTTTGTTGCCGGGGGCTGTCCGGAGGTAGAGCTTCCGGGCGCTCGCGGCGTAGTTCACTGGGAAGATGTCTGGCTCGCCAGCCACGTTGACCACGAGCCGGCCGTGTTTGGTGCCCTCAATCAGCTTCCAGCACTGATCGTCGTCGAGTACGAGGACGGGGTTTTCGTCTGCATGTTCGAACATCATGGGTTCATTGTTCTGGCCCGTGTAGAAAAGCGCCAGAGGCTTGCGAGGGGAAATCGGCGGGGGCCGGGGTCAATCGAGCACCTGTGGATAACTTTGATGTCCGGAATGTGATGTCAGTTACCCTTAAGGCATTGTTTGGCTTCAGGCGTCTTGATTTTCTATCGGGGGGAATAGCTGACCATGACATCTCGCACTTCAACCTTCGGCCGCCGCCGACGCATTTGCGCGGTCATGGTTGCGATGACCCTGTTGCCAATCACAGCGTGCACTGGTGGAGGAACAACTCCTGGTGCAACAGCCGCGCCCGCGACGTCGAGCTTGGCTGGGACGCCGACTCCCACGGCTACCCCCACCCCGACGGCCAGCTACAAACCGGCGGACGCCTCGGGCAGGGCACAGAACGTGCCAGTTCCGGTGCTGCCGGAAGCTGCGAAGGCGGAGACCAAGGAAGGGCTCGAGGCGTTCGCGCGGTATTGGTTTCAGCTGCTTAGTTATGGCTACGAGACCGGCGACATATCGCGGATTGTGGAAATCACGAGTCCGGGTTGCCGAGCATGCGAGCGGGCAAAGGCAGTCATGACGGGTTGGAACGAGCAAGGGCGGTGGCTGGTTGGTGGCAGGGTGGATACACCCTCCGTCAGCACGACATTTGTCGTGGCACCCGATGGCAACTATCAGGTCGCTATCCAAGGTTCACAATCGTCGATTTCCTACTACAACGCCGGTGGAACACTGCATCAAGCCGACCCAAAGCCCGAGGACACTGGCAATTTAATGCTCGCTATTTTCCGCGATGGCGCCTGGTACGTGAATAACATTCAGCCAATAGTCGGCTAGCCAAATGAAAAAGTCATTGTGGTTCAGACTAGTCTGGCTCGCGGCAGTAGTCGCCGGACTGCTACAACCCGTGCCAGCGTTTGGTGCCAATGACTTGCCGCCTATTACCGGTGACTGGGGAGAGGACACCGTCGATGTAGGCGGCTGGACGGTCGACTCAGGCACGGGTCGATTCGTCTGGGCCGAACCGGGAGCCACGCATGCCGACCCCAACCAATACAAGTACGAGCTGCAGTGCCACCTGGGCGGCGGCGACTTTGACACGGACTGCCTTGCCGTCCTCGTGGATTGTAAGAATGGGCCCGACGGAAAAGAAGGAATTCCAGTCGTCTGGCTGAAAGCGCCGGCGGGAGTGCCGAATCCAACATGGACCTTTCACTCCGGACCCACGTGTCTCTTCGACCCGAGACCGGAGGACTTGCTTCCCAGAATTGCCGCCATGATCCAAACGGAATTCCAACGGTTGCCGGTCGCTGCAGGTTCCGTCACGGCCCAGCCGAGCCCGCACACTCTCAGGGGCGCTGAGACCAACTTCTTCGCGGCCGCGGCCGAGCAACAATTCGACGTCACCATCCTGGCCCAGAAGGTGCATGTTGTCGCCAGACCCGTCCAATACACCTGGAGTTACGGCGACGGTACCTCGTTTGGGCCGCAGACTGCCGCCGGCGGCCCCCTCCCCCAGGAGCGCTGGGGCGAAAAGACCGCCACCAGCCACGTCTACACCCAGACCGGCGACTTCCCAGTGGTGCTGACGACCCACTTCCAGGGGACTTACTCTGTCAACGGCAGCCCTCCCTTGCCTATCCCGGGCCAAGGCCAGTTCAGTTCGCCCCCACAAACTGTGAGCGTGTGGCGTTCCATCACCCGGAACTACGCCGACGACTGCCTCCGCAACCCACAGGGTCAGGGTTGCCCAGGCGTCGCGCCTCCGGCGCCTTAGGGCTTGGACACGCTGGTCCACAACACCGGCACCGCGGTGAAGATGATCGTCCACCGGCAGTGATCCGAGTCGCACATGGAATAGTTGCAGGCGCCCTGCAGTTGCCGCATACAGACTCCAATGTCTTGTGAAAGGAACTGCATGCTGTTTTCTCCGATGACCCTCGGCGAGCTGGAACTGCCCAACCGACTCGTGATGGCGCCGCTGACCCGCGTCCGCTCCGGCAGGGAAGGCATCCCCGGGCCTCTCGTGGTCGAGCACTATCGGCAGCGTGCGTCGCTCGGACTGATTGTCAGCGAGGGCACCTACCCCAGCCGCGCCGGCCGGGGATTCCCGGGCCAGCCCGGCCTCGTGACCGAGGAACAGCTCAAGGGCTGGGCCAACGTCACTTCCGCTGTGCACGCCGAGGGCGGCCGAATCTTCGCCCAGGTCATGCACGCCGGACGCGTCACGCATGAAGACACCAACGGTGGCCACGAAGTCGTCGCGCCCAGCGCCATTGCGATCGACGGCCAGACCCGTACCTACGAGGGCAAGCAGCCCTTCCCCGTGCCCCGCGCTCTGTCCACTACTGAGCTTCCGGGCATCGTCCAGGAATTCGTCACGGCGTCCCTCAACGCGATCGGTGCGGGTTTCGACGGCGTCGAGCTTCACTCCGCCAACGGCTACTTGCTGCACGAATTCCTGGCTCCGTCCTCCAACCAGCGCGATGACGTCTACGGCGGCTCGCCGGCGAACCGGGCACGTTTTGTCATCGAGGTAGCCCAGGCCGTCGCAGACGCCGTCGGAGCGGACCGGGTCGGCATCAGGATCTCGCCGGAACACAACGTCCAGGGAGCTGTTGAGATCGACGAAGCGGATGTCAATGAGACCTACCAGCTCCTCGTGGACGCACTGGCGCCCCTGAAGCTCGCCTACCTGAGCGTGCTGCACAAGGACCCCACGAGCGAGCTCGTGCGGGACCTGCGCACCCGCTTCGCCGGAACCTTCCTGCTCAACTCCGGATTCGGTGTCATCACCACCCGCGAGGAAGCCCAGGCCCTGGTTGCAGACGGCCACGCTGACGCCGTCGTCGTCGGACGGCCCGCCATCGCCAACCCGGACCTGGTCCGCCGCTGGCGTGAAGGACTCCCGACCAACGAGCCGGACCCGGCCACGTACTACACCGACGACGCCAAGGGCTACACGGACTACCCGGCGTACCAGAACTAGTACCGGCCGTCTCCCAGCAGCACACCCGCACCGCACCGCTGGACATGTCCCTCGGTTGCTACCTTCACGACTGGACATGTCCCGCGGCGGTCGCGGAAGGTGGGCAGAATGCCATTCTGCCCACCTTCCGTGCTTAAGAATGGACATGTCCCTTGGTCGCGGGTGCGAGGACTGGACATGCTCGGTGGTCTCGGGTTTGGGAGCTCCGCCGCGGCTGGTCCTATAGGATTTGATCATGAAACCTTCGTCCGGGAGCGGGACCGAGATGCGCCCCGCAGGCCGTCCCGTCAGCCGCCAGGTCCTCGCCGACCACGTGTACGAGGAACTCCTTGCATCGCTGATGGACGGGAGACTCGAGCCCGGGGCCGCGGTGAGCATCGATGGAACCGCCCGGGAGCTTGACGTGTCCCCGACGCCGGTCCGCGAAGCGCTTGCCAGGCTCGAACACACCGGTATGATCCGCCGCGTGGCGCTCAAGGGGTACCGGGTCGCGCCGGTCTTCACGCAGGAAGACTTCGCTGAACTCATGGAAGCGCGGCTGGCGATCGAGCCGGTCAATGCCCGCCTCGCATGCGCCCGGTTGACCCCGGGGCACCTCGCCGAGTTAACGCAGGCCGTCGCCGATCTCAAGAAGGCGCCCAGAGGTCCCTCTTTTGCCGAATACCGCGACTACTTGGAGGCTGACGAGCGCTTCCACCGGCTGATCGCAGAATATACCGGCAACCAGTTTATGGTTGCCGCCTACGCTGCCCTCGGCGGTCAGGTCCAGCGCTTCCGGCTCTTCGGAGGAGTGGGCATCACCGACGCCGAACACGCCATAGCCGAGCATCAGTCCGTGCTGGACGCACTGTCTTCCGGCGACCCGGAGCAGGCGGCCGACGCCATGGCCGAGCACGTGCGGAAGGTCCGCGGCCGGGCCATCGCCGATGCTCCGGCGCCGTAGTTTTTTCCCAGATCACAGACACTACGTCAGCGGTCCGATAACTTTTCTGTGATGCCCTTCACAAATGAATCACATACCCTATAGGATCTTCGATTGTGGCGGCTATGGTGCCGGCATCGGAATCACGAGGGAGTGAACAGTGCATACAGAGACTTTGGCCGCTGGGCCCAAGGAATCAGCAACACGCCGCACCATCAAGAATCTGCGGTGGTGGATCCTGGGCTGGGCGCTGGCCGCCGGCATCATCAACTACATGGACCGCAGCGCGATCTCTATCGCCGCCCCGCAACTGATCAAAGAATTCGGCATGACCCGGACGGACATCGGACTGCTCGGCACTGTGTTTTCCTGGACGTACGCCTTCTGCCAACTGCCCGCCGGGTGGCTCGTGGACAAACTTGGCGCCCGCCGGATGTACTTCCTCGCAATTGCCGGCTGGAGCATCGCCACCGCGCTGATGGCCGTCGGAGGCAAGATGTGGCACTTCGTCGCCTTCCGCTTCCTGCTCGGCGTCACCGAGGCACCAAACGGCCCGGCGTCCGCAAAGCTCACGGCGGACTGGTTCCCCCGCGCAGAGCGTGGGCAGGCCACAGCCATCTGGGACAGCGGCTCCAAGTGGGGGCCGGCGATTGCGCCGCCGGTGTTGACCGCCATCATGCTGGCCTTCGGTTGGCAGGCCATCTTCATTTTCCTCGGAGTCGCCGGACTGGTGCTGGCACTCGCCTTCTTCATCTACTACCGCTCCCCGGAAGAGCACAAGCGCATCAGCACAAAAGAACTGGACTACATCGAATCCCAGCGCGCCTCACAGGTCCTCACGGCCAAAAAGGTCTCTTGGCTCGGACTCTTCAAGCACCGCCAGATCTGGGGAATGATGGCAGGCTTCTTCTGCGTCATTTGGATCTGGAACATCTTCATCGTCTTCCTGCCGCTGTACCTGCAGGAAGAGCGCGGCGCCAGCATCGCAACGTCCGGCTGGCTGGCAGCGGTCCCGTACCTCGGCGCTGCCATCCTCGGCATCACGGGCGGCTGGGTCATGACGCGCTACTCCAAGAAGGCCGGCCGCGATCCGCTCCTGGCTAAGCGCCACGTGATGTCAGTCGCCGCCGTCGCCGCCGGCATCCTGATCTGCCTGATTCCCTTCGTAGATTCGCTGCCGCTCGCAATCGTTGTGATGACCGTCGCGCTGGGCTTCGTCGCCACTATGCAGGCCGCCGCATGGGCAATGCCCGGCGACATCGTCGACAACTCCCAGGTGGCATCGGTCGGCGCCATCCAGAACTTCGGTGGCTACTTCGGCGGTGCCTTCGCCCCGCTGCTCACCGGCGTGATCGCCGACGCAACCGGCTCCTACGCGCCGTCGTTCGTCATCGGCGGCATCATTGCTGCCCTCGCGGCAGTGGCGTACACGGTATTGGTTCGCGGGCCCATCAAGGACAAAGATGCAGCACTCGAACCGGCGAACGGAACGGACGCATGAGCTCATCAACCGATGAATTGACGACGGCTGACTCCGCGGCTGTCGCTGCCCTGCCCTTCACTGTGGCCGTTACGGCCGACGCTGCCCGGCCCGACGGAAGCTCCATTCATGGGGATCTGGGGCTGCAGCGGCTCGGCGAGCACGGCATCAGCTGGAGCGTCCTGCCCAGTTATACAGACCCGGTGCCGCTCGCTGATCTCGACGGCGTCCACGCAGTGCTGTCGCTGGGGCACATCGCTTTCGATGCGCGCACCGTGGACCACGCCCCGGACCTGAGGCTGATTGCCCGCTTCGGGGCGGGTTACGAAACGATCGACCTGGAGGCCTGCACCCGCGCCGGCGTCGTCGTCACCAACACCCCGGACGCCATCCGGCGGCCGTTGGCAGTGGCGGGACTGACCCTCCTCCTGGCTCTCTCACACAAGCTCCTCGCCAAGGACAGGCTGACGCGGACTTCGGATTGGGCCCGGCGCGAGCACTACCGCGGCGCGCCGCTGGTGGGGCAGACGGTCGGCATCGTGGGTTTCGGCAGCGTGGGCGCCGAGCTAGCCCGCCTGCTGGCCCCGCTCGGGATGAACGTGGTGGGCAACAACCGCAGCGGCCGCCATGCGGAGGCCGCCGGCCTCGGCGTCGAGCTGCTGGGCCTGGACGAGCTCCTGGAGCGCTCCGATTACATAGTGCTCTGCGCGGCGCTGACCCCGGCGACCGAGAAGCTCATCGACGCCGCAGCGTTGGCCCGGATGAAGGCAAGCGCCTACCTGATCAACATAGGCCGCGGAAAGCTCGTGGACACGGATGCCCTCCGGGACGCCCTGCGGAACGGCCGTCTCGCCGGAGCGGGACTGGATGTTTTTGAACCGGAGCCCCTCCTTCCGGATGACGAGCTGCTGAGCCTCGACAACGTGGTCCTCTCCCCGCATTCGCTGTGCTGGACCGAGGACTTTACGCGGGACGTGGCCGCCAGCGCCCTCGAGTCCATCCTGGCTGTGGCGGCGGGGGAGCGCCCCGCCAACGTCCTGAACCCGGGCGTCTTCACGACGGAGGCATTCGCCGCGAAGCAGGCATAACCCGGGTGTGACCTTGACAACAACGCACGCGATAGTAAATCCTATAGGAAACAGGATTCCACGAAGGAGTGAACCCATGGCCTACACAGCCGAAAACTGGCCCATCACCGCGGCCCTGCTGCAGTTCCCGGGCGTCGACGCCTCGGGGACCCACATCAACGACGCCGAGGCTTCCGCCTGGGCCGACGTACTCTCCGAAGTCAAGGAGGCAGGCTTCACCAACGCGGACCTCACCGACAGCTGGGTCCGGCCCGGCGACCTGAGCCCGGCCCGCCTCGCAGAATTCAAGCAGACCGCAGAAAATGTCGGCATCGGCATCCCCGTCATCTCCGCCATCCGCCGCAGCGTAATCGAGGAGCGGAACTGGGAAGCGAACCTGGCGTACAGCCACCGCACCATCGACGCCGCCGCCGAACTCGGCTGCGAGGTGGTCTCTTTCGGCCTGCACCAGGCCATCACTGCCGAGCAGCAGAAGCAGCTCTGGTTCTGGACCGTCGAAGGATACAAGGACCCGGTGGGCGACAAAGAAACCTGGGGCAAGGCCGTGAGCCGCCTGCGGGAACTCGGCCAGCACGCGGCCGACGTCGGGATCCTGCTTTCGCTCGAAATGTACGAGGACACGTACCTCGGCACCGCGGATTCTTCAGTCCAGCTGGTCCAGGACATCGGCCTGGCCAACGTCGGCATCAACCCTGACATCGGCAACCTGATCCGGCTCCACCGCCCGATCGAGGACTGGCGCGAAATGGTGGCCAAGACGCTCCCGTACTCCAACTACTGGCACATGAAGAACTACATCCGCGATGAGGATGTGGCCCGTGACAGCTACGTCGCCATGCCCGCGCCCATGGAAAGCGGCCTCATCAACTACCGCGAGGCGTTCAAGATTGCGCTCTCGGCCGGCTTCCAGGGAATCCTCTGCACCGAGCACTACGGCGGTGACGGGCTCAGTGTCACCGCCAGTAATCAGGACTACCTGCGGAGCCGGATCCTGCCGAAGACTGACGGCTATGCCCTCGGCCAGAGCCAGGTGGCACAGGGCCGGCAGCAGCCGGCGACCGCAGAACTCGCCGGCGTCTGACCCAGCGTCTGACCAGGCGTTCGGTGCGGCCGCACAGCCAATTGGGGGCGGCCGCACCACCGCAGATCTCCCAGCAATACTTCACCAACACGGATTCAATGAGGAACCATGACCCAGATCTTCGACAACCCCGCTGACTTTGCGGATGAAGCGTTGGACGGCTTTGTGGCGGCCAACCGCGGGTACGTCGCCCGTGTGGACGGCGGCGTCGTCCGATCCACTGAGGTCCCGGCCGGGCAGGTGGCCCTGGTGGTTGGCGGCGGCTCCGGACATTATCCCGCCTTCGCAGGACTCGTGGGACCCGGGCTGGCCGCGGCCTCGGCCTGCGGCAACATGTTTGCGTCCCCGGCCGCCGGCCAGGTCTACCGGGTGGCCAAGGCCGCCAACGTCGGGGGAGGCGTACTGCTGAGCTATGGCAACTATGCCGGGGATGTCCTGCACTTCGGCCAGGCCCAGCTCCGCCTCAACGCGGAGGGCATCAGAACCCGCACAGTTCTGGTAACGGACGACATCGCCAGCGCCCCGCTTGACCAGATCGAAAAGCGGCGCGGAATCGCCGGCGACCTGACGGTCTTCAAAATCGCGGGAGCAGCCGCCGAAGCGGGACTGGACCTGGACGACGTCGAACGGCTGGCCATCCGGACGAACTACCGTACCCGGTCGCTGGGCGTGGCATTCGACGGGTGTACCCTCCCGGGAGCCGAGGCTCCGCTGTTCGCGGTGCCCGCAGGACAGATGTCCCTGGGCCTGGGCATCCATGGCGAACCGGGGATCTCGGAGCACCCGATGCCCACGGCCTCTGAACTCGCCGAACTGCTGGTCACCAGGCTTCTCGCCGACAAGCCGCACGACGCCGGCAGCCGCGTCGTGGTGGTTGTCAACGGCCTCGGCACCGTCAAGTACGACGAGCTGTTCCTGCTCTTCGGAAAAATCGAAAAGCTTCTGGTCGCGGCCGGGCTCACCGTAGTGGAACCCGAATGCGGCGAGCTCGTCACCAGCCTGGACATGTCGGGGCTCTCCCTTACCCTCCTGTGGCTCGATGACGAACTGGAGCAGTACTGGGCGGCCCCGGCCGACACACCGGCGTTCCGCAAGGGCAATCTGGCACCGCGGCCGGCCCGTCAGATGGCCGCCGCGGACGCGGAAGTGGCGTCCGCCGTTGAACGCCCCACGGCCGCAGCGGCAGAGCTCGGACGGCTGGCCGTCGCAGTGCTCCGTCAGGTGCGGGACGTCGTCGTCGAACATGAAGAGGAACTGGGCCGGCTGGACGCAATCGCCGGCGACGGCGATCACGGCATCGGGATGCGCCGAGGCGTGGAAGCAGCGGTCACTGCCGGCGAGCAGGCGGCCGCGAACGACGGCGGCGCTTCGCCGGCGTCCGTCCTGACGGCCGCGGGGGAAGCCTGGAGCGAACGCGCCGGCGGTACCTCCGGCGCGCTCTGGGGATCCGCAATCATCGCCGCGGGCCTGGCCCTGGGAAACCGGGACAGCTACAGCGGCGAGGATGCCGCCGACACGGTCACCGCCTTCGTCGCCGCGATCACTGAACTCGGCAAGGCAGATCCAGGGGACAAGACCATGGTGGACGCCCTGCTGCCTTTCCGGGACGCGTTCTGCACAGCGCTCGACGGCGGCGCTTCCGCCGCTGAAGCGCTCGCCGACGCCGCGGCTGCCGCGCAGGCCGCCGCCGACCGGACCGCGGACCTCCGCCCGCTGAAGGGACGCGCCCGGCCGCTCGCGGAAAAGAGCCTTGGCCATCCAGACCCCGGGGCGGTTTCGTTCGCCCTCATTGCAGCAAGAATTTCCGCCCACACCGAAGACCGGCTCGCTAACCCCGAACTGGCCCAGCAAGGAGTACAGGCATGAGCACAACAACAGGCTGGCGCGTCGTCGTCGGCAATGACGAGGCCGGCGTCGAATACAAGAACGCACTCAAAGCCCTGCTTGAGGCGGACCCCCGCGTCGCCTCCGTGCACGACATCGGAGTCGGCGCCAACGATTCCACCGCCTACCCTCACGTCGCCGTTGACGCCGCCCGCAAAGTCGCCGAGGGCGACGCCGACCGGGCCCTGCTGATCTGCGGCACCGGCCTGGGCGTGGCCATCGCGGCCAACAAGGTCCCCGGCATCCGCGCCGTCACCGCGCACGACAGCTACTCAGTGGAGCGATCCGTGCTGAGCAACAACGCGCAGGTCCTCACGCTCGGACAGCGCGTCATCGGCCTGGAGCTCGCCAAGAAGCTCGTCGGCGAATGGCTGGGTCACCGGTTCGACGAAAACTCTTCCTCCGCCGCCAAGGTGGACGCCATCTGCTCCTACGAGCCCGAATACACGAAGGCAGTCTGACATGACCGCATCAGCTAACACCGCAGCCGCCATTAACGCCGCCCGCAAGATCGCCGTCGTCGGCTCCGGCTACATGGGCGGCGGGATCGCGCAGGTCCTGGCCCTCGGCGGAGCCCGCGTGGCCCTCGCGGATGTTTCCGCCGAAGTGGCGCAGAAGAACTACGAGCGGCTGCTGGCCGAATCGGACGAGTTCGTTGCCGCCGGGCTCTTTCCGGAAGGCTCCACGGCCATCCTGAAGGAGAACCTCTGGGCAGCCAAGGACATCGAGGAAGCCGTGGCAGATGCCGACTTCATCGAGGAAGCCGTTCCCGAAGTCATCGCCATCAAGCACCAGACGCTGGCCCGTATCAGCGCCGCCGCCCGCCCGGACGCCATCATCGGGTCCAACACCTCCACCATCTCCATCGCGGAGCTGTCCGGGCCCGTCACCAACCCGGGGCGATTCCTGGGCGTGCACTTCTCCAACCCGTCCCCGTTCATCCCGGGCGTGGAGATCATTCCTCATGCCGGCACCTCGGCGGCAACCATCGGCGATGTCCGTGACCTCGTTCACGCCGCCGGCAAGCAGACCGCCGTCGTCAAGGACGTCACGGGCTTTGTGCTCAACCGCCTGCAGTACGCCTTGTTCCACGAGGCCGCCCAGCTGGTGGAGCAGGAAATCGCGACCGCAGAGGACATCGACACCCTGGTCCGCACCACCTTCGGCTTCCGGCTTCCGTTCTTTGGACCGTTCGCCATCGCCGACATGGCAGGGCTGGATGTCTACAACTTCTGCTACAAGTCGCTGCAGACGGAGTTCCCGGAGCGTTTCGCGACGCCGAAGGTCCTCAGCGACCTAGTCGACGCCGGGAAGCTGGGCACCAAGACCGGTGCCGGCTTCCTCAACGTGCCGGCCGAGCGCACCCCCGAGCTGATTGCGTACCGGAACAAGGCGTATGTGGCCATGCAGAAGCTCATCGACGAGCTTGGCCCCGCCCCCATCAACTAAGCCCCGCCACTTTCAAGCCTTCAGGAGTATTCCCATGAACACCTTCCCCGCAGAACGCACCGCCATCGTCACCGGCGCCGTCTCGGAGCGTGGCATCGGCCGCGCGACCGCCAACTATCTGGCCTCGCACGGCTGGAACGTCGGCATCATCGATCTCGACGACGCTCTGTGCAAGGCGGCTGCCAAGGAACTGGCCGCCGAGCACGGCGTGAAGGCGTTCGGAGCCGGCGCCAACATTTCCGACGAAGCGTCCGTCCGGGCGGCCATCGACGCGATCGAGGCGGAACTTCCGCAGATCGTCGCTCTGGCCAACGTGGCCGGTGTCAGCTCGCCGGTCCCGTACCTGGAACTCGACGCGGCCGAGTGGGACCGCGTGCTGAGCATCAACCTCAATGGCGTCCACTACGCCACGCGCCGGGTCGCCGAGTCCATGGTGAAGAACAGGATCGGGCGCATCGTGAACATCTCTTCCGTCTCCGCGCAGCGCGGCGGCGGCACGTTCTCCAAGACGCCGTATTCCGTGGCCAAGGCCGGCGTGATCGGGCTGACCCGCTCCACGGCCCGCGAACTGGGCGAGTACGACATCACGGTCAACGCCATCTCGCCGGGCCCCATCGACACCGACATCATGGGCGGCACGCTCAGCGAGGAACGCAAGGACGAACTCACCAAAGACCTCGTGGTGAACCGGGTGGGCTCCACCCGGGACATTGCGGCCGCCATCGCCTTCCTCATCAGCGAGGACGCCGGGTACATCTCCGGCCAGACGCTGAATGTGGATGGCGGACTCTACATGCACTAGGGAAGAACAAACGTGGCACAGCCAAAAAACACCCCCGCGACAGGGTTCGCCTCATGGAGCAAAGCACGGAAGCTCTATCTCGCAGTCGGAGTCCTGGCCTGCCTGGCCGGAATCATGATCATCGCATTTTCTCGCTAGGAACTTTCCCGCTCCACCGCTCTACCCGCACCTGATTCATCCTGAGTTACACCACTGATTGCTCGACGAGGAGTTTTTGATGTCCGTAACAACAACGTCCACTAGGGACCTCCTGGAGACGCCGGTACTGAAATCGGCGATTTCCAAGGCGTCCTTCCGGCTTATGCCCATGTTGGTCATCCTCTATGTGGTCGCCTTCCTGGACCGCACCAACGTGGGCTTCGCCGAAGCCGCTCTGGGAGTGGACAGGGGCATCACGGCCGGCGCGTACGCACTGGGAGCCGGGATCTTTTTCATCGGCTACGCCCTCTTCGAAATCCCCAGCAATCTCCTGCTGACGAAGTACGGTGCCAAGGTCTGGTTGGCCCGTATCGCCATCACGTGGGGCATCGTCTCCGCGTGTTTCGCGTTCGTCCAGGGCGAGACGTCGTTCATCATCCTGCGGTTCCTCCTCGGCGTCACCGAGGCCGGTCTCTTCCCGGGCGTCATCATGTTCCTCGCCGCGTGGTTCCCCAACAAGGTTCGCGTCAAAATGTTCGCCATCTTCTACCTGGCGCAGCCCTTCTCGCAGATGATGGGCGCGCCGCTGTCCGGCTGGCTGATCAACATCGGCGATCAGGTCCCCGGCGTGCAGGGCTGGCAGGTCATGTTCTTCGTTGAAGGCATGCTGGCGGTTGTGGCCGGCATTGCCGCGTTCTTCTTCCTCATCAACAGCCCGCAGGACGCCAAGTTCCTCAACAAGGACGAGAAAAAGGCACTCCTGGACGTCATGGCTCTGGAGGATTCCGTCAAGGAGGAGACCGGCCCGCGCGGTGTGCTCGCCGCGATGAAAAATGGCAAGGTCTGGTACTTCACGGTCATCTACTTCTGCCTCCAGATCGCCGTCTACGGTGTGACGTTTTACCTTCCGCAGCAGGTGGCCCAGCTGACCGGCCAGAAAGTCGGCTTCGCGGTGGGCATGATGGCCGCCATCCCGTGGTTCTTCGGCATCTTTGCCTGCTACTTCATCGGCAAGGCCGCCAACACCGTCATCCGCCGTCGCCTATGGGGTACCGGACTGTTCATCTCCACGGGCCTGTGCATCTTCGGTTCCGCATGGGCGGGCGCCAACCACCTTCCGGTGCTCGGTATTCTCTTCATCACGCTGGCTGTCTGCAGCTTCCTCTCCATCGGTCCCATCGCCTGGTCCTACCCGACGGCGTTCCTCACCGGCACCGCCGCGGCGGCAGGCATCGGCCTCATCAACTCCCTGGGCAACCTGGGCGGTTTTGTGGCCCCGATCCTGCGGACCTCGGTCAACCAGGTCACCGCCTCGGACACCGGAACCATGGGCATCTACGCCCTCGGTGTGCTCCCGTTCCTGGCTGCGGCCATGATGTTCGCGACCAAGCGGTTCAAGAACAAGGCAGACGACCTGCTGGAGCAGTAGCAACCGTCCAGACGCGCCGGGCGCACCAAMCGCGCCCGGCGCGTCCGGGCATCGACCGGCTCGGCCGGGTTCGAGCAGAAAGCACCAACATGCAGCAAAGTGACACCAGCCAGACCTTCCCTCCACTGCTGGTGGGCGTCAGCTCCAAGATGTACCTGGGCTACCAGGACAGCCTGGACTGGCTGGGGCAGCTGCGCCACGAAGTGGACACCCGTCCGGCCCTCGCGGCCGGACGGGTAGTCCCGTTCGTGATCCCGTCGTTCCCGCTTCTCCCGGCGGCCGCCGCGCTTCTGGCGGGTTCGCCGCTATTGCTGGGTGCGCAGAACTGCGGCTGGGCGGAGGGCCCGTGGACCGGGGAGGTGGCCCCGTCCATGCTCGCGGAGCTTGGCGTAAGTCTCGTTGAGATCGGGCACGCGGAGCGTCGCCGGCACTTCGGCGAAGACGACGGCATGATTGCCCGAAAAGTCCGGGCCGCCGCTGCAGCCGGGCTGAATCCGCTGGTCTGCGTGGGAGAGCCCGACCATGGCAGCGCCGCCAACGCCGCGGAATTCGTGTATCGCCAGATCCGCTCGGCCGTGGACGGCGACTGGGAACTCGCCCGCCGGCTCGTCCTCGCCTACGAGCCCGTCTGGGCCATCGGTGCGGCCGAGCCCGCCGCCGCGGTCTACGTGTCCGACGTCGTCCGGCGGCTCCGGAGCCACGTCGCCACCGCCGGACTGGAGAACCTTCCCGTCATCTATGGCGGCTCGGCCAGGCCAGGGCTTTTGCCGACGCTTGACGGCGTCTCGGGCCTGTTCCTGGGCAGGTTCGCGCACGATCCGGTGAACTTCGGCGCTGTGCTGGACGAGGCCCTCCTGCTCGCGGAAGGCCTCCCGGCGTCCCGCTGAGCATGTCCCGCCTCGGTCCACGTTTACCGCTGGACATGCCCCGCGGGAGCCACGAGCAGTTGGCAGAATGCCATGGTGTCCACTGTTCACGGCGAAGAATGAGCATGTCCCCGTGACGCCGTGACAAAAGAGTGGTCCCGTCCCGCGGGCTGGCGGGCAAAGCTCAGGAAGCCACCGACCGCTGGCACAATCCGATGAACCCGCCCAACTGCTCCAGCCCCTCGGGGTGCGGGGGGAGGTAGTTGGTCAGTTCGGGTGCCCGGACCACGACGGCGCGCCACTGGCCGCGGGAGACTGCCACGTTGATCCGGTTGCGGGAGAGCAGGAACTCCATACCGCGCGGCGCCTCGGCCACCGCCGAACACGCCATCGACACAATGACGACGGCGGCTTCCTGGCCCTGGAACTTGTCCACGGTTCCCACCCGGACTCCGGCGAGCCCCGCCCCATCGAGCGCATCGCGGATGACGTTGACCTGGGCGTTGTACGCGGCCACCACCAGGATGTCCGCCACGCCCAGCGGACGCTTATCCTGCTCCGAATGCCAGCTCAGCCCCAGATGCCGCTTCACCTGGCGGACAACCTCGGCAGCCTCCTCGGAAGACGACGTGATGTTGCCGCTGTGTTCCACCAGGACGGTCTCGATCCCGGCAGGAACCCCCTCGAGCCGCCGGAGGTCAGCGGCTGGCGCCGATTGCAGCCTGCCCTCATAGGAGAGTTCGGAGACGGCCAGGCACAGCACCGACGTCATCCGCCACGAGTCGGCCAGGAAATAGCCAAGTTCCGGCGGAAGCGTGGCATGACCGGCGGAACCCCAGCCCAAGGCTGACTCGTCCACGGGCTCGGGGTGCGCGCCCTGGCTGACCTGCGGCAACTGCTGGGGATCGCCGAGCAACAGCAGCCGGCTGCTGGCCTGGGCCACGGCCAGGGTGTTCGCGAGGGAGAACTGTCCGGCCTCGTCGATCACCAGCAGGTCCAGAGACCCGGCCGGGACATTCGCTCCCGTCATGGTCCACGCCGTGCCGCCGACTAGCGCCCCGCCGGGTGAACTGAGCAGCCGCGCCACATCCTGCGCCGAACGCTGAGCCCAGGGAAGGGGCTCCGAGTGCTTCACGTCCTTGGCGACCACAGACGGATCGACGCCGGCCTTGGTCACAGCCGTCTTCAGCAGATTCTCCACCACGGCGTGGGACTGGCCGACGACGCCGACCTTCCACCCAAGCGCCACCAGCCGGGCGATGACGTGCGACCCCACATGGGTCTTGCCGGTCCCGGGAGGACCCTGGACCGCAACGTAGGAATGATCCAGGGCCTCGACGGCCGCCGTGATCGCGTCGATGAACCGGTCCGGGCCGTCGCCGGGCAGGGGCAGCGGTGCCCCGGAGGCGAGACGTGGCGGAACCCGGCGGACCAGATCCAGGGCCGGATGGCGCGGGAGGGCGGACCCAGCCTGCAACGCCGCGGTGACCCCGGCAGCCAGGGCCGCCAAGGCGTCCTCGAGGCTTTTGGTCTGGATGGGTTGGTCTTCGGTCAGCGCTACCGGAACCTGGGCATACGGCTCGATGGCCTTGCGCAGCTTGTCGCGGATGATGACGGTGTCCTTGCCGTCCTCGTGGCCCAGCTCCAGGACCTCGGTGCCGAACCAGCCGTTGCGCCCGGTCCCAGTGATACCTGTGCCCTCAAGCCCGGCCGGAAGCGGAGGCTGGTACATGCGGAACCACGTGCTGCCCTCACGGAGGTCCGAGCCGGGACTGACCGTGCCGATGAGTTTCACCCTCCGCTCCGGAAGCTTGGCTCCGTCCTTCCACCAGTCCTTGAGCACCTCCGCATTTTCAACGAGGAAAACATTGCGGTCCTGCTGGTGGTGCGTGTCGGGGCCGTTCTCGCAGCGGTCGAAGTGCGCCCACCAGAACGCCTTGCGCTCCCGGCGGTGATAGCTGACCGCCGCCGCCAGCATCGAGACCGCCTTCCGGTCGTCCTCGGACAGCCCGACGCCGGGAGCCGCCAGTTCAGCCAGCGCCACTTCGAGCGGGTCCAGGTCGGCGGCACCAGGCCCGATGACTGGATCCGTGGCCGCGCCGGTGACAGCGCCGGCGCCGGCAGACGTCGTGGGGGAGGCGCCGTCGCCGGGTTCGACCCCGCCGAGTGGTGTGATCCCTCGCTCCCGGGCAAGTCCCAGGAGCCAGTCCCGGAGCTCCAAGGTGGAAAGGCAGTCGTATTCGTTGTAGTCGGAGATCCCCGCGAGGATGGTGGCCGCTTCCTCGGCCCGGCCGTCGTCGCGGGCATCGCAGTAGTGGGCGTAGGCAACCACCGAGGCGCCGGCGTCCTTCACGTCCCCGGAGCGCAGATTCGTCCCCATGTAGAGCGGCTCGAGTTTCTTGATGCTGTAGGAATTCTCGGAGATCCGGATGCTGTTCCGGACCGTCTGGTACAGATCCACCAGGAGCCCGTCCCGCAGCCACTGGTCCACCGTTTCTTCGCCGGCAACGTGCATGACGGAAAGCTTCCGGAGCGCCGTCTTCTCGTAGGCGGCGTAGTGGTAGACGTGCATGTCCGGGTAGTCCTGCCGGCGCTTCTGCACATACTCGAGGAAGTCGAGGAAAGCCTGTTTCTCCGCCTCCCGGTCATGCGCCCAGAACGGCCTGAAAACTCCGGGGACGCCGGGACCCGTCGGCGCCTCGATGACGCCGAACAGGTACTCCAGCCCCCAGACTCCGGTGGCGCTTTCCTGCCATAGGGGATCGCCCTCGAAGTCGAAGAAGATGTCGCCCTCGCTGGGCGGGGGCAGCTCGGCGAGCGAGTTCTCCGGGATCACGCCGAAGCGGATGTAGTGCTCTTCGCCGTCCTTGAGGAAGCGGACCTCACCGTCCGCTGCGCCGATGCCGCTCTGCATCCTGGCCTGGTCCTGCAGGCGCAGCAGCGAGGCGCTGGGATTGACCAGGGCGGCTTCCGCGAGTTCCCGGACCGTGCGGATGCCGTCGGCGCGGAGTTTCTTGCGCTGGGCCGAGCTCATCCGCGCCACGAGCAGCAGATCATCGGCGGCCACGACCTGCTCCTGGCAGTAATCGCAGCGGCCGCAGGCGGTGATTCCGGGAGAATCCCACCGCACGGGGCCGGGCTGCGCCAGATGCGAGGAGGTCAAGGCCAGGAAGCCGTCCCGCCGCTCCCGGAACACCGGCAGGATCTCCGCAAGCTTGTGGTGGCTTCTGACGTAGTCGAAGCCGCCGCCCGGGAGCGGAACGGTGGCTCCCAGGATCAGGGTCACCGCAGGGTCCGGCGCAATACCGGCCTTCAGCAACTGGTCGCCGTAGGCCGCAAGCTGAAGCAGTGCCGTCACCTTGGCATGGCGGGCCAGCTTGGTGTCGAACACGGCGTAAGTCCCGGTGGCCTGGCGGACCAGGAAATCGGAGCGGCCGTGGAACTGGCCGTCGAAAAAAGCCGCCTGGAACACCACATCGGCGCCCGAGCGCAGGGCGTCGATGGATTCCCGGTGCTTGGCCAGCAACGTGGCGCGGTCCATGGCCTCGGCCGGCACGACGTCGTACACGCCGCGGCCGGCGGCCGGATTCCAGTGACCGAACTCCTCGACGAAGCGGTCAAGGACTCTGTGCTCGTGGAGATCGCCCAATACGGCGGCATGCCTGAGCATCTCGTCATCTTCGAAGGATGCTTTGGGGGAGCGGCCCAGCTTCTCGTCGAGCTTCCGGAGCAGCTGGTACTCACAGCTGGCGGCCGTCACGAGGTCGCTCGCGGAGAAGACCAGGTCCGGTGCGGAACCTGGGACTTCCGGTTCAAGGAAAAACACTGTGCCCCCGATGTTGTTGCACTGCCGCGTTGCAGGCGCTGCTGCCTTGGCCGAAAGGTCAATGCAACCCCGGCCGTGTGCTCTTCAAGCTATCAAAGCCCTCCGACATTTCCGGCGGGCACCCGGCGGAACGGGCTGGTTCCTGACGCAGGCCCGGCGTATGGTCTGAAAGACCATGACCGAACAGCAACCCTTCCAGCTGGTGCAGCGCTACCCGCATTTCGAGTTGCGCCGCTATCCCGCGCATGTCGTAGCCGAAATTCAGGTCACCGCGACGTTCGACCGGGCGGGCAACGCAGCTTTCCGCCACCTGTTCAACTACATCAGCGGCAACAACACCGCCCGTCAGAAGCTGGCGATGACCGCCCCGGTGATCCAGGAGCCCGGCCCTTCGCAGCAGCTTGCGATGACCGCCCCCGTGCTCCAGACAGGTCCGTTGCCGCGAAGCGGAGAATCCGCTGATTTTGTGGTGGCCTTTGTGCTCCCTGCAGACCTGACAGCGGAGACAGCCCCGGTCCCTGCGGACTCCCAGGTCAAGATCCGGACCGTCCCCGGGTCCCTGGCCGCGGCCCTCCGGTTCTCGGGCAGCGGGTCGGAAACTGCCTTCGAAAGGCGCAACGACGGCCTCCAGGCGGCACTGGTGGTGGCCGGACTGGCAGCCGCGGGTCCGCCACGATTCGCGCGCTTTGATCCTCCGTTCAAACCTTGGTTCCTGCGGCGAAACGAGGTGGTTCAGGACGTCGAACAGTCCCACCCAGCTGCCGGCGCCGCCAGCCCCTGACCCCGGTGAGGCAAAATGGCTGGGTGACTCAACTTCCCCAGCGTCTTTCCCCGTCAGCTTCCACACCGTCGCCCCAGACCCGGACCAAGAACCAGACTCCGCACACCCAGGAGTCCGGCATCGCGGCCCAGATCGCCGCCGAACTTGGCGCGCAGGCCTGGCAGGTCAAGGCCGCAGTGGACCTGCTCGACGCCGGCTCCACCGTGCCCTTCATCGCCCGGTACCGCAAGGAAGCCACCGGGACGCTCGACGACACCCAGCTCCGCGAGCTCGAGGAGCGGCTGCGCTACCTGCGCGAGCTGGAGGACCGCCGTCGGACAGTCCTCGAAGCGATCGCCGCCCAGGGTGCGCTGACCCCGGAACTGCAGGCCGCGATCGTCGGCGCGGACACGAAGTCGCGGCTGGAGGACATCTACCTCCCGTTCAAGACCAAACGGCGGACCAAGGCGCAGATCGCCCGCGAGGCCGGCCTGGAACCGCTCGCCGATGCCCTGCTGAAACGGCCGGAGCTGGATCCGGAACGGGAAGCGGCCAAGTATCTCAACACCGAGCACGCCATCGGGGACGCCGTCACGGCGCTCGCCGGCGCGCGCTCCATCCTGGTGGAGCGGGTCGCCCAGGACGCCGACCTGGCCGCCACGCTGCGGGAGCGGCTCTGGGCCCAGGGCCGGATGGTTTCCCGGGTCAAGAAGGGCAAGGACGCGGAAGGGCAGAAGTTCAAGGACTATTTCGAGTTCTCGCAGCAGCCGTCGGGGATGCCCTCGCACCGCGTGCTGGCACTGCTGCGCGGCGAAAAGGACGGCGTGCTGGAGCTGGATCTCGCCGAGGCTGAACCGAACGACGACGCCGCCCTCACCGCCGCGCGGGGCCGCTACGAAGCCGCTGTGGCCCGGTTCCTCGGCGTTGCCGACCGCGGCCGGCCCGCCGACGCCTGGCTGCTGCAGACCGCACAGGTCGCCTGGCGCTCGCGGGTGCTGGCCCGGCTGACCGCTGATCTGCGGAGCAGGATGTTCGCCGCCGCCGAGGACGAGGCCGTGCGGGTCTTCGCCGCCAACCTGAGGGACGTGCTCCTCGCCGCGCCCGCCGGGAACCACGCCACCCTGGGCCTGGACCCGGGACTGCGCACCGGGGTGAAAGTCGCTGTCGTGGACGGCACCGGCAAGGTGGTGGCGACCGACACCATCTACCCGCACGCCCCGGCCCGGAAGTGGGACGAGGCGCTGCGGACGCTCGTGAACCTGGCCCGGAAGCACGGCGTCGAACTCGTGGCGATCGGCAACGGTACGGCGTCCCGGGAAACGGACAAGCTCGCCGCTGAACTGTTGAAGCAGCTCAGCGCCGGCTCGGATCCTGCCACCGACACCAAGCCGCAGAAAATCGTTGTCTCGGAAGCAGGCGCCTCCGTGTATTCCGCCTCGGCACTGGCGGCCGCGGAGCTGCCCGGCATGGATGTGTCCCTGCGTGGCGCAGTGTCCATCGCACGGCGGCTGCAGGACCCGCTCGCGGAGCTGGTGAAGATCGAGCCGAAGTCGATCGGCGTCGGGCAGTACCAGCACGACGTCACCGCCGCGAAGCTGGACCGCAGCCTCGACGCGGTGGTCGAGGACTGCGTGAATGCGGTGGGCGTGGACGTCAACACCGCCTCGCCGGCGCTGCTGAGCCGCGTGGCCGGCGTCGGGCCGCTGCTGAGCGAGAACATCGTGGCCTACCGGAACGAGCATGGCCCGTTCAGCAAGCGCAGCGAGCTGAAGAAGGTGCCGCGGCTCGGCGCGAAAGCCTTTGAGCAGTGTGCCGGCTTCCTGCGCATCACCGGGGGAGCGGAGCCGCTGGATGCCTCCAGCGTGCACCCGGAGGCGTATCCGGTGGCACGGAAGATCAGGGCCGCCGCCGGCGGGAAGGGTCCGGCTGCGGGCAGCTTCGCCGCCCTGAATCCGCAGGACTTTGTTGACGGTGCCTTCGGCCTGCCGACGGTTCAGGACATCATCGCCGAGCTGGAGAAGCCCGGCCGTGACCCGCGTCCGGCTTTCGCGGCCGCGACGTTCTCGGAAGGGATCGAGAAGATCTCCGACCTCAGGCCCGGCATGGTGCTCGAGGGGACCGTGACCAATGTGGCGGCGTTCGGAGCGTTCGTCGACGTCGGGGTTCACCAGGACGGCCTGGTGCACGTTTCCGCGCTGGCGAACCGCTTCGTCTCCGATCCCCGCGACGTGGTCAAATCCGGCCAGGTGGTGCGGGTCAAGGTACTGGAAGCCGATCCGGAACGGAAACGCATCTCCCTGACGCTGAGGCTCGACGACGAACCGCCAGCTTCCGCGGCACGCGGGGGTGGCGGCCGCGTGGGCGGCGGCCGCGCGGGAGGCGGGCGTGCGGCCGGGGGTCCGGCCGCCCCGGGT
>NZ_JBFRDB010000004.1:0-176670 GCF_052113365.1 Arthrobacter sp. YAF17 | reverse complement strand
CCGGGCAGAGGCTTCCTTGACCGACACCCCCTGCCGCAGAAGCGAAAAGAACTCATCCTTCAGCGCATCCGGCGCCCGAAAACCACTCGGCATGGCAACCTCCAAAAAATCAGATGTTGCAACGACCGTATGATTCTGCGGCCTCGGGATGGGCCGTAGGTGACTCCGCGTCGTTCTGATCAGGTCAGGCGGAAACCCGGTCCGTCAGGGTGGAGCGGGCCTCGCGGACTGCCGGGACGCCGTCGCCGTCCTGGCCGTACAGCCAGTCGTTGTACCGGAAGTCGTTGTCCTTCCGGCTCTTGAAGAGCAGGTTGCGCAGCGTCCGGGCCAGGCCGGAGACGTGCCAGGATTCGCCCCAGACGCGGGCGGTGCGCTGGACCCGGGCGGTGCGGCCGGCGCGGACTTCGTTGAACTCCCTGATTGCACCGTCCCAGGCTTCCGGGTTCACGCCGTGGTCCGTGAAGACCGTGCCCTCGGTGGCATCCTGCAGGGCGGCGGCGTCCTCGAGCGCCTGGCAGGCGCCCTGGGCAAGGTACTGGAGCATCGGGTGCGCGGCGTCACCCATCAGCACCATCCGGCCGGCGACCCAGTTTTCGATCGGGTCGCGGTCGTACATGGGCCAGCGGATGCCGGTCGCCAGGTTCTTCAGCGCTTCCTGAACGGCCGGGACACAGTCCTTGTAGGCAGCCTCGAGCTCGTCCACTCCGCCGTACTGCTCTTCGCCGCGCTCGAAGGAGGGGGACTTGAAGACGGCCACGGTGTTCAGCAGCTCGCCCTTGCGCAGCGGGTACTGCACGAGGTGGCAGTCCGGGCCGAGGTAGACAATGACGTCCTCGAGGTCGGCCTTGGGGGTGTCTTCGGTGATCGGGACGGTGCCGCGGTAGGCGACATAGGCCGAGGAGACGGGCTCGTCACTGGCCACGAGCGGGCGCAGGGTGGACCGGAGCCCGTCGGCGCCGATCACGACGTCGGCCTCGTAGTCCACGCCGGCGGCGGTGTGGGCCACGCCGCGGCCGTTGACGGTTTCCACGCTTTCGACCATAACGTCGTTGACCAGCTTGACGCCGGCCGCCTCGCAGCCTTCGAGCAGGACCCGGTGCAGGTCGCTGCGGTGGATGACGACGTACGGGGCGCCGTAGCGGTCCGCGAATTCCCCGGTGAGGGTCTGGCGGGTGAGCTCCTCGCCGGTGACGGCGTCGCGGAAGACCAGGTGCTTGGGCTGGACGCCGATTTCCAGGGCCTTCTCCAGGAGGCCCCAGCGCTTCAGCACGCGGGAGGCGTTGGGCGCCATCTGCAGCCCGGCGCCGACCTCGCCGAATTCGGGAGCCCGCTCCACCAGGGTGACGTTGGCGCCGTTTTCACGCAGCGCGAGGGCCCCGGCCAGTCCGGCCATTCCCCCTCCGATGACGAGGACATCGGTGGACTGGTCACCGGTGGACTGGACGTTCTCAGACATTGCTTGCTCCTGTTGATAAGGGTGAGATTGAGGATTTTGACTTGAGTTTGAGGCCGACGGCGGCCAGCAGGACCGCGGCGATCGCGGCTGCCCCGGCGAAGGCGAGGAAGTTGGAATTGACGCCCAGCCCGGCGGCCAGCAGTAGGCCTCCGACCTGGGGTGCGGCGACGGCGCCGATGCGGCCCGTCCCCAGCGCCCAGCCCAGTGCGGTGCCGCGCAGGTGGCCGGGGTAATGGCTCGCGACGGCGGCGATGATCAGGCACTGCGTGCCATGGGTTCCGACGCCGGCGAGGACCAGCATGAGGTACACGACCGTGACCGGGGGGCCGGCGACCAGGACCATCAGTGCACCGGCTGCGACGGCAGCCGCGGCGATGGCGGTCGGCACCGGGCCGAAGCGGGTCCCGGCCCAGGCGGTGAGGACCGAACCGGCCACCGCACCCAGGTTCAGTGCCAGCGCGAAGGTCAGCGCGGAGCCCAGGTTGTAGCCGGCCAGCTGCATCAGGTTGGGCAGCCAGGTGCCCAGTCCATACCAGGCGAAGAGCGTCGCGATCGTGGCCAGGGCGAACAGCATGCTCACGCCAAGGTACGGGGCGCGGAGCAGGGAGGAGAACCCCGACGGCTCCTTGATTGTGTGGGTCTTGCCGGCGCCGGTGTGCTTGTCCTTGGCGCCGACGGGCGCCAGCGTCTCCGGAAGGTGTTTGAGCCCCAGCGGCACCACGATCACCAGGGCCAGCCCGGCCACGAGGAACATGGACTCCCAGCCCAAGGCGGGGATCAGCTGGATGCCGACCAGGGCGGCGATGGATCCGCCGATCGGGACACCGGACATCATCAGGGTGGCGATGGTGGACCGCCATTTGGTCGGGACAAGTTCGGCCACGAGGGCGTTGGCCGAGGGCACCAGGCCACCCAGCCCAATGCCGGCAAGGAGCCGAAGGGCGCCGAAGACGGCGGCGTTGGGGGCGAAGGCGCAGAGGACGGTGAAGACCGAGAAGACGACGGCGCAGCCCAGGATGGTGCGGCGGCGGCCCCACGAGTCGGCCATGCGGCCGGCGAAGATCGCCCCGATCATCATGCCGACGAAAGCCATGGAACCGATGGTTCCGGCGGTGGCCTTCGTCAGGCCCCAGCCGGTCTCCGAGATCAGTGAGGACTGGACCGTGCCGTAGACGATCAGGTCGTAGCCGTCGAAGACCACCAGGAGCCAGCAGACGAAGACGGCGGCTGCCGAGCCTTTCGAGAACCGGGATGCGGGCCCATCGGCGGCAGTGGGTGCGGGGGCCCCGGGCGGGGGCCGGTGCGGCGCTGCAGCGGAAGGTGTGTGATTCATGCCACTAACTGTCCTAGCCGCCGCAGGTGAACCACAATAGAATTCTGATGTGCAGAACAAGCCAGTGACCAAGTCGGCGAGGAAGCCCGTCCAGAAGCGGCCGACCTATTCCATCGAGGCGGTCGACAACGCGCTGCAGCTCCTGCAGCTGCTCCGCGATGGCGGGACGCTGCGGCTCAAGGACGCCGCCGAGGAGCTGGGCGTGGCCCCGTCCACCGCCCACCGCCTCCTGGCGATGCTGGTCTACCGGGGCTTCGCAGTGCAGGATGAAACCCGCCGCTATGTGCCGGGTCCGGCGATGGGCGTCGGGCCGGCCGGGCTGAGCTGGACCAGGCTGCTCCGTTCGCTGGCCCAGCCGCACATGGAACTGCTCTCCGCGCGGCTCAACGAGACCGTCAACCTCATGGTGCGGGTGGGGACAAAAGTGCGTTTCCTGGCCACCGTCGAGGGAAACAATGTGTTGCGGGTTGGTGACCGGCAGGGAACCGTGATGCCCGCCAACAGAACCTCCGGCGGCAAGGCCATGCTCGCCGAACTGGATCCCCCGATGATTGACCAGCTCTTCCGCAGCAACAATGCCGAGATCGGCGGGGACACCATTCCGGCCGCGGAATATGCTGCGTTCCTGCGCGAGCTGGAGTCCATCCGCGGCAACGGCTTCGCCGCCAATTTCGAAGGCACGGAGGACGGCGTGAGCGCCCTTGGCATCGCCCTGCACAACCGGCGCGGGCTCGTGGTGGGCGCGCTCAGCGTCGCCACCCCCGCGACCCGCTTCCGCAGGGTGTTCGACGCCGGGCTAGTCCCCGCCCTGCGGGAAACCTGCCGGCAGCTGGAGATCGATATTGCGGCCAATCCGGCCGAGCCGGACTGAGCCGAGGTCTCGCGCCGCACGCTGCGGCCGCCCCCACTCAGGGCGGTCCCAACGATTCTGGCCAGCAGAATATGTTGGGGGTCACACTGCGGCGTCCGTAGAGTCGAACTACGCCAAATATCTGTTCTGACCCTACCGAGGAGGCCTCCGTGTCCATCAGCGCCGAGAACACGACTCACGAATCAGTGGCCGCCGGGCACACTGCCCCGGAGCCGACGCCCGAAGAAGCCGCCCAGCTGCAGGAGCTCTACCGGGATTTTGACCGCGAGAACCTGATCCCGCTGTGGACCGAGATCGCGGACCTGATGCCCATGGTCCCGACCCCCAAGGCGGTGCCCCACGTGTGGCGCTGGAGCGACCTGTACCCGCTGGCTGCCCGCGCCGGCGACCTGGTTCCCGTCGGCCGCGGCGGGGAACGCCGCGCCATCGCCCTGGCCAACCCCGGCCTGGGCAATACCCCGTACGCCACGCCCACGCTGTGGGCAGCCATCCAGTACCTCGGTGCCCGCGAGACCGCCCCGGAACACCGCCACTCCCAGAACGCGTTCCGCTTTGTCGTAGAAGGCGAGGGCGTCTGGACCGTGGTGAACGGCGACCCGGTCCGGATGTCCCGCGGCGACTTCCTGCTGACCCCGGGCTGGAACTTCCACGGCCACCACAACGACACCGATGAGCCGATGGCCTGGATCGACGGCCTGGACATCCCGTTCGTGCATTACGCCGACGCCGGTTTCTTCGAGTTCGGCACGGAGCGCGTCACCGACGAGGCCACCCCGGACATCTCCCGCTCCGAACGGCTCTGGGCGCACCCGGGATTGCGTCCCCTCTCGGGCCTGGACGACACCACAAGCTCCCCGATCGCGGCCTACCGCTGGGAACACACCGACCGCGCACTGCGCGAGCAGCTGCTGCTCGAGGACGAGGGCCACCCGGCCACCGTGGCCCAGGGCCACGCCGCCGTCCGCTTCACCAACCCCACCACCGGCGGCGACGTCATGCCGACCATCCGGGCCGAATTCCACCGCCTCCGCGCCGGCGCCTCCACCGAAGCCGTGCGCGAGGTCGGCTCCAGCGTCTGGCAGGTCTTCGAGGGCTCCGGTTCCGTGGTCCTCAACGGCGAAACCAGGACCCTGGAAAAGGGCGACCTGTTCGTCGTCCCGTCCTGGGCTGCCTGGTCGCTGCAGGCGGAGAACGAGTTCGACCTCTTCCGCTTCAGCGACGCCCCCATTTTCGAACGGCTGAACTTCAACCGCACCTACATCGAAGGACGCAACAACAAATGAGACTCCTCACCCTCCGCACTGAAACCGGCACCCAGGCCGTGCGCCAGGACGGCGACACCCTGACCGAGATCGACGGCTTCGCCGACGTCGGAGCGCTGCTCCGCTCAGAGGGCTGGGAAGCGACCGCCCAGAACGCGAACGGCGCCACCCACCCGCTCGAAGGCGCGGACCTCGACGCCGTGGTCCCCTCCCCCGGCAAGATCATCTGCGTGGGCCACAACTACCGCAACCACATCAAGGAAATGGGCCGGGAAGTCCCCGAGTTCCCCACCCTGTTCGCCAAGTACCAGGAATCCCTGATCGGCCCGAACGATGACCTGGCCCTGCCGCAGGAATCCGACACGGTCGACTGGGAGTCCGAGCTCGCCGTCGTGATCGGCAAGAAGGGCCGCCGGATTTCCGAAGCCGACGCCGCCGGCCACATCGCCGGATACGCCGTCCTCAACGACGTGTCCATGCGCGACTACCAGTTCCGCACCATCCAGTGGCTGCAGGGCAAGACCTGGGAGAAGTCCACCCCGTTCGGCCCGGCCCTGGTCACCAAGGACGAGTTCAGCGGCGGCCTCATGACCACCGCTGTCGACGGCGAGATCCAGCAGCAGACGCCCACCAACGACGTCGTCTTCACGCCGGAGTTCCTGGTCTCCTACATCTCCACCATCATCACGCTGAACCCGGGCGACGTCATCGCCACCGGCACCCCCGGCGGAGTGGGCCACGCCCAGGACCCGAAGCGCTACCTGCAGGAAGGCCAGATCCTGGTCACCACCATCGAGGGCCTGGGACAGCTGAAGAACCGCGTGGTCAAGGAAGCCTGATGGTTGCCCGCCACGACCAGACGACGGACCCGGAGCTGCTTGCGGCCCTGCTGCAGGCGCGCCGGGGCACGGCGTTCTTCGCCCGGAAGCTCAACGAGCTGTCCGACGCGGAGCTCGACGGCGACACGCTGCTGCCGGGCTGGACCCGCCGCCACATCACGGCGCACATTGGCTACAACGCCCGGGCCATCGCGCGCCTGGTTGAGTGGGCGGCCACCGGGGTGGAAACCCCGATGTACGCCTCCACCGAGGTCCGCGACCACGAGATCAATTTCGGCGCCACGCTGAGCCCGATCGCGCTCCGGCACCTCTTCGACCACTCCGCCGTGCACCTGAACGTCGAATGGCGGGACCTGCCGGAGGACGCCTGGCACCACAAGGTCCGCACCATCCAGGGCCGCGAAGTGCCCGCCACCGAAACCGTCTGGATGCGCAGCCGCGAAGTCTGGATGCACGCCGTGGACCTGGCCAACGGCGCCGCCTTTGCCGACATCCCGGCCCCCGTCCTGGAACGGCTGCTGAAGGACATCACCGGCGCCTGGAAGACCCGCGGCACCGACGCTGGCCTCGTGGTCAAGGTGACGGACCGCGATCTCACGTTCGGGGACACGACGTCGGCGTCCCCCACCGTGGTCTCCGGGCCGCTGGCGGCCGTCGTCGAATGGGCCGCAGGCCGCGGCAACGGCGGCATCACCGCCGTCGGACCCGGTGCTGGATCATCCAACGGCACGGTTCCGGCCGCGCCGAAGTGGATCTGAACCGCAGCTATTAGCGGAAGGCCCCCTCACACCGAGGGGGCTTTCCTTGTTAACGCCTCAAATCCTCCGTCCCGGGGCACTTTGAGGGCGATCTTCGACGCCGGCGCGCAGGCTGACGGCGTGTCCGCGCCAAAGTGCCCCCGGACCGCAGCGGCTGCCCGTCAGCCCAGGTGGACGACCGGCGCGTCGCCGTCGGTGCCGGTGAACGTCGCGCGGTCGATGTTGATGAGCAGCACGGCGATCGGGGCGATCAGGATCGCGATGCCCGCGGCCCACAGGAAGACCATGGCGTAGCCGGTCGAAAGCGCCGCAAGGGACACGCCGCCGGCCGTGGCCGCTGCGGCGATGGTGCTGAACAGCGCGATGCCCAGGGACCCGCCGATCTGCTGCGAGGCGTTGACCAGGGCGCTGGCGACGCCGGAGTCTTCCTTGTCCACGCCGAACAGGGCGAGGTTCTGCATCGGCACAAAGACCATGCCCAGGCCAATACCCATGAGCAGCAGCGCGGGCAGCATGTTGACGAGGTAGCTGCCCTCGGCGCTGACCCGGGAGAGCCACAGCATCGCAGCGGCCAGAAAGACCGGGCCCACGGCCGTCGGGATCTTTGCCCCGAGTTTCGGCAGGTTCTTCGCCACGAGACCCGCCGTGATGAGCACCGCAACCGTCATGGGCAGCGACGCGAGGCCGGCGAGGAACGGTGCGAAGCCGAGGACGATCTGGATGTAGAAGTTGATGAAGAGGATGCCGCCAATGAGGACGGCCCCGGACAGGAACGAGGCCAGGAAGGCCGCACCGCGGTTCCGCTCGGTGGCCACGCGCAGCGGCAGGAGCGGGTGTTTGACCTTCCGCTCGACGGCGACGAACAGCACCATGAGCACGGCGCCGGCGGCGATGAAACCCCAGGCTTCGGGGGCGTCCCAGCCGTGCTCCGCGTTGGTGAAGCCGTACACCAGGGACCCCAGGCCGAGGGCGGCCAGGACAACGCCGGGCCAGTCGTACCTGGTGGATCCCTGGGCCTTGCTTTCGCTGACGAGGGACCACACGCCGGCGAGGGCGACGAGGGCGATCGGCACGTTCACGAAGAAGCACCAGCGCCAGCTCACGTGTTCCGTGAGGAAGCCGCCCAGCAGGACGCCGGCGGCTGCACCGACACCGGTGATGGAGCCGAAGATCGCAAACGCCGTGCCGCGGTCCCTTCCGCCCGGAAACGCGACCGTGAGGAGCGCCAGCGCGGCGGGGGCCAGCAGCGCCGCGAACACACCCTGCAGCGCCCGGGCGCCGATCAGTTCCCACGGCTGCTGCGCGATGCCGCCGGCCAGGGACGCGACGGCGAAGCCGAGGGCGGCCACGATGAAGGTCCGCTTGCGGCCCCAGAAGTCGGCGATCCGGCCGCCGAGCAGCAGGAAGGCGCCGAAGGCCAGGGCGTAGGCCGTCACCACCCAGGAACGCGTCGAGTCACTGATACCCATCTCGACCTGGAGCCGCGGCAGCGCCAGGTTCACGATGGTGCCGTCGAGCACCACCATGAATTGCGCGAGGGCCAGGAACACCAGCGCCCACCAGCGGCTTTTGGGCCTGCTCCCCTGCTGTATGCCTGTTTCTGCCAACTGTGTTGCCACGCCTGTTTCCACCCTTCAAAGTAATAATACTTATGCAAGTATAACTACTATCGGTGAGTACATAGGACGTGAATTGGGCGGTGACGTGCGCTACTCGGGCTCGGCGAGAAGCGCGGCGAGGCGCTGCAGGGCCGGCAGGCTGGCGGCGATCTGCTCGCGCTCTTCGGGCAGCAGGCGTGAACTCGCGGCGGCCAGGGCATCCGCCCAGGCGCCTTCAAGGAGCGCTTTGATCCGCTGGGATTCCGGCGTGGGGTGGAGGGCCACGTAGCGCTTGTCGGCGGCGTCGCGGGTGCGCGTGACGAGGCCGGCGGCGACCAGTTCCCGGAGCTGGACACTGACGTTGCTGAACTGCCGGCCAAGCCGGGCGGCGACTTCCGCGACAGTGATGCCCGGGTGGCTTTCGATGACGCGAAGGATCTCCAGCACGCCGTTGGACAGCGGCCGGACGCCGGTGTCATTGAGCGATTTCCGGCGGATATCGGCGGAAATGTCGATCACGGAGACGGCCAGGGCGCGCTGGTCCACAGCCTTCACCGGTCCTTCGTCTGCGCGAACACTTTCCATTCCATAAGCATAGGCGGCGGTGCCGCCCGCGGGCCGGGCCGCCTTCCCATCGAAGCGAAGACAGGCAATAATCAGATTGGTCAGCATACTTATCAATTCCAACAGCAACTGAAGGAGCGGGCATGAGGGCACTTACCTGGCAGGGGAAACGGTCGGTCAGCGTCGAGGAGGTTCCGGATCCGGTAATCCAGGAACCGACGGACGCCATCGTGAAGATCACCTCATCGGCGATCTGCGGTTCAGACCTTCACCTGTACGAGGTGCTCGGGCCGTATATGAAGTCCGGCGACATCCTGGGCCACGAGCCCATGGGGGTTGTCCAGGAGGTGGGGTCCGGAGTCATAAACCTCAAGCCCGGCGACAGGGTTGTTATCCCGTTTAACATTTCCTGCGGCCACTGCTGGATGTGCAAACAGGGCCTGCAGTCCCAGTGCGAGACAACCCAGGTCCACGCGCACAACAGCGGGGCGAGCCTGTTCGGATTCTCCGAGCTCTACGGGTCGGTCCCCGGCGGCCAAGCAGAATACCTGCGCGTGCCGCACGCCGACTACGGACCGGTCAAGGTGGGGCAGGAACTGCCCGACGAGCGGTACCTCTACCTTTCGGATATCCTCCCAACCGCCTGGCAGGGCGTGAAGTACGCCGACGTCCCCGCCGGCGGGACGCTGGCCGTCTTCGGCCTCGGACCGGTGGGGCAGTTCGCCAGCCGGGTGGGCCGGCACCTCGGCCACCGGGTCATCGCCGTCGAACCGGTTCCGGAACGCCGCCGCATGGCCGAGCGGCACGGAGTGGAAACGATCGATTTCACCAAGGACGTCGGTGACCAGCTTCGCGACATGACCGACGGAAGAGGCCCCGACGCGGTGGTCGACGCCGTCGGCATGGAAGCGCACAATTCGCCCGTCGGCGCCTTTGCACAGAACGCGGTGGGCCTCCTGCCCGACGCCCTGGCCAAGAAGGCCATGGAGACCGCGGGCGTCGACCGGATGACGGTCCTCCATGCCGCCATCGACTCCGTGCGCCGGGGTGGGACCGTCTCGCTGAGCGGCGTGTACGGCGGCACAGCCAGCCCCATGCCGCTGCTCAGCATGTTCGACAAGCAGATCCAGCTTCGGATGGGCCAGTGCAACGTCCGCCGGTGGACGGACGAACTTCTCCCGCTCGTGGAAGATCCCGCCGACCCGCTTGGCGTCATGGACCTCAAAACACACGAAGTCTCCCTCGACGGCGCCGCAGCCGCCTATGAGATCTTTCAGAAAAAGGAAGACGGCTGCATCAAGGTGGTCCTGAAGCCATAGCTGGAAGGTACCGCCGGAACGACCCACGAAAGGCAGAAATATGAGCAGCTACCATCCTGAAAATGACCCGGCCAATCCGGATCCGCCGAAGCCGGCGGACCGCGCAGAGCACCCGGGAGCGCGCGGCGACGGCGCTGCAGACCCGGCTTCCTCGGCCAACCCGGATCCGCTCAGCGGGAAGATCACCGGGCTGGAACCCGGCGGAGGAGTGCCTCCGGGAGAAACCCCGCCGGCCGAGGACCAGATGAGCCGCGACCAGGGGCACGAGGAATAAACAGTCGTCGGGTTCGGGTGCGGCGGCAGCTGCCGCAGAAAGCGGAATGCCGCTCCCCGGCCCCGGCGCAGGGCACCCGGTGAGCCCGGAGAGCCGTCCGGGCACGTAGAGTGGCAGCAGAATCCATTCAACGGAAGTGACGGCCATGGCGAATTCAGGCACCGGCGACTCGGTGGTGGACCGGGTGGTCCGGGTGATCGCAGCTTTCCCGGAGGGAATTACCGTGCTGCCGCTCTCCGAGCTTGCGGACCGGGCCGACCTGCCGCTGAGCACGGCCCACCGGCTGGTCCGACAGCTCGCCGGCCACGGGCTTCTGGAGCTGGGCAGCGGCGGGTCGGTCCGGCTGGGCCTGCGCCTGTGGGAGCTGGTCAACCGGAATTCGCCCACCCTGGCCCTCCGCCAGGCTGCTGTGCCTTTTATGGAGGACATCCAACAGGTACTCAACCAGAACGTGAACCTCGCCGTGCTGGAGGGCGGGGAGGCGCTGTTTGTCGAGCGGCTGTCGCGCCGCGGCTCTGTGACGAACCGGGCCCGGGTGGCGGGCCGGATGCCGGTGCACCTGTCCTCCGTCGGGCTGGCACTGATGGCCAACCAGCCGTCCGCTGTGCAGGCGAAGTACGTGCGGCAGTTCCACGATCCCGCCGGGAAGGTGCAGCCGGAGGAAATCCGCGCCCTGCTGGACGAGGCGGCCGGCATGGGCTTCGCGCAGCTGGCCGGCGTCGTGGATCCGGACACGTGGGGCATCGCTGTACCGGTGCGCGACGCGGGAAACCGGACTGTGGCGGCGCTCGGCGTCGTCGTTCCCCTGCGGGAGATGCGGCTCCAGGCACTGGTTCCGGCCCTGCAGACCGCCGCCCGCGGAATTGGGCGGCAACTGCAGAATCCGGAACCTGCCATGCATTCCGTTCAACGGAATCCGAGTAACGCACCTCACGTGTCCGGGCGCACACTGTAGCCAGCACCCACCCGGCCCGGCCGCCCCGCAGTCCGGCACCGCAATGAAGCGAGGACACCCATGGCAAGCCGCAAAGTCATCACCACCCAGGTCGCCATCATCGGCGCCGGCCCGGCGGGCCTGATGCTCTCGCACCTGCTGGCCAGGCAGGGCATCGAATCCACCGTAATCGAGATCCGCAGCCACCAGGAAATCTCCGAAACCGTCCGCGCGGGCATCCTGGAACACGGCTCCGTGAACCTGCTCGTGGACAGCGGCGTCTCGGACCGGGTACTGCGCGACGGCGACCGCCACGACGGCATCGAACTGCGCTTCAACGGGGAGAGCCACCGGATCGACTTCCAGGGCCTCGTCGGCGAGTCCGTCTGGCTCTACCCCCAGACCGACGTGTTCCTCGACCTCGCCGCACGGCGCCGGGCCGACGGCGGCGACGTCCGTTACAGCGTCACCGGCACCACGATCCATGACCTCGAGGGCAAGCCCAAGGTCTGGTTCACCGACGCCGACGGCGTGGACTGGGAGCTGCAGGCGGACTTCATCGCCGGCGCCGACGGCTCGCGCAGCCACAGCCGCTTCCAGATCCCCGAAGCCCGGCGCAAGTGGTACTTCCACGAATATCCCTTCGCCTGGTTCGGGATCCTGGCCGAAGCCCCGCGCAGCTCCGAGGAACTGATCTACGCGAACTCCGGGAACGGCTTCGCCCTGATCAGCCAGCGGACCGAGACCGTCCAGCGGATGTACTTCCAGTGCGACCCCGACGAGGACGTCAACGACTGGAGCGAGGACCGGATCTGGGACACCTTCCGCAGCAGGGTCAACGGCAACGGCTTCGAACTCAAGGAGGGCCCGGTCATCGACAAGACCGTCCTGAAGTTCCGCAGCTTCGTGCACACCCCGATGCGCCACGGCAAGCTGTTCCTCGCCGGCGACGCCGCCCACACCGTCCCGCCGACCGGGGCCAAGGGCCTGAACCTGGCCCTGCACGACGTCAAGGTCCTCTTTGAAGGCCTCGACAGCTTTTACACAACCGGAAACACCGCACTCCTGGATGCCTACAGCCACAACGCACTGGACCGGGTCTGGAAGGCCCAGCAGTTCTCCTACTGGATGACCTCCATGCTCCACACCCCGGCCGACGGCGACGACTTCGCCCGCGCCCGCCAGCTCGGCGAACTCAACTCGGTGGTGTCATCCCGCCACGGCCGCGCCTACCTCGCCGAGGCCTACACGGGCTGGCCCGGCGCGCACTGACATTTCCTGCGTTAGTTCCTGAGCCGGAACTGAGCCCGGCAAGGGAGATGACGGCGGCACCCCACGTGCCCTTTCCGGCGAACGATGCGTGCCGTCGTCGGCACTGACATGCTGGTGGTGTGCAATCCATCTCGACGGACGCTCCACGCACCGCGCTCAGCTGGAAGCTGGTGCCGGCGGCGCTTGTCTCGGTGTCCGGCGTGGTGCTGTTCGGGGCAGAAAATCGCCTCGGCTACGGAATTCTTGCCCTGGGCCTAATCACTGCGGCTTTCATCGACCGCGCGTTGCTGCGGCATCTCGCGCTGATCGCGGCGGGCATGGTCATCATCAGCGCGGTCCCGCTGAACGCTGACCTGAGCACCCAGCACATCGTCCTCATGGGCGGCGCCCTCGCCTTGGCCGTGCTCGTGCCGTGGCTGGTGTCGCGGTTCGTCTACGGCGAGAGAATCATCCGGTTTCCGGTGAAAACCGGCCGGAAATGGCCGCTGCCCGCAAAGCTGTACCTGGCCGGCGTCGTACTGCTCGGCTACTTCATTCTGCCCGCGTACCTGATCCGCACCGGGGTCTACCAAAACTGGCCGGACGCAACCGACCCGGCCATCTTTTGGCGGCTCTTCCTCGGAGTGAACGCCGTCGGTATCTGGGACGAGCTGTTCTTCATCTGCACTACGTTTACGCTGCTGCGGCAACACTTTCCGGACTGGCTGGCCAACATCCTGCAGGCCGTGATTTTCTCGTCATTCCTGTGGGAGATCGGCTACCAGTCGTGGGGGCCGCTGCTGACGTTCCCGTTCGCGCTGCTGCAGGGCTACACGTTCAAGCTGACGAAGTCCCTCACCTACGTTGTGGCTGTGCACCTGACGTTCGACTTCGTCCTGTTCCTCGCGCTGGTCCACGCACACAACCGCGACTGGCTGCCGATCTTCCTGTACTGAGCACGCACCGGGACGGCAAGGACTACGGGCGGCTCACCCTTAGCGTTCATCGCAGAGCAGGTGGTACCAGCTGTCGGCGAGCACTTCGAGGGCGTGGTCGCGGTTTGGCTCGAGTTTGCGTCGCGTCCACAGCGTGGCGACGTAGTCGAGCTGGGTGAACGCGAGCGTTCCCCGGATGTGGTGCGTCTCCTGCGAGAAGCGGCCGGCCAGCTGCATGCCGCGGACGATGTCGGAGATGACCTCCTCATGCCACCCCCGGACCAACGCCCGCACCTCGCGGTCGACGGCGGCAGCCTCGTCGAGCACGTCGAGGTAAGGGCGGAAGACCGGCCAGAGCGCAGCGCGCGACTCGAGCCAGGCAAGGATGCCTTCCAGCTCGCCGCCACGGACGACGTCGACGAGGCCGGCGGCGGTGGTCGCCAGGCCGGGGCCATCCGCGCGGTCGAGCACGGCGTTCACCCGCGCCATGAAGTCCCTCATCAGGTCAGCACGCGTGGGGTAGTGCGCATAGAACGTCGCCCGGGTTGTCCCGGCCGCCACGGCGATCTCGTCGATCGTCGTCGCAGCGTAGCCCTTCCCGGTAAAGAGCTCGAGCGCCCGGTCGATGATCATGTCGCGGGTCAGCTGCTTCTGGGCCTCTCGCAGTGACGACATGAGCCAATCCTATCCATGGTGTGCGGTTGTTGCCCGGCGGAAGAGCAAAGATGCGCTAAGGCAGGCCACCGGACATGCTGTAAAGCAAGCTGCGCGCAGCCGCGCATCAGACGGTCACGGGCGCTGCCGGGCGGAACGCTCCCGGGCCGGCGTCCGCCAGTCGGCGCAGTTTCGGGATGGGGATCCTGTAATTGACCGCAGCGGCAGTTCCGGAGCCGTCCTGGTTCTCCCAGCGCAGCAGCACCGACTCAGGGCCGTTGCCCGGCTCGCAGTGGTCGGGGGCGCCGGCCACGGGGGTGAAGCCGACCGACTTGAGCGACAGGCCGAAGCCCTCCGTCCAGAAATACGGCTGGAAGTTGAGCTCGGGCGCCGCATCGCCTTGGAGCAGACCGACGGCAGCGACCTTGGCTTGGTCGATGGCGCTGGTCCACAGGGGCACGCGTTGCAGCCCGCGGGTCGTCGGGAAGAACGCCACGTCGCCGGCGGCAACAATCTCCGGCCGGAGCCGGCCGCGGGTGTCCACCCGCAGCGAGCCGTCGACCAGGAGCTTGGAGCCGGCCAGCCAGCCGATGTTTGGCTCGTCGCCGATGGCCGTGACGACCAGATCTGCCTCGAGTTCGGTGCCGTCAGCCAGGACAACTCTGGACCCGGAACCGTGATCGACCAGGCGGGCCTTGCCGCCGCGGACCACCCGGAGTCCGCGGCGGATGGCAGCGTCGGTGAAGAGCCCGGCCAGATGGTCACCCAGCTGGCCGGACAGCGGCTTGGCGTCGGCGACGAGGGTGACCTCGCAGCCCATGTGCAGGCATCCCGACGCGACCTCCATACCGAGCGGTCCGCCGCCAATCACGATGACCGTGGGGCGCGACGCGACGCGTTCCTTGAGGAGTACCGCATCCTCGATGGTGCGCAGGGTGAGCTCCCGGGGCGGGCCGTCCCCCTGCGTTCCTCCTGGCCCTGGTCCCGCGGCGAGGCGCTTCGCCCGGGATCCGGAGGCGATGACAAGGCCGTCATACGGCAGCTCACCGCCCCCGTCGAGGCGGACCAGGCGGGCGTCGACGTCGAGACCCGTGGCGCTGATCCCGAGCAGCTCGGCCGCGTTGTGGCTCGGCTCGGGCAGCTCATGAGCGTGGAGATCGCCGCCACCGCTCCCATTTACACCGTGCAACAGCGCTTTCGACAGGGCCGGGCGGCTGTAGGGATGGTGGCGTTCGGCACCCACGACCGTCAGCTCACCGTCGAAGCCGGCCGAACGGAGCGAGTCGCAGGCAGTGAGGCCGGCGATGCCATTGCCCACCACCACTATCCTGCGCATCGTCATGCCGCGGCCAGCCGCAGCGCGGCGACCGGGCAGACCCTGACGGCCGCCTTCGCGGCATCAAGCCCGGCCCCGTCCACCTCGGGCACATCGATGACCAGTTCGCCGTCGTCATCCAGATGCATCAGTGCAGGTGCGGCTTCCTCGCACAGTCCGTGTCCCTCGCAGCGCGGCCGGTCCAGCTCGATCCTCATGCCGCCACCACCTTGGTGACCTGGAGCTTCTCGAAGCTCCGGGTCATGTTGCTCGGTTCGCGGAGCTCGTCGGAGATGGTCATGGATTCCACCCGGCGGGCCAGCGCCTCGATGATTGCATGCGCTTCAAGCTTTGCCAGACCCTGGCCGGCGCAGCCGTGCGGTCCATAGCCGAAGGCGAGGTGGTCCACCGGGTTGCGGAGCACATCAAAGGTGTCGGGGTTCTCGTAGTGCCGCGGGTCGCGGTTGCCGGCGCCAAAGAGGATGCCCACCTGGGCGCCTGCAGGGATGGTGACGCCGTCGACTTGCACATCACGTGTTGCTTTGCGGCCCCACACGTGGATCGGTGCCCAGTAGCGCAGCACCTCGGCGAAAGCCGCCGGGACGAGCTCCGGGTTCTCCCGGACCAGCTTGAACTGTTCCGGGTGGTGTCCGAACAGGGCGATGATGTTCCCGATGGACGCGATGGTAGTGTCGACACCCGCCCCCAGATACTGGTGGATGATGTGCCCGGCAGTTCCCTGGGGAATCTCCCCCCGCGTCTCGGCGTCAAAGATGCCGCGGCCGATGGAGCCGGGCGCGAGGTCCTCGGCGGTGACCGTGGAGCACCAGCCGTAGAGCTCGCCGGCAATCGGGAAGTTCTCCTGGGTGCGCTGGTTCAGCGGGCCAAGGACCTGCATCGCGGCCTGGCCCCAGCGCAGCATGTTGTCCCTGACGTGGCCGCTGAAGCCAATGAGGTCGGCCACGATCTCGATCGGGAAGGCGCGGGCCAGCGAGTCGACGGCCTCGAAGCTGCCACTGGCGGCGAGCTCGGCGACAAGCTTGTCCGCCTTTTCGTCGATGACCACTTTCAGACCGCGGAGTGCGCGGGGCGTGAGGTTCTGGGACAGGGTGGCTCGGAGCTGCGTGTGAATGGGCGGGTCGGAGGCCAGCGAGGTGCCCTGCAGCGCCTCGTTCACCATGGGGTTGAACCCGATGCTGGTGGACGAGAAGGTTTCCGGATCCCCCAGTGCGTCGCGGATGGCGTCGTAACGCGTCAGGACGTACAGGTCGTTTTTTGGCAGGTGGACGACGGCGGCCTGCCCACGTAGCGCGGCGTAGGTGGGATACGGGTCGACGAGGATGTCGTCGTTCCAGATGTCGATGTCTGATTCGAGGGGTGCAGTCACGGAGTTCTCCTTGCGGATGGTTGGGGTCGGGACGTGCCGTCTTAGACGGCAGCCTCGACGTTCGTTTCAGTCGTATCCGCGACGGCATCGGACTTGGGTGCCGACGACCGTGCGGAGATGAAGAGGGTAAGAATGGCGGAGAGGACCGCCGCGATGCCCGCGGTGAGGTACACAGCCTGGAACCCCTGGCCCAGCGAGGTCCCTGCCACGCCCTGGATCTGCGGTTGTGCGGCGTTGAGGGCCTGGACCATGCCGTCGACGGCAGGGGCGGGTGCGCCTCCGGCCACTGCCTGGCCGGTGAACTGGGCGATGACGCCGTCCCAGCCGGCGAGGAAGCCCAGCGGCGGCACGTTCGCCAGCCCGCTGACGGCCTCTGCGGGGAGTCCCGCCCCGCCGAGGATCCCGGCAAGGGGACCCGCGAAGGCCGTCGCTCCGATGCCGAAGGCGATGGCTGAGCCGACAACGGGGCCGAGGGCGAAGCCGAGGTCGCGAAGGAGGTTCGTCGTCGCCGAAGCCATGCCGATCTGCTGGGGCGGGACGGTGTTGATGGCAACGGCGGTGACGGAGCCGACGGTGAGGGCGAATCCGATACCGAGCACCAGAAGCGGCGGGATGAAGGCCGTCCAGGGGGTGCCGCCGAAGACCTCCGGAGTGCCGAGGGCGAATGTCGAGAGCCAGAAACCGGAGACGGCCATGAGTGCGAAGCCCGCGGTGAGTACCCAGCGCGGGGCCACGTGGTGAATGAGCCATCCCACAACCGGGATGAAGGCGAATGCGGGACCCTGGATGAAGACGAAGAGCACACCGATCTTCCAGGTTTCGGCAAGGGCGAGGCCGCTGACGGCGACGCTCGTGCTGAAGCAGATCGCGAGGAAGGCGAACATGCCCGTGACCGCCACTATGCCCGTGATCGAGTAGGCGCTGTTCTTGAACAGCGAAAGGTGGATCAGCGGCTGCGCGGTGCGTGATTCGATGACGACGAAGGCGACCAGGAGGATTCCGCCGACAACGTAGCTTGCAATCACCTGGGCGCTGCCGAAGCCTGCATCCACCGCTGTCACGGTGGCGTAGAGGACGGCGATAAGGCCGAGCGCGAGCGTAATCTGGCCGGGCAGGTCCAGTTTGCGCCCCTCCCCCGCCGCCGAGTCCTTCGCCCGGAGCGCGACGATGAGAACGAGCACGGCGACGGCGGCCGCAACCAGGTAGGCCGCCCGCCAGCCGCTGAACGCGTTCGGTGCGCCCGGAGCAACACCCGGCACGGTGAAGAACTGCGCCGTGAAACCTGCGAGTACCGGGGAGATCACCGCGCCGAGGGACAGGAACCCTGCCCACGTGGCGATGACCTTCGCCCGTGCGCGGTGGTCCGGCGTAATCGCCGCGATCATGGACAGCGAAATGGGGAACAGGATGCCCGCCCCGATGCCGCCGACCGCCTGTGCGAAGATCATCATTTCGGTGGTCGGCGCCAGCGCGGCCAGCACGGAGCCGACGACGCTGACAGCAGCGCCGACGTAGAGCAACTTCTTGCGTCCGAACACGTCACCCAGAAGGCCCCAGCTGAGCTCGAACACGACGATGCCCATCAGGAACATGCCTGCAATCCAGGTCAGGCCAGCCCCCGAGGTGTGGAATTCCACAGCAAACGTGCCGCTGAGGGCTCCTGGCAGGGCGTTGGTGATTTGGGCCAGCGTGACCGCGCTGTAGGCGGCTACGAAGGTGGCGCGTACCGAGCCTCGGCTCGACACCTTAATGGTTTGACTCATCGATGAAACTCCTTTGTTTCCGGTCGATCCTCCGGCGTTTCGCCGGGGCTGGTGCCCCACCGGGGCCAGCCCCGGGCTGAGCCGGTGGTGGATGTGGCTTTCAACACATTGTGGCCATTAGATTTACAGAGTGTCAAGAGTATTAACGAACTGTTGGACTTGTGGGCGACAAGGAGGTTCATAAATGTACGTCACGTATATTTTCTTGACACTGTGTATAGAAATATGTGACGCTGACTACACCGCAACGGGGCGACGCCGGCACAGTCACGCTCCGCATTCAGCACCGATCTTCAAGGGAGAAGCCCGTGAGTTCCACCCCACCCGTCGCCACCGGTGATACGTTCCATCCCCCGACCCAACAAACCGTCAATACGGTCCTTGGGCCCGTCCCAGCTTCTGAACTGGGTGTGGTTGCCGTCCACGAGGCGCTGCTGTCGGTGGTGCCCGGGGCCCAGTACGCCCCGGACATCTCCATGGACCGGGCGGAGATCTTCGAGATCCTGGCCGGCAAGCTGACAGGTTTCCGCGAGCACGGCGGGCAAACGATTGTGGACAGCACAGGCATGTTCCACGGCCGCGACGTGAAACTGTACGAGGCGCTGTCGCGCTCTACCGGCGTGCACATCATCGCCTCGACGGGCATGGGCCCGGAGGAAATGCTCGGCGGCTACTTCCTGACGCCGCAGACCAACCCGCCGACGCCGTGGCCCGCCGAGAGGTTCGCCGAACTCTTCAGCAGGGAAGTCACCGAGGGCATGGTGGTTCCGCGCGTTGAGCGGCGCTGCGCCGCCGGGCTGGTGACCACCACGGCCGACCGGGCCGGCATGACACCGACAGAGGAGAGCCTGTTCCGCGGTGCGGCCAGGACAGCCGTGAAGACCGGCGTCCCGGTGTCTATCCGGTTTGGTGCCGACGCGCTGCACGATCTCGACATCGTCCTGGCCGAAGAGCTCCCGGCCGACCGGGTGCTCGTCGGCGGCCTGGACCGCAAGGACGCTGACGGCGCTGCCCTCGAGGTGGCCCGCCGCGGAGCGTTCGTCGGCATCGACCACGTGGGCCTGAACGAGGACGCGGACTACCTCACCGACCATGACCGGGCCGAACTGGTGCTCAAGCTCGTTGCGGCCGGCCACGCCGACAGGATCATCCTTTCGGGCAACTCGATCGGCGTGGCCAAGGGCCAGCCCGACTACGACTTGCCGTTCAGCCACGTCCTGTCCACGTTCGCACCCTTCCTCCAGGCCCAGGGCCTGAGCGACGAGGACGCCCGGCGCATCCTCGTGGACAACCCGCGCAACCTGCTGACCGTGCGCTAAGCACCCGTCGGCCCACACAAGCAACTTTCGAACCCCTGAGGTGAATGAACGAAATGACCAAGGTCAACACCGTGCTGGGAACCATCCCGGCCGAAGAACTGGAAATCGTGGCGGTCCACGAACACATCGGCTACGGCATGCCCGGATCCGAACTCGACACCACGTGGTGGAAGACCCCCGAGCAGGCCTATGAGGAGACCGTGCCGAAGCTGCGGAAATTCCGCGAATACGGCGGCGGGACCTTCGTGGACGCCACGGGCATCTGCAACGGCCGCGACGTGGACTACTACAAGTCCCTGTCCGCCAAGACAGGCGTGCACATTGTGGCCTGCACCGGATTCGTCGGCGGCGACACCGCCCTGCCGCATTTCTCCCGCGCAACCGTGGACTACCTCGCAAAAGTGTTCATCCACGAGATCACGGTCGGCATCGGCAACACGGGCGCCAAGGCCGGCGTCATCAAGGTCGGCGTGAGCCGCGGCGGACGCATGACTGACCTGGACAAGCGCATCTACCGGGCCGCGGCCCGCGCCGCCGTCGTCACCGGCGCGCCGATCCTCACCCACCTGGCGATCGACCCCGAACCGGCAGTGAACATCTTCAATGAAGAGGGCCTCTCGCTGGACCGTGTGCTCTTCGGCCACGCCGACGACGGCCTGAACGCCCCGATCACCCCGCACGACTGGATTTACGAGCAGGGCGGCCGCATCGGCTTCGACACCTTCGGCTACGATCTCGAGCTGCCCGATCCGCCGTTCTGGGGCCGCAAGCGCGCCGAACGCATGGGGCACTTCGTCAACCTCGTGAACAAGGGCTACGCGGACAAGCTCCTCGTCTCGGCCGACGCAAACTGCAGCCCGCTGGGCTGGCCGGGAGTAAAGGGCCACACCATCAACTACATCTTCGAGGACATGATCCCCGACATGCGCTCGGCCGGCATCGACGACGCCACCATCAAACTCCTGCTCGAGGACAACCCGGCCGACTTCCTCTCGCTCAGCGCCTGACCCCGGTCAGGCCACCACCACTTACCCGTTCCCCAGACTTGGCCCGGGCCAAGTCAAAGCCAAGAAAGAGATGAATCCATGAAGGCTTCAGAAATCAAGAACCTCAAGATCGCCGTCATCGGCGCAGGTTACGGCGGCGCTGCGGCAGCCAAGGCCCTGAGCCTGCTCGGTGCAGACGTCAAGGTCTATGAGCAGGCTCCCCAGATGGGAGAGGTCGGCGCCGGCATCGGCCTGCGCCCCGCCACCATGGCCCGGTTCCGTCAGTGGGGGATCTATGACGCGATCGCCAAGGTGAGCTCGGCGAGTGACTACTTCGAGATCCTCACGGCCACCGGGGACCCGATCATGAAGGACACCTGGCCGGAGTCCGGCGACGAGAAGCAGACCTACCTCATCCACCGCCGCGACTTCATCGAGGCCCTTCTTAGCGTCCTGCCCGAGGGCATGGTGCAGCTTGGCCACAGGCTGGAGACCATCGAGGACAAGGGCGGCCACTCCGTTCTGACCTTTGCCAACGGCGAGACCGTCGAGGCAGACCTGGTGGTCGGTGCCGACGGCATCAAGTCCGTGGTGCGCGAGCAGCTGTTCAGCGACAAGGGCCCGGTGTTCTCCGGCGAGCACGCCTACCGCGTGGTGATCTCCGCCGACGACGCCCACGGCATGGTGGTTGACGACAACCTGAGGATGTACATGGGCAGGGGCACGAAGGTCTATCTCCTGCCGCTGCGCCACCGCAACCAGATGTCCTTCGACATCACCGCCCTGAACCCTGACGGCACCTGGGCGCCCGCGATCACCAAGGAAGAGCTCCTGAAGACTGTGGAAGGTTTCGACGAGCGGATCGTTGGGATCGCCCGCGGCCTGGACATGGACACTGTCAACATCCGCGCGGTCTACGACATCGATCCTGTTGACACCTGGCACACGGACTCGGTGGTCCTGATGGGCGATGCGGCCCACTCCATGCTGCACCACCAGGGGCAAGGCGCGAATTCCGCCATCGAGGACGCGGGGGCGCTGGCCGATGCGCTGGCCCAGGCCGGCTCGGTCAAGGAGGCGCTGGCACGGTTCCAGGCGACGCGCAAGCCGGTCACGGACGAGCTGCAGCGCATCTCGCGCCAGGGCTGGTCCGAAGAAGAGGTCAACGACGTCTTCCCGGGTCAGAAGCCCTCGTCCCAGCAGCCCGCCGCGGCGAAGGCGTAACGCCATGACAATCCATCCCGAAATCGCCAAAATCCTTGCAACCCTGCCGGCACCTGACGGCTCGCCGCTGGATCCGGCGGCCATGCGCGCCGGCGAGGCCGCCCAGGCCGCCCCGCCCGGGGACCGGCTGCCGCTGCACGCGGTCGAGGACCTCACGGCGGCGACGCCATCCGGCGACGTTCCCGTGCGGATCTACACCCCGGTCGAGGCGGACACCTACGGAGTGCTGGTCTACTTCCACGGCGGCGCGTTCTTCCTGGGCAGCCTGGACACCCATGACCACGTGGCGCGCGCCCTGGCCAGGGAAACCGGCCACAAGGTCATCTCCGTCGGCTACCGCCTTGCCCCCGAGTCGGTTTTCCCGGCCGGGCTCGACGACTGCTACGGCGTGGTCCGCTGGGCCGCCGAACAGGGTGCCGCCCTGAAGTGGGACGGGAAGAACCTCGCCATTGCCGGCGACAGCTCGGGCGGCAACTTCGTCGCCGCCGTCGTCGCGAAGGCCCACGATGACGGGTTCTTTGCGATCACGCACCAGGTCCTGTTCTACCCCTCGCTGGACCTGGACTTCAACGTCGACCGCTATGCCTCACTGCGGGAGAACGCTGAAGGCTATGGTCTGGAGACGGCGGGCCTGTTGCCGTTCAACTCGTTCTACTTCAAGAGCGGAGCGGATCCGGCAGATCCGCTCGTCTCCCCCCTCAAGCGCGGTGACCTCGCAGGACTGCCGCCCGCATTGGTCATCACGGCCGAGCACGACCCGCTGCGCGACGAGGGCGAACTCTACGGCCGGCGCCTCACGGACGCCGGCGTGGACACAACGGTCAGCCGCTACGAGGGAGCCAACCACGGCTTCGTCCAGAACTTCTCCTGGATCCCCGAGTTCTACCGGGCCTTCCAGGAGACGGGTGAATTCCTGAACGCGGGGGCCACGCAATGACGGAGCCCGTCGCTGTCCATCCGCTGGTCTCGCCATGGGGCCGGTTCGGCCTGTACAGCTTCTTCATCGACGCCCCCGAACCGGCCATCGTCGACACCGGGATCGCGTCCTCTCCCGCTGAAGGCATGGTCCCCGCGCTGGAGAAGCTGGGCAGGCGCATCGAGGATGTGCGCTGGATCCTGCTGACCCACGGCCACATCGACCACCTCGGCGGCGCGCACGCGCTGTGGGAGCTCACCGGACGGCGCGCCAAAGTCGTGATCCATCAGGCCGACGCGCACCTGCTGCGTTCCCGGCGTGCGCACGTCGACCAGTACTTGGACGTGCGCCAGCAGTACCTCCACAATCCGGACGCCGTCGAGGAGCAGACGAAGGCCGCGGACCACGTCATCTCGGGCGAGATGGAGCCGACGATGCTGGTCAAGGGCGGCGAGACGCTGTCCCTGGGCGGGGACGTTACCGTCTCCGTGCACCACATCCCTGGCCACACGGCCGGATCCGTGGCCTACGTCGTGGACGGGCAGCAGTCGGTCTTCGTCGGCGACGCCGTCCAGATCCACGGGGGCGCCAACGGCTTCCCCGGCTACGAGGATCCTGCCGCCTACCGGGCGAGCCTGCAATACCTGCGCGACGAGGTCCGCCCGCGGCACCTGTACCTCGGCCACCCGTACCGGGGCGCGGACGGCGTGCCGTCCGGCGTCGAACTGGACCGGAAGACGGCCCGGAACGCCCTGCAGGAAAGCCTGGACCGTGAGGCCAGGATCGGCGACGCCGCCGGCCGCTACCTGCACGAGGGTCTGCAGGAGACGAACTCGGTTTACTCCCCGTTCGCCTCCGTGGCTGAGGAGCTCGGCTACACGGGCGACCCCACGCTGGAGCCCTCCCCGTTCTTCACGACGCTGCACGGCTACCGCACGCAGATCAACCCGATGTCCTAACAGAGGAGCCCTCGCAATCATGAATGAGTACCAGACAATCGACGCCGGCGGAGAGAAAATTGCCGTCCGCAAGGACCTCCGCGTCCCGATGCGGGACGGCGTCGAACTCGCCGCGGACGCCTACCAGGGAACTGAGGACAAGCCGCGCCCGGCGCTGGTGGCGCTGAGCCCGTACGGCAAGGAGCTGCAGGCGCTGGCCCTGACCACCCCGCCGCAGCGGCGCCCCAGCCCGATGTGGGACGGCTGCATCGAGGCCGGCGACATTGCCCGCATCGTTAAGGAGGACTACGTCCACGTCATCGGCGACTTGCGCGGCTCCGGCCACTCCGGCGGCGAACACATCGGCAACTACAACGCCGGCGGCGTCTCACTGGGCCAGGACGCGTACGACTTCATCGAGTGGGTCGCCGAGCAGCCGTGGTGCGACGGCAACGTCGGCATGGTCGGGATCTCCTACTTCGGCTCCATGCAGGTGCTGGCCGCGGCCGAGCGCCCGCCGCACCTGAAGGCGATCTTCGTCTCCGGCGGCCACTACGACTTCTACGAGACCACCTACCACGGCGGCATCATGTGGTTTATGCCCCGGGCCGCCCGCGAGGGCCGCGGCGGCGACTCCGGCTGGGCCTTCACCGACGGCGTCAAGTCCCGCATGATCGAGAAGTACCCCCCGGAGGAACTGAAGGAGCTCGTCCAGAAGCGTCTGGAGGATCCGGACGTTGCCGCCTGGCCGAACCTGGTGCACGTCCTGAACTACCCGAAGAACCACGAAGCCTGGTTCGACATTGTGATGAACGAACTCGACGGCGACTGGTACGAGGAGCGCAACCCCATCACGCTGGCCCCGAACATCGACATCCCGGTGTGGCTGCAGCTGGACCAGGGCCGCGGCTGGACCCTAGACGGCACCATCGAGCTGTTCGACGCGCTGAAGGGACCCAAGAAACTGGACATCGGCCCCTACCCGCCGATGCAGTCCCGCCCCTTCATCGAGGAGCACGACAAAATGTTCCGGTGGTACGACTACTGGATCAAGGGCATCGACAACGGTGTCATGGATGAACCGGCCGTCAGCGTCTTCGTGGAAGGTTCCCGCGAGCTGGTGACCGGCACGTCCTGGCCGCCGAAGGACGTCGAGTACACGAACCTCTACCTGCGCCCGCGCCACAAGCTGTCCGCCGAGCCGGAGCTGATGGGCGCCGAATACGCGGCCCCGGACGGCTTCTACCAGGCGCCGCTGACGGTGACCGACAAGGTGGAAATCATCAGCTGGTCCACCCCTCCCTTCGAGGAGGACACGGAGATGATCRGCACCGGTGCCGCACACATCTTCGCCGAGATCGACCAGCCGGACACCAACTTCATCCTGCGCCTGTGGGACTACGCGCCCAACGGCAAGCGCCAGCTCATCACCAGCGGCTACCTCAAGGCCTCCCACCGCGAACTCGACGGGCGGACCACCGACGGCAACCCGTTCCACCCGCACACCCGTGCCGTACCGGTCGAACCCGGGCAGATCGAGGAGTACGTGCTCCGCCTCTACCCGTTCGCCAACACCTTCAAGCCCGGCCACACCCTGACGGTGGAACTCTCGAACGCCGAGCCGCTGGCCGACGAGCACAACGCGCTGCTCCCACCGGATGCCTTCCACCTGCCCGTGGGCCGGCCCGTCACCCACAAGATCTACCGCGACGCCGCCCACCAGTCCCGGCTCGTCCTGCCGTTCACAACCCGCAAGACGGCGGACGGCCAGGCGGGCTGACGCACTCAGGCCGCGGCGTACAGGTCAGCCTGAACGCCGCGGCCGGAGGCGCACCCCGGTAACAGCTGCTTCCGGATCACTCAGCCAGCAGGAAGCACCAGTTGTCGACCATCAGATCCAGGGAAACGTCGCGGTCAACGGTCCAGCCGAGCCGCATCCAGCGCCGGGAGAAGAACTCCAATTCCCCGAAGGCCAGCGCGCACCGCACCCGGCGGCTGGCCGGGTCGAACCGCCCGGCCCGGTCAAGGCCGGCCTGCATGTCGTCGATCGCCGTGTCGAACCACTGATCCAACGCCGCCTGGATATCCGGTTCACTGGCCGCGGCCTGGTGCGCCGCCACAACATAGGGGCGGATTTCGGCCCACTGGTCGAACTTCCGGGCGAGCCAGACCCGAATCAGCTCGCGGTCCCCTGATTCCACCACCGAGTGCAGCGGCGGGACGTCGGCCTCGGTCAGCATTTCATTGGACCGCACCACCAGCGACCGCATGAGCTCGGCTTTGGACGGAAAATGCGCATAGAACGTTGCCCTAGTGGTGCCTACGGCAGCAGCGATGTCGTCAACCGTCGTGGCGGCGAACCCCTTCTCCTCAAAAAGCTCCAGCCCCTTCTCGAGCAACAATCGGCGGGTCATCTGCTTTTGAGCTTCTCGAATGCTGGCCACTCCCCCAGATTAGAGCAATATCTATTGTCAAAATCTCAGAGGGGCGACGTCGACCATGACCGCCGGCCCGGAGCAGATCCGCGCGGCGCGGTGCGCCTCGGCCTCCAGCGTCTACAGCTCTTGGCGTCACCTGCGCGCCGACCTGAGAAAAGCTTGAATTGTAAAGTGCCGCCGTTCCCCCAGGGGCGGCGCGGTGGCACACTTGGTGGACTATCGAGTGACTGGGGGGATCCACGTCAGGAGATCGCCTTGGGCATTCTGGTACGAACGCGCAGTTCCGGCCGCCGGGCGGATGGCACCCCATGATGGTCGGCTGGGCCTACCTGTTGGCGGCAATCATTACAGTCGACGCGCTGTTGCTCGGGTTGCTCCTGATGAACGTTAAGTGGCCGAAGCGCTGGACGAAAAACGACTGACGCGCGGCGTTCATCCTGTTCTGCGACGCGCAAAATTCCTGACCCGGCCGGCATCGGGTATCGGTGGGCATCTTCCGCACCGCGGCGCACGACGCGCGTCGCTCAGGCTGTCGCGCCGAAGGGAACCGTCTGCATTGGAGACCCGACTTCCATGTGGCCGTCAGACCGGACAGCGCTCCTGCCCAGTTACCGGCCGCCGCAGCCCCGGAATCCGGCGTTTTCCCCGGGACACGCCGGTGTCGGGCCGCGCCGCAGCGAAGTAACCGGGCAGGAGCGCAGCCGGGCAGCGGGAACAGAGGTCCTCAGGCCGTCGGCGCCAGCTCGGCGGCGGGCACCACAACGGCGCCGGTGGCGGTGGAATCCGGGTTCAGCATCCAGCCGACCCGCTTGGCGGAGTTGAGCACCACAACACTTTCCACGAGCTCGATGCCGGGGATCCGCAGCTGGAGTGCCTGTTCGGCGTTCATGACGTCCGCAAGGGAATGCAGCCACATCAGGATCACAAAGTTGGTGCGGCCGGTGGTGGAGGCAGTGAGCCGGATGTTGCGGAAGCTGCGCAGCTCGGCGGCGGCGGCCTCATGCCGGCCCGGTGGAACGTTGGCGAACCACTGGCAGGTCACCGGGTACCCCGAGTATTTCTGCGCCATTTCGCACCGGAACGAGAGAACCTGGCTGGCCAGGACCCGGTTCAGCTGGCGCTGGACCGTGGCCGGGCTGCGCCCCAGGGCACGGGCGATGTCAGCCGCCGCCGCGCGGCCGTCCCTGGCCAGGAACGGGATCAGGTCCAGGTGGCTCTGCGGCAGCGGCGGACCCTGGTTTCCTGCCGGTGCCGTGCCGGAGGCCTCGGGCCCGGCCAGCGCCTGAAGCGCGGCCATCTGCGCCTTGTCCAGGACGTTCAGCCGCCACGCGTAGCCGCCGGCGTGCAGCCGGGTGCACAGCGCCGTCTGGTACTTGGTGAGGCCGGGAATCTCCTTGAGCTGCTCCAGGACGACGTCGCTGAACTGGGCCAGGGTGGGCGTGATGACCGTCAGCATGAGGTCACGGTTGCTGGCGGCCTCCTCCACCGTGACCACTTCGGGGATCGCCGCCAGCGCTGCGGTTACGGCCGCCCGCGACTTCATCTCGCAGTCCACATCGACCAGCGCCAGGCACATCTGCTTCGGATCGCCGATCAGGTGGGCCGTGCTCCAGGCCGCGCCGGAGGCCTTCAGCCGCTCCCAGCGGGCCGCCAGGGTGGTCGCGTGGACGCCCAGGATGCCGGCGGCATCCGACCAGCTGATCCGCGGCGCAATCTGCAGCGCATTGATCAGCTGCAGGTCTTCCTCACTGATCTCCACGGGACCTCCCCCCTCGATGAATGATTCCTGTACTTAGGATCCTACTTTTGCATTTTTCCAGCCATTCTCTCGCGTGTGACTCCAGTCACTTCACAATGGTTCGTAAGCACCTGCCAACCGTTCGGGAAGAGGGAACATATGTCGGTCACCGCCGATGCCAAGGAACTGCAAAGCCACATCACCCGGCTGCGCCACGAGTTGCACCAGGAACCCGAGATCGGCCTGAGCCTCCCGCGCACCCAGGAGAAAGTTCTCAAAGCCCTCGACGGCCTGCCGTACGAAATCACCCTCGGCGAGACCACGACGTCGGTCACCGCGGTTCTGCGCGGAGGCGCACCGCACGCATCAGCCGACAAACCCGTCGTCCTGCTGCGCGCGGACATGGACGGCCTCCCCGTCCAGGAGCGCACCGGCGTCGACTTCACCTCCCGGCTGGACGGCGCCATGCACGCCTGCGGCCACGATCTCCACACGTCGATGCTGGCCGGAGCCGCCACCCTCCTGGCCGAACGCCGCGGGCAGCTGGCCGGCGACGTCGTCCTGATGTTCCAGCCGGGCGAGGAAGGCTACGACGGCGCCGGCCACATGATCCGCGAAGGCGTGCTGGACGCCGCGGGCCGGCGCGCGGACGCCGCCTACGGCATGCACGTGTTCTCTTCGCTGGAGCCGCACGGCCAGTTCGCCACCAAGCCGGGCGTGATGCTGAGTGCCTCGGACGGGCTGTTCGTCACCATCCTGGGCGCCGGCGGCCACGGCTCCGCGCCGCACGCGGCGAAGGACCCCGTCACGGCGGCCGCCGAGATGGTGACCGCGCTACAGGTCATGATCACGCGGCAGTTCAACATGTTTGACCCGGTCGTCCTGACCGTCGGTGTCCTGCAGGCGGGCACCACGCGCAACGTCATCCCCGAAACAGCGCGCATCGAGGCCACCGTCCGCACCTTCTCCCACGCCTCCCGCGAACGGATGATGGCCGCAGTTCCCACCCTCCTGAAGGGCATCGCCCACGCCCACGGCCTGGAGGTGGACGTCGAATACCGCGGGGAATACCCGCTCAGCATCACTGACGAAAACGAGACCCTCACCGCGGAAAAGACCATCCAAAACCTGTTCGGCGAGTCCCGGCTGACCCGTTGGGCCACCCCCCTCAGCGGATCCGAGGACTTCTCCCGGGTGATGGACGAGGTCCCCGGCACCTTCATCGGGCTCAGCGCCGTCGCCCCGGGAGCGGACCACACCGCCACCGCGTTCAACCACTCCCCCTACGCAACGTTCGACGACGGCGTCCTCACCGACGGCGCGGCGCTCTACGCAGAGCTCGCCATTGCCCGGATCGCAGCCCTGGCCGGCACCCCCACATCCGCCGCTTCCTAGCCCTACTTCTTTCGGAGACATCATGACCACCATCGTTGACCCGCAGCTCGCCAGCCGGGCGGCCACGCGGAAGACCCTCCTCGGCACGGGCATTGGAAATGCCGTCGAATGGTACGACTGGGCCATCTACGCCACGTTCACGCCGTTCATCGCGAGCCAGCTGTTCAGCAAGGCGGATCCTGCCTCGGCCGTGCTGGCAACGCTGGCGATCTTCGCCGTCGGGTTCGTGGCACGGCCGGTCGGCGGTTTCCTGTTCGGCTGGATCGGCGACCGGGTCGGCCGCAAGACCTCCATGACCCTGGCCGTCGGGCTCGCGTCGCTGGGCAGCCTCATGATCGGCGTCGCGCCGTCCTTCGCCAGCGTCGGGTTCTGGGCGTCGCTGATGCTTCTCGTGGCCCGGCTGATCCAGGGCCTGGCCCACGGCGGTGAGCTGCCGTCGTCGCAGACCTATCTTTCCGAGGTGGCCCCGAAAGAGAAGCGCGGCCTGTGGGCCACCCTGATCTACACCTCGGGCACCGTGGGAATCCTGGCCGGCACACTGCTGGGCGCGGTCCTCAACATGACCCTGAGCGCCGAGGCCATGAACGACTGGGGCTGGCGCGTCCCGTTCCTGGTCGGTGCCGTCATGGGCCTCTACGCGCTGATCATGCGCTCCAAGCTGCACGAAACAGAGGCCTTCGAAGGCGAGACGGCCACCCAGAAGCGAGCCGCGATCTGGCCGCAGATCGTGAAGCACCGCAAGCAGGCGCTCCAGGTCATCGGACTGACGGTGGGCCTCACAGTGATCTATTACATCTGGGGTGTTGTGGCCCCGAGCTACGCCGCGACCACGCTGAAGATCGACCGCGGCGAGGCGCTCTGGGCCAGCGTCGTCGCGAACATCGTGTTCATTGCCGCCCTGCCGTTCTGGGGCAAGCTGTCCGACCGGATCGGCCGCAAGAAGGTCCTCTGGGCCGGTGCGGCCGGAAGCGCCGTCATGCACTTCCCCATGACCTGGCTGCTGAAGGACTCAGCCTGGCAGCTGGCCGTGGCGATGTCCGTCATGCTGATCTTCATCGCCGCCAGCGCCGCGATCGTTCCTGCCGTCTACGCGGAACTGTTCCCCACGAGCATCCGGACCATCGGCGTCGGCGTCCCGTACTCCATCTGCGTGGCAGTCTTCGGCGGCACCGCCCCGTACCTGCAGACCTGGCTCGGGACCATCGGCCTCTCCAACCTGTTCAACGTGTACGCCGTGGTGTTGCTGCTCATCAGCGTGCTGTTCGTCTTCACCATCCCGGAGACGAAGGGCAAGGACCTCACGCACTAGGCGGGCCGAAAGGACGCGTCAGGAACAGTCCCTTAGACCCGAACTAAAGTGCCCCCTGCATTTACAGGCAGGGGGCACTTTCGTGCGGGTTGACGTTGGAGAGTCCTTGCGCAGATTTCAGCGGGCGTCCGGGGTTTCACCGTTTCCGACGGCCTCAATCCAGTCGATCGCCTCGTCCGAGAAGTAGAAGCCCGAGGGCCCGTTTTCGCCCACCCACCAGGCGCCGGAACTGACCGATCCACCAGCCTCCTCGATCTCACCGACGATCCCTGCCGGCACTGCGTCGCCGTTGTTGTCGATCAGCCATTCCCGCGTTGCGGGCTTCAGCTTCGGCCACCATTGCTCCATACTCATGGCCGCAGTCTGCCACGGCTCAGCGGGTGCTGAAAGAGCCCGACGGCGGGACCTCAGCCTCAGCGCGGGTCGGGGCTGAGATCCGGCCGGCGCAGCTCTGGCCTCCCGCTTGCGGCGGTGCCACTATGTTGCGCATCAGGCTCAATCAAATCGCTGGGCTTCCGGGCAGGGAGGGCGCACAGTCATGACCTACACCAACACCATCGGTGATGTGGGACCAGGCGACACCGCACTGGTCGGCGGCAAGGGCGTCGGACTGGGCGGCCTCGTTCAGGCCGGGCTGCCGGTCCCGCCGGGATTCGTGCTGAACACCTCGGCCTATGCGGATTTTGTGGACGCCAACAACCTCGGCGAACGGATCAATGAGCTGGCCGCGCTGCCGCTGCAGGCGGGGCCAGAGGACTACGAGGATGCCTCCCGGCGGATCCTTGCCCTGTTCACTGCCGGCACCATACCGGCCGGGATCGCAGCGGAACTCGGCGCCGCCTACGGGCTTATCGGCACGGGTGATACGGCCGTGGCGGTGCGCTCTTCCGCCACGGCCGAGGACCTTCCATCGGCCAGTTTCGCCGGGCAGCAGGAAACCTACCTGAACGTCGTCGGGATGGAGGCTCTCGCCGGGGCCGTCAGGGACTGCTGGGCCTCCCTGTGGACGGCGCGCGCCATGGCCTACCGGGCCCGTGAAGGCATCGGACGGGACACGGTGCGCCTCGCGGTGGTGGTCCAGCGGATGATCGAGGCCGAGTCCGCCGGGGTGATGTTCACCGCCAATCCGGCCAACGGGCGCCGCGACCAGCTCGTGATCAGTGCCGCGTGGGGCCTGGGCGAGGCGGTGGTCAGCGGAAGCGTCACCACCGACGACGTCGTGGTCGACGCTGGGACGGGCCGTGTGCTGTCGCGCCGGACCGCGGACAAGGACGTCATGACTGTCTATGCGGACCACGGCACGCGGGAGCAGCCGGTGCCGGCGGGCCGCCGTCGTCAGCCCGTCCTGGATGACCAGGCAGCGGCCGGGCTGGCCGGCTATGGATCACGGATCGGGGATCATTTCGGGGTGCCGCAGGACATCGAGTGGGCCCGGGCCGGCGGGGAGTTCTTTATCCTGCAGTCAAGGCCCGTCACTGCCCTGCCAGAACCGGCGGCTGACACCCCGGATGCCTGGCCGGTGCCCTACCCGAAAGGACTCTACTTCCGGGCGAGCATCGTGGAACAGATGCCTGACCCGCTCTCGCCCTTGTTCGCCGACCTCATTGACGGCTCGGTGTCCCGGTCGCTGCGGGCCCTGATGTCCGCGGCCGTCGGCACGGATGTCATCCGCGGGGACGACGTCGGGCTGCCCACCATCAACGGCTACGCCTATTACTACTACCGCAACGCGGCGATGTGGCGGGTCATGGGCAAGTCGCTGACTGCGGTACGAGCGCTGGTCCGCGGCCAGTCGCACATGGGCGTGGGCGGCTGGCGGGAATTTTCGCATCCACGCTACGAAAGGGCGATCAACGAATGGTCGGCGAAGCCGGTCCGGGAGCTCTCCGGAGCGGAACTGTTTGAGGGCGTGCTCACGCTGCTGGACGCCGGCACCGTCTACTACACGGCCGTGCAGTCGGTCATTCCGATCGCCGCAACCAGCGAAATCTCTTTCCGGACGTATTACGGGAAGTTCGTGCGGCGTGAGGGAGATCCCTCCGCCGAGACGTTTCTCCTGGGCTATGACAGCGAACCCATCCGGGCCGAGAAATCGCTGTACGACCTCGCCGCCTGGGCCCGGGGCGTTCCGGGGCTGGCGCAGGCAATTCTCGCGGAAAGCACAGCCGCCCTTGTGGAGTCGCAGCGCACCGGGCTCGCCCCCGCCGGGATGGATCCGGCCCTCTGGCAGGAGTGGGATCCCCGCTTCCAGGGCCACCTCAACCGGTTCGGCCACGCGGTCTACAACCTGGACTTCGCCAGCCCGGTGCCGGCCGATGACCCCTTGCAGCTGCTGGAGACAGTGAAGTTCTACTTGCGGGGGCAGGGCGTCGACCCGCACGAGCGGCAGCAGCTGTCAGCCGCGCGCCGGGAGAATCAAACCAGTCAGATGATCACCCGGCTGGGGCCACGCCGCCGGGCCGCGTTCCTGCGGCTGCTCCGGTGGGCACAGCGCGCCGCCCCGATCCGCGAGGATGCCCTCGCCGACGTCGGCCTGGCGTGGCCGCTACTCCGGCGGATGCTGCTCGAATTAGGACAACGGCTGGTTGACTCCGGAGTCATCGCAGAGCCCGCCGACGTGTTCTGGCTGCGCCACCAGGAGCTGCGCAGCGCCGTCGAGTTTGGCCTCGCCGGGCCGGGCGCACCGGCGGCCGTAGCCATCACCGGAGCAGACAGCCCCGTCCGCGCCCACGCCGTCGAGGAACGCAAGATGCTGTGGCGGGGCCAGGCGAAGGCCGCCGCCCCGCAACTTCTCCCGGAGAGCCCGTGGATGGAACGGGTCTTCGGGTCAATGATGCCGGCAGCCTCGCAGGGAGCGCCCGGCGACGTCATCAAAGGCGCCGGTGCCAGCTCGGGCCAGGTCAGCGCCCCGGCCCGCGTCCTGAGAGGACCCGAGGATTTCGCCAGCATGGTGCCCGGCGATGTGCTGGTGGCCCGCATCACCACTCCTGCCTGGACCCCGCTTTTCGCAATGGCCTCGGGCGTCGTTACCGACGTCGGCGGCCCGTTGAGCCACAGCTCCATCGTGGCCCGCGAGTACGGCATCCCGGCCGTGCTCGGTACCGGCGTTGCCACCCAGCGGATAGCGAGCGGCTGGCAGATCCGCGTTGACGGCGACGCCGGCACCGTCACGATCGAGCACCCGGGCGCCTCGCAGGATCAGTGAAACGCGGGAACCGCCAACGGCTGCGCCGAGCCTCCGGACCTCAGCGGCGCCAGCAATACGGCGTCGTCGTTGAGACCCGGAGCAGGCCGTAGCGTTCCAGGATCGGCCGTGAATATTCCGTTGAATCGCTGTGGATGAGCTTCTTGCCCATAGTCAGCGCGGCCTTGGCCCGTGCCGCGGTGACGGCGCGGTAGATCCCCAGGCCGCGCCACGCCTCGAGGGTGGCCCCGCCCCAGATGCCCGCGAAGTCCGTCCCGGCAACCGGTTCAAGCCGTCCCGCGCTGACGATTTTTCCCTCGTGTTCGGCGACCCACAGTTCCATTCCGTCGTCGAGGCCCGCGCGGCGCAGGATTGCCTCGGCGTTGCCGTCAGAGACGGGGCTGCCAAAGACCTCGTCCTGCATGGCGCTCATGGCCCGGATGTCCGGCTCTTCGGTCACTCGTCGCAGGCTCACGCCGTCGGGCAGGTCCACGTCCGCACACAGCGCACTGGCCGGCCCGACCATCACGGACTCGGTCTCTTCCGGCTCGAATCCGAACGCGAGCAGGGCCTCATGGAGTCCGGGCGCAGCATCGTGGCCGCGTGTCTTCCACTCAACCCGCACGATGGCAGGGTCCGCACGGAAGAACGCCGCGGTTTCGGCCACCCAGCCCGCAATCGTTGCCGCACCGGCGCCGTCCAGGCTTTGGTAAGTCACAAAACCCCGGCCGCCGGCGAAGGTCACCAGACGCAACGGGCCAAGGCGTTCGACGGCGACCGCGCTGGGGGTCTCCGCGTCCGTCCGCAACTGCTGGTCGTATGCCGTGAGAAGTTCTGAAATATTCACCGGCCCCACGGTACAACGTCGGTTCAGCCCGCCCGCCCCCGCGCCGACAGCGCGACGTCCCAAGCCGGAAACCGCTCAGCCACTAGGGTGTGAATTGCATCTCTCGCAGAGAGGTTCTGTGGGGAGTTACCGAACGGGGCAGAGATGAGAATTTTCAGGCGCGTCGTTATGCCCTTGGCATGGCTGGCCGTGTTCGCCGTCATAGCCGTGGCGCTGGTCAAGATTGCGTTTGTCGACGGCATGAAGCCGGGACAAATGCTGAACGGGCCGTCGGCGGAGGTCGCCATCCCCGTGGTTCAGGCCGCCCGGGCGACCGTAACCAATTCAGTCCAGATCAAGGCAACCGTGCAAAGCGACGCTGCCGTGGGCGTCCGCAATACAACCGCCGGCGTGGTGACGCACTTGTTTGTCGCAGCGGGAGACAAAGTGACCTCCGGCGATCGTCTCTACCAGGTCCGCACTGAGGTCGCGGCCGAATCAACAGCGCAGGACACCAGCAGCCTCGCGACGGCGGCCGGCCAGCCCGATGCAGCCGGTACCCGGCAGCAGCTGAGCCGAACCGGGCCTGCCTACACTTACGCCGATGTCCTCGCCCCGGCGTCGGGCCTGCTGGAGAGCCTCACTGTGCTGCTCAAACAGCAGGTCGGAGTGGGCGAAACCGCGGGAGCCGTCAACCCGGGGACCTTCACCGTGAGCGGATCCGTCGACGCGGCCCAGCAGTACCGCCTGCTGGCCAAACCAAGCTCAGCGGAGATCGCCGTCGTCGGTGGTCCCGCCCCGTTCTCCTGCCCCACGGTCGCGTTGACGGGCGCAGCGAGCGGCGTGTCCGGGGGCGCGGGCGGTGCGTCCGGCGGGGTGAGCCGCTCGGTGCCTTACGCTGCCGCCATCCCGGGCGGCGGCAGCATGCCCGAGCAGGGCGGCGCGCCGACCGGCACCATCAGCTGCGCCGTTCCGTCCGGCGTCGAGGTGTTCGCCGGGCTGGGCGCGACGATGACGGTCACTGCCGGCCAGGCCACCGACGTCGTCACGGTGCCGCTCACTTCGGTGCGGGGCAGCGTGAAGGAAGGTTCCGTGTGGCTCGCTCCCGCCGGCACCTTCCCGGACTCCGCCGCGGGCTCCGCGGCAGGATCCCCGGCCGGGCCGCAGGGCGGAGAAGCAGAAGAGCGGAAGGTGCAGCTGGGCCTCAACGACGGCTCGATGGTGGAGATCGTCTCGGGCCTCGCCGAAGGTGAGGCCGTGCTTGAGTTCATTCCCGGCGCGCCCGCCCAGCCGCAGCCCGGGCAGCAGTTCGCCGGCATCGCAGGCGGGTAACCATGGAGGAACTGGTGTCCCTCGCGGGTGTAACGCGGACCGTCCGCCTACCCGACGATCAAGAACTGCACATTCTCCGGGGTGTGGACCTGGCCGTCCACGCCGGTGACCACACCGCGGTGATCGGTCGGTCCGGGTGCGGGAAGTCCACCCTCCTGAACCTCCTCGGGCTGCTGGACCTGCCCACCAGCGGAGAACTTCGTTTCCAGGGGACCCCTGTGGAGCGGCTCCGCGGCAACGAACGGGCCGTACTTCGCGGGTCCTCGGTGGGGTTCGTGTTCCAGCAGTTCAACCTCCTGCCGGGCCGGAGCGCGCTGGAAAACGTGATCACTCCCCTGCTGTACGCCAGGGGATCCCAGTTCTGGCGGCGCAGGGAACTGGCCATGGAAATGCTGGACCGTGTGGCCCTGGCAGAGCGCGCCGACACCCTGCCGAACATGCTCTCCGGCGGCGAACAGCAAAGGGTCGCGATAGCGCGGGCGCTCGTGCGCCGGCCCCGGCTGATCCTGGCGGACGAACCCACCGGGGCGCTCGACGTCGACACCGGCCAGGCCGTCATGGGGCTGCTCGATACCGTGGCAACCGAATCGGGAGCCGCGCTCATCACCATCACGCACGACGTCAACGTCGCAGCCCTTGCCCGGGCCTGCTACCGGCTGGAAGCAGGCGTGCTCACCCCCGCCGAGATCCCGGCGGGGGTGCCCGCGTGACCGGGGTCGTGTCCGCCCTGGTGGAGGCGTGGCAGGAACTCCGCATTAACAAGACACGCATTCTCCTGGCTCTCGTGGGAGTGGCACTGTCGGTCGCGGCCCTCACGTCGGTCGTCGGCGTCGGCGACCTCGCGCGGGAGGGGTTCAAGGCAGAGTCGGAGCGAAACGGCGGCCGTTCGGCGACCCTCGCCATCGGGGTTTACGGCCCCAGCCAACCCGATCCGGAAAAACTGGCGGGCGCCTACCGCGGCATCATCGAGCGCTACGGAATAACGTATTACTCGCACTCGGCGTCGGCGACACAGTCCTTCCAGTTTCCCCGGGGCGTCCAGCCCGTGCAGCTCCAGGTGGTCGATCCGGGCTACGGCGTCATTCACCGGGTCGACGTAAGCCAGGGGGGCTGGTTCGCGGCGAACGACGAGGAACGGCTCGCACCCGCGCTGGTCGTGACAGAGAGCTTCTACAACGCCGCCGGACGGCCAAACCTGGCCACCAGTCCCAAAGTCACAATGGCCGGAGACCTGAAGACAACTGCTGTGATCATCGGCGTCGTGCCGGATCCCTATCCTGAGAACCCGCCGTCGGCGTTTATGCTGACGGGCGCTGCCGAGCGGTCGGGGGTCACCACCGGCGGCGCGGCAGGACCCGGGCAGCAGTTCAAAATCTGGGTCCAGGACGACCAGGCCGCCTCACTCAAGGCAGCCATCGCCTCGGACCTGGAGCAGCAGTTCCCTGGCATGCAGTCCATGGTGGACCGCTCGGACTACGCCAGCTACGGGGATCCTTTTGCCCCGGCGCAGCTGGTCGTCGGCGGTGTGGCCGGCCTCGTTTTGCTCCTGGGGGCTGTCGGAATGCTGAACATTTCCATGGTCACCGTGCGGTACCGGGTCCGGGAAATCGGAATCCGGCGAAGCTTTGGGGCCACGTCCCGGCGCATCTTCCTGGGCGTCATGATGGAGTCCGTCGTGGCAACGGCGGTGGCCGGGGTGGTCGGCGTCATGATCGCCGTCGCGGTGGTCAAGAACCCTTGGATCGAATCCAAAATCGCGCCGAGCCTGACGGACTGTCCGCCATTCCCGGTCGACGCGGCCCTGCTCGGTCTGGGTGCGGCAGTTCTTGTCGGCGCATTGGCCGGGGCCATCCCCGCCGTGGTGGCGGTACGCGTCAAGGTCATCGATGCAATCCGCTTCTAGCAAATTAACGGGAAGGAACCACTTCATGGCTGAGACGCCGGCAACAGAATACGCGGAGGAACTGGCGGAGATTCTGGAACTCCGGGATGTTCCCCCCGCGGCGGTAGCCCGGATCGTGCGGGACGTCCAAAGCCGCATCGCCGAATCCGGGGAGGACCCCACGGCCGCGTTCGGGACCCCCGGCAAGTACGCCGACAACTTCGCGCCGAAGTCGCGGATGGCCCGGTTCTGGGCTCTGGTCGTCGCCGCGGTGGTTCTGGCCTCCGGCGGAACACTCGTGTTGATCTCCGGAGTCTTCGGGCTGCAGTCCCCCGCCTACGAACTGTGGGGCCTGCCGCCGTGGGGACGCATTGCGATTGGCGCGGCGGGAATCGCGTCCTTTATGGCCTTGGTCCTGGCCGAGGGGGTGCGCTTTCGGCGGCGCGCCTCGGGCTGGGACGTCTGAACGGGCAGAGCCCATCGCGATTATGAGGCGGCTTCGCCGCTAAAAACCGTGATGGCGATCTTGCCGCGCACGTGTCCGGCTTCGAGGTGGCGCATGGCGTCCTGCACCTCCCCGAGTGTGTACGTCCTGTCGATGCTCGGCGTCACGGCACCGGATTCGAGGAGGGGCGTGAGCCGCTCGAGGTCGCTGGCGCGTTCCTTGGAAGCGAGCATGGCCAGGCGCTGACGCACGACCAGGGACACGAGGGGAGCCCGCAGGCTCCGGCCGAAGCCCCCTGTCCACTTGCCGCCTTCCTCGCCTCCGACAACGACGGCCGTCCCGGTGGGAGTAAGGGCCCGGCGCAGCCGGGAAAGCTTCGGGTTGCCGCCGATGTCGAGGATCACGTCGTAACGACGCGAACCGTCGGCGAAATCATCCGCAGCGTAGTCCAGGACATGGTCCGCTCCGAGGGACCGCACCAGGTCGACCTTTCCGGCACTGCTCACGCCGGTGACCTCCGCGCCGAGGGACTTGGCCAGCTGCACGGCGTAGGTTCCGACGCCGCCTGAGGCGCCCAGGACCAGCACTTTCTGGCCGCGCTCCACCCGCCCGGCGTCGAGGGCCTGGAGGGCGGTGCCCGCCGAGATCGGCACCACGGCCGCCTGTTCGAATGACAGGTTGGAGGGCTTGTGGGCCAGTTTGTCCTCCAGTGCGGCGGCATACTCGGCGAACGACCCCCGGGACATCCCGTACACCTGGTCTCCCGCGGCGAACCGGGACACGGCAGAGCCGACCGCGACGACGGTGCCGGCGACATCGAGTCCAGGCACGCTGTTCTTCGGCCTGCGGAACCCGAATCCGAGGATGCGCATGAGGTAGGGGCGGCCGGTCATCATGTGCCACGTTCCGCGGTCCATGCCCGCCGCGTGCACGCGGATCAGCACTTCATTCTCTGCGATGCGCGGCCGCTCAGTCCGGCCGGAACGCAGGACGTCGACGGCACCGTAGGCGTCCTGCACGATGGCTTTCATGGTGCCGTCGGCGGCAGCCTGGTTGCCTGCGGCCGTCGCACTGATGTGGTTTGTCATGTCGGGACCTTTCCAAAGAGCTTTTCGTACTTAGTACGGTTAATGTATCGTACTAAGTACGAACGGTCTATGGCCTTAAGAAACGTGGAGTGTGAAATGCGCGCAGGAGCCAGCCCGGGCCGCCCCCGGCTCAGCCGGGAACTGGTGCTGCGCGGCGCCGTCGCGGTTGCCGACGCCGGCGGCATTGGAGCCTTGACGATGCGTTCGCTCGCGGACGCCCTCGAGGTCAAGCCCATGTCCATCTACCACCACGTGGCCAACAAGGATGAGGTTCTCGACGGCATCGTTGACATCGTCTTCAGCGAGATCGACCTGCCGGCGATCGGCGGCGACTGGCACACTGAGATGCGACGGCGGGCCGCCTCCGCCCGCGAGGCGATGCGGCGCCATCCCTGGGCAATCGGCCTGGTCGAGACGCGGACAAGCCCCGGCCCGGCAACGCTGAAACACCACGACGCCGTCATTGGCACCCTGCGTGCGGCGGGCTTCTCAGTGGAGATGACCGCCCACGCCTACGCGGTGATCGACGCCTACGTGTACGGGTTCGCCCTCTCCGAGGCCACACTGCCCGTCAACGGCCCGGAACCCCTGGCCGAGGTTGCCGAGCGCATGATGAGCCACTATTCCTCCGGGGACTACCCCCACCTCGCCGAATTCTCGATCGAGCATGTGATGAAACCCGGCTACGACTACGGCGCGGAGTTCGAGTTTGGGCTGGACCTGGTCCTGGACGGCCTCGCACGGTCGATGCAGCACACTGCGGGCACCCGCAACACCTGACCCGAGTTGCTGACGCCGCAATCGTCGAGAAGACTGCAAGCATGACGCCAGGGGGAGACGCGAAAATCGTGCAGTTCCGGACCTATATGCCCCTGCGGTACCGTGCGGCGCTGGCCGGCATTGGTGTTGCTACGGTGGCCGTTCTGTTGCTCGCGGGACAGATGCCGCTGCTGGCGGTGTTTGTGGCGGCGGTTTTCATGGCGGCCATGACGATGTCCGTCCGGGTTCAACTCGACGACGTCGGCCTGTCCATCCGCGTCGCCGGCCTGTTCTCAACCACGGTCCCCTACGGGGAGATCACTGCCGTCTCCGCCGGGCCCATCACCGGATTTCTCCAGGGCATGGGTTTGCGTATTCTCCCAGGCGGCGGCACCGGATACCTCGTTGGCGGCCCGACCGTGCGCATTCAATGCAGCAACACCACCGTGCTCGTCTCATGTGCCGACACTCAACGGCTGGTCACGGGCATCGGCGCCCGGATTTGACTGAAACCGGTGGCCCGGGGGTCGGGACCGGCCCGGCCGAGCCGTCGTTTTCAGTGCCCGCGCAGCGGCCAGGGACTCCATCCCCCGGCTACTTCCCGCAGCCGGATCTCGGCGTCGTGAAGACGGGCGGCGGCGGCCGGGACGGGTTCACCTTGGCCGCTTTCCGAGCCGGAACCGTCGAACGCGTTCAGGGCGTATTCGCTCCAGCGTTTGCGGCCCACCGGGTAGCGTTCGCGGTATCCGCCGGCGGCGACCGAAAGTACCAGGAGCTCCAGCCGGTCCGCTGTTGTCTCGGCCGTTTCGTCGCAGGCGTCGCAGCCGCATACCGGAAACGGGAAGTCGTGCAGCACCCCGGCGTGCACCGCCACGCCCGGATACCCGGTCAGCACAAACGTCAGTGGCGCTGCTCCGGAACGCCGCGGCGTGACCTTGACTGACTCCAGCACGTCCTTGACGTCCAGCAGCATTTCCGCGGCATGCACCGGACTCTCGTCCACGTCGACGTCGTAAACGTCCCTGAGATGGTCGATCAGGGCACGGGCGACGGTGTGGAGCCCGGCGAAACGCTCGGGGTGGCTGTCCACGCTGTAGGCATCGGGGTCGGGCCCGTCGTCGCCCCATTGCCGGCCGTACGGAATGGGCTCCCCCTCGGGCGAGTAATAGACCGTCGTCGGCAGGTGCGGCCGGACATAGCGGGGCTGTCCGGCCGCCGGGGCCACCGGGATCGGCTGCGCTGCCGGGGCCTCATCCAGCTCTTCCTGGGCCCAGTCCGCCAGCATGGAAACGAGGCCTCGAATCGATTCGTCGTCGGCGCTGCGCAGGACGTCGAGCAGCCGATCAACCTCGAACTGCCTCACCGCGTTCCCCACCGTGGGCGAAGCCCCTTCGTAGGCGGTCCACCGCGCGTCCGGCCTCAGCCCGGCGATGGTGTTCCCGGCGAATATGGCCGCCGCGGCGCTGAGCGCGCCGTCGTCTGCAAGCCGGGACCCGTGCGTCCGCAGGAACCAGATGAGCCGTGCAGGGTCCGAGGCCAGTTCCCTGGCCCGCACGCCGTTGCGGTCACAGAATTCGATGAACCGGGCATAGCCGACCACATGCCTGACGGCCGCCGTCGGGCTCTCCGCTGACCGGTACAGCGCCCTGCCGCGCGCCACCGCATCCGGCAGCCCGCCCGGCGTCCCTTCAAACAAATCCTCCGTCGTCCCCATAGGGCGATCCTAGCCCGGGGGCTGGCATACTCGGACGATGGCGGTCTACTTCGAATGCACAACGCGGACAAGCATGCCCAAGCCGGAATTGTTTGACCTTGCCCGCAGCATCGACGCCCACAAGGACTCGATGGCGCGCTCACGGGAAGACGCCGTCGCCGGCGTCAGGACCGGCCTGATCTCCCTGGGAGAAGAGGTGACCTGGCGTGCCTGGCACTTCGGGGTCCCGATCCGGATGACGAACCGGATCACACAGATGGAGGCTCCGGACTTTTTTGTCGACGAGCAGGTCAGGGGCCCGTTCCGGCGGTTCCGGCACGTCCATGAGTTCGGCGAGGATGCCGACGGGACCACCATGGTGGACCGGATCGAGTTCGCGGCCCCGTTAGGCCTGCTCGGGCGCGTGGCGGAGAAGCTGGTTCTGGCCCGCTATCTCCGGACGCTCATTGAGGCACGCAACCGGCACCTGGCCGTAGCCCCGCAGCGCTGACCGCGAGGACCCAGCGGATTGGGACCACCTGGGGCCGCCATCCCGGTGATCCGGGCGGGCTCGACCGCAGACGTGCAGGACTGAGAAGTCCGGCTCCCGTCCTGCATGACGGTTCGGTAGCAGCGCCCACCCGGCAACTTGGACCGACCAACCTGCTGGGAAGCGGCGCGCCAGTCCCTCCAGCTTGGAGAGCCGGGAAGTCTCTGCGCTTGAGTCCCCAGGATTCACGCGGAGACTTTCCCTATTTGTTTCCGCGGCCTTCCGTGCCAGGGGATTCGGTGCGGAAGGTGAATGGAGGCCGATTTCGGGTCGTCGTCGTGAGGCGCTCAGCTGTCCACTTTCAGGCGCCGTTCCTTTCGGGTCAGCGGTCGATCGAGGCCATGTTGGCCTCGTCGTGGCGCTCCCCCGCCGCGGTTCCGAGCGCGTCCAGCCGGTCCAGCTGGTCGCCGGTGAGTTCGATGCCGTCGGCCGCGGTGTTTTCTTCGACCCGGCTGACGCGGCGGGTGCCGGGGATCGGGGCAATGTCGTTCCCTTGGGTCAGCAGCCACGCGAGGGCGGTCTGCGCGGGAGTCGCGCCGATCTCGGCACCGATGGCCGTCACCTCGTCGACGATCGCGAGGTTGCGGCGGAAGTTCTCGCCTGTGAACCGCGGGTTGGTCTTGCGCCAGTCATCGTTGGCGAAGTCCTCGACGGAGCGGATCTGGCCAGTCAACAGGCCGTGTCCGAGCGGCGAGTACGGGACGAAGCCGATGCCGAGTTCGCGCAGCAGCGGCAGGATCTCCGCCTCCACGTCGCGGGTCCACAGCGAGTACTCCGTCTGCAGCGCCGAGACCGGCTGCACGGCATGTGCCCGGCGGATCGTCTCCGGGGAAGCCTCGGACAGGCCGAAGTGCAGCACTTTGCCCTCGGTGATCAGGTCCGCGACCGCGCCGGCGGTCTCCTCGATCGGGGTGCCCCGGTCGATCCGGTGCTGGTAGTACAGGTCGATATGGTCGATGCCGAGGCGCTTGAGGGAGCCCTCGACGGCGGCCTTCACGTTCGCCGCGCTGCTGTCGATCATGCCAGGGCCGCCGCCGGAATGGGAGACCAAGCCGAACTTCGTGGCGATCTTGACCTGGTCGCGGCGCCCCTTGATCGCCTGTCCGACGATCTCCTCACTCAGGAACGGTCCGTAGATCTCCGCGGTGTCAATGTGGGTGACCCCGAGATCGAGCGCGCGGTGGATGGTGCGGATCGACTCCGCGTTATCCAGGGCACCCTCGCTGGTGTAGGTGCCGGCCATGGTCATGGCACCGAGTCCGATGCGGGAGACTTCCAGGCCTCCGAGGCGTGCGGTCTTCATGTCTTTGTTTCCTTTCGGTGTGGTTCTCATGCTGGCGACGGCGGCTGGGCCCGTTTTTGGGCAGGCGCTAGCCATGTGCGTCCAATGGAAGTGTTGTAGGAGTTTCTTGAACGGGCTGACCGGCCGACGCCCCGGGCTCAGGGACGCGGCGGGCGCCGACAGGGAGGGTCAGGCGTCCTCGTGGGCGAGGTTGCTGGAGAGCTCGCGGTAGGCGCCGGCCTGGGCGTGGAGTTCCTTGGACTTGGTCTCGAAGACTCCGACGGCGTCGGCCCCGGCAGCGAAGCGCAACGGCGGTTCATCCAGCTTGGCCAGTTGGATGAGGGCGTCGGCAAGTTTTGCCGGGTTCCCGCCCTGCAGGCCGTTCATGCCCTTCCACGCAGTGACCGTCTGGCGGGTGCGCTCGGCGTAGTCCTCGATGGTGGATGCGGCGTAGCGTGTGGATTCCGGACTGAGCAGCTCGGTGCGGAAGAATCCCGGTTCCACGATCATGGTGCGGATGCCGAACGGCGCCACTTCCGGTGCCAGGGACTCGGCCCAGCCCTCCACGCCGAATTTTGACGCGGCGTAGGCGGTCAGGAACTCCCCGCCGGCGAGGCCGGCGGTCGAGGAGATGGTGACCAGGAGGCCTGAGCGCTGCGCACGCATGAACGGCAGGGCTGCGCGGGTGACGTTCATGGGCCCGAACAGGGTGGTTTCGATCTGTGTCCGGAAGTCCGCCGGGGTGATTTCTTCGAAGAACCCGGCGTAGAAGTTGCCGGCGTTGTTGACGAGGACGTCGATCCGGCCGAACCTGTCGACGGCGGCTCTGACGGCAGCTTCAGCCGCGGCGGGGTCGGTGACGTCCAGTTTCACGGCCAGCAGGTGCTCGGACTGGCCGATGGCCTGGGCGACCTTTTCCGGGTTGCGGCCGGCGGCGACCACCGCATGGCCGGCGGCCAGGGCCGCCTTGGCGATGTCGGTGCCCATACCGCGGCCAGCGCCGGTGATGAACCAGACCTTCTGTTCGGTCCTGGCGTTATCTTGTTCAGTCATGTTCTGTCTTTCGTGGGTTTGATGTTCCGGGCCGAGCGTGGGAGTGCAGATCCGGGGAAGTTTCGCTGATGGTTGTTTGTGGAGGCGACGCCGCCCAGCTGGCGAGGAATGCCAGCGCGTGTTCGGATGCGGAGCCTGGCTCAGAGGTGAAGGTGAACAGGGTCTGACCCTCATCGCCGGGAAGGTGAAGTGTCTCGAACTGCAGCGACAAGTCCCCCGCTACTGGATGGTGGAAGCGCTTGGTTCCCGTGGTGTGGATCCGCACGTCGTGGCCTGCCCACAACGCGGCGAACAGCCCGCTGCGTGTTGTCAGCTCGCCGACGAGCTCGTTCAGGGCCCGATCGTGGGGGTTCCTGCCCGCTTCCGAGCGCAGCATGGCCACCGTGGTGGCGGAGACTGCTGGCCAATCGGGGTAGAAGTCCCCGGCGCCCGGATCCAGGAATAGATAGCGTGCCTGGTTCGGTAGCTGGGCCGGAGCCTCCGGACCAGCAGCTGCTGCGGACTCGAATACTGGCCCATACAGCGCGTGGCCCAAGGGGTTGGCGGCCAGTACGTCCGAACGTCCGTTCTGCACCATGGCGACCGCTCCGGTCATCCCGTCCAGCAAACGCAATACTCCGGGACGGACCCGCTGCTGTGGTGGCCGGCGCGCCGTACGCCGAGGCGGCGTGTTGACCGTCCTCGCGAGGTCCATCAAGTGCGTGCGCTCTGCTTCATCCAGCTGAAGGGCGGCGGCCACCGCTTCGAGCACAGCCTCCGAGACGCCGCGTATGCTGCCGCGTTCCAGCCGTGTGTAGTAATCCGCGCTCACCCCGGCGAGCTCCGCCACTTCCTCCCGGCGCAGCCCTGGAACGCGGCGCAACTCCCCGTAGCGGGGGATGCCGGCCTGCTCCGGGCTGATCTTCGCGCGCCGCGAGATCAGGAAGTCACGGATTTCGTCTTTTCTGTCCACATCCACCACGTTACGCAGGCCGGTCCGACGGTGGCAGTGTCTATCAGACACCCCCAGCCGACAGGCAATGGTCAGGAATCAAATGCCGTTCCCCACGTTGCCGCATCAAGGGTTGCGGTCAAGTGGAAGTAGTTGCCGTCCGTGGCGCGAGAACACCAACAACGTGAATAAATCCACTCGGTATAGAATCTGATCTTCCAGCCTGTTTCCTGCTATTCCGGCCCATTACGGGCCAGCCGTGGCCTGGGGCATCACCCAGGCATCCGCGCAATCCCCCCGCCACCGAAGGAGTTCCCGTGAGTGACCCCCACGACCAGATGGGCCGCCACCGTCCCCGCACGGACGCGGATCTCCTCGCCGGCAGCAACGAACAACAGCGCAGCAGCCCCGCCGTGCGGGCGCCGCGACAACGGGCGCCCCGTCCGCCGGGCCCGCCTGCGCACGGGGCGGGCAGGGATGTCGCCGTTGCCCTTGCGATCGGGTTCGCGGCCGCGCTGTTGGGACTGGCGCCCTGGCTGATCACCGGCGCGCGGCTCCCGCTCCAGAACTTGTGGGGCACGCAGGTGATGCCCGCCCAGATGCCCCTGGCACTCCTGCCGCTGAACCAGTACGAAAGCACAACGCTGGTGGCTCTCATGGTCACGGGCGCGGCGGCCGCCGGCTTCGCGGTCCGGTGCTGGTCCCCCGCGCGGCGGCTCCTGGCCACGTGGTGCGCGGCCGGGGCTGTGGCAGCAGTCCAAGTCGCCGCGGCGACTCAGTCGTTCATTGTGCTCGGCGGCGGCCTGGCGCCCGGGCAGCTGTCCAGCCTCTACCTGGCCGGCATGCTGGCCGGGGTGGCGGCCGCGATGGCTGCCGGGCTGGTGTCGTTGCTGCTCCTCGCGGCAAGATCTACGGCGCTGGCCGCCCTGGGCCCTGGCCTGGTGGCGGTGCCGGTGGTGTCCTGGCTGGCTGCCGGCGTCGGTGGGGTGGCCGGCGTCGGCAGCGTCCCGGTGGTGTTGATCATGCTGTGGCGCTGGCTCCCGGCCGTGCTGGTGGGCGCTGCACTCGCCTGGTGCGGACTGCGCCCGCGAATCCGGGCCTTGGTGTGGATGGCGGATCTGGCGTTGCTCTGGGTGGTGCCCGCGATCTTCTCAGCGGTCAGCAGCATGCTGGGTACGCGGGTGCTGGCGGGAGACCTGCCGGCGATGGCAGCGCTGGGCAAACAGGTTTTCACGGCGGCCCTCGGCCCCGCCGGCGGGGCGGGACCGACAATACTGCTGGCGCTGGCGATCGCCGTGATCGGGACGGTCGTCCGGGAGCAGACCCGGAAAAATCAGACCGGGAAGAATCACCCGCCGACGTAGGCCGCGAGGTGCTCGCCGGTGAGGCTGGACCGGGCGGCGACCAGATCGGCCGGGGTGCCTTCGAAGACGACCCGGCCGCCGTCGTGCCCTGCGCCGGGACCCAGGTCGATGATCCAGTCGGCGTGCGCCATGACCGCCTGGTGGTGCTCGATCACAATGACGGATTTGCCGGACTCCACCAGGCGGTCGAGGAGGCCCAGCAGGTTCTGGACATCGGCGAGGTGCAGGCCGGTGGTGGGCTCGTCGAGGACGTAGACGTCACCCTTCTCCGCCATCTGGGTGGCCAGCTTGACGCGCTGCCGTTCGCCGCCGGACAGTGTGGTGAGCGGCTGGCCGAGGGTGAGGTAGCCAAGCCCGACGTCCACCAGCCGGTCGAGGATCTTGTGCGCCGCCGGTGTCTTCGCCTCGCCGGCACCGAAAAAGTCCTCGGCCTCGGTCATCGACATTGCCAGCACTTCGGCGATGTTGCGGCCGCCCAGCCTGTACTCCAGGACTGACGCCTGGAACCTCTTTCCCTCGCAGTCCTCGCACGTGGACTCGACGGTGGCCATCACGCCCAGTTCGGTGAAGATGACGCCGGCACCGTTGCAGGTGGGGCAGGCGCCTTCGGAGTTGGAGCTGAAAAGCGCCGGCTTCACGCCGTTGGCCTTGGCAAACGCCTTCCGGATCGGCTCAAGCAGGCCCGTGTAGGTCGCCGGGTTGCTGCGCCGGGACCCCTTGATGGCGCCCTGGTCGATCACCACAACACCCTCGCGGCCGGCCACCGAGCCCTGGATCAGCGAGCTTTTTCCCGAACCTGCGACACCCGTGACCACGCACAGCACACCAAGCGGAACGTCGACGTCGACGTCCTTCAGGTTGTGCGTCGAGGCGCCCCGCACCTCCATCGCCCCGGAAGGCTTCCGCACGGAGCCCCTGACCTTGGCCCGGTCATCGAGGTGGCGGCCGGTGATGGTGTCACTTGCCCGCAGCCCCTCCACACTTCCCTCGAAGCAGACGCGGCCGCCCTCGGTGCCCGCGCCGGGGCCGAGGTCAACGACGTGGTCAGCGATGGCGATGGTCTCCGGCTTGTGCTCGACGACGAGCACGGTGTTGCCCTTGTCGCGCAGCTGCAGCAGCAACTGGTTCATCCGCTCGATGTCGTGCGGGTGCAGGCCGATCGTCGGCTCGTCAAAGACGTAGGTGATGTCCGTCAGGGACGAGCCCAGGTGCCGGATCATCTTGGTGCGCTGGGCCTCTCCCCCGGACAACGTGCCCGCCGGCCGGTCCAGCGAGAGGTACCCCAGCCCGATTTCGGCGAACGAGTCGAGCAGGTGCTGCAGGCCCTTCAGGAGCGGCGCGACCGAGGGCTCCTTGAGTTCTCGGACCCACGCGGCCAGGTCGCTGATCTGCATCTCGCACAGGTCGGCGATGTTCTTGCCCTGGATTTTCGAGGACCTGGCCTCGGGGCTGAGCCGCGTGCCGTCGCATTCGGGGCAGGCCTGGAAGGTGATGGCGCGTTCCACGAAGGCCCGGATGTGGGGCTGCATCGCGTCGACGTCCTTGGAGAGCATCGATTTCTGGATCTTCGGGATCAATCCCTCGTAGGTGAGATTGATGCCCTCCACCTTGATCTTGGTCGGTTCCTTGTAGAGAAGGTCGTGCATTTCCTTCTTGGTGTACTTGGCGATCGGCTTGTCCATGTTGAACCCGGCACCGCTGAAGATGCGGCCGTACCAGCCGTCCATGCTGTAGCCGGGGACCGTGAGGGCACCCTCGGCCAGCGACTTGGTCTCGTCGTAGAGCGCGGTGAGGTCAAAGTCGGAGACCGATCCCATGCCCTCGCAGCGCGGACACATGCCGCCCAGGTAGACGGCGTTCTGCACAACGCTTTTCTCGACTCTGCCGCCGGCTTTTTCGGTGCTCATCACACCGCTGGCCTTCCGCGTCGGGACGTTGAACGAGAACGCCGTGGGCGGGCCCACGTGCGGCGATCCCAGCCGGCTGAAGAGGATCCGGAGCATCGCGTTGGCGTCGGTGGCCGTGCCCACCGTGGAGCGGGGGTTCGCGCCCATCCGCTCCTGGTCGACGATGATCGCCGTCGTCAGCCCCTCGAGAAAGTCGACGTCGGGCCGTGACAGGCTGGGCATGAACCCCTGCACAAAGGCGCTGTAGGTCTCGTTGATCATCCGCTGCGACTCGGCGGCGATGGTGGCGAACACCAGCGAGCTCTTGCCCGAGCCGGACACGCCCGTGAACACCGTAAGGCGACGCTTCGGGATCTCGATGCTGATGTCTTTGAGGTTGTTCTCGCGGGCGCCCTGCACCCGGAGCAAACCGTGGCTGTCCGCCACGTGCGGTGCGGCCGACTGCGTTTCCGACTGTGCATCCGACGTCGTAGACATACTCATCGTGTCTCCATCTCTCGGGCACGCTGCCTCTGATGCCCCTGACGGTCATGCTAGCAGCGGTTCATTGACCCCGCGGCTCCAAATTGGAGATGTCCGTCAGCCAGATCAGGGCGGCGCTCCTGGAGGTAAAGAACGCGTGCGGGTAGTGGGTGTGGCGGCTCATGGCGGCCGCGATGACCCGGTCCACGGCGTTGGATCCAAGGACGGCGATCGCGATCACGCCGGTCGTCCGGGCGAACTCGTACCGGGCCGCCGCGGTGATCTCCACATCGGTCATTTCCGAGAGCATCGGCATTGGGGTTCCGCCGCTGATTCGCTCCACGGCCAGCATGGCGTCCCTGGCGTCCTCGACGTCGACCAACGAACCAGGACGCCAGACGGATTCAATGATTCCCGCGCGCACGCTCAGGGAATTCTTCCCTTCGGCGGCGACAGCTCGTTCAGGCATCATCGAGTTCATTGTAGGGCCTGAACTGGGACGACACCCGGCAGCGGACATCAAAAAAGGCCCTGCCGGTCTGAACTCTTGGTCCAGACCGGCGAGGCGCCTGTTCGCCGGAACTACAGTGCGGTGGAACTACAGCGTGGAAGTGTCAATAACGAAGCGGTACCGCACGTCGGAGGCGAGCACCCGCTCGTAGGCGTCGTTGATCTTCCCGGCCGGGATGACTTCGATCTCTGCGCCGAGCTTGTGCTCGGCGCAGAAGTCGAGCATTTCCTGCGTTTCGCGGATGCCGCCGATCATGGATCCGGCGAAGGACCGGCGTCCCATGATCAGGGCGAACGCGTTCACCGGGAGTGGTTCCGCCGGGGCGCCCACGTTCACCAGGGCGCCGTCGAGGGTCAGCAGCTGAAGGTAGGAGCTGATGTCGATCGACGCGCTGACGGTGTTGATGATCAGGTCAAAAGTCCCGGCCAGGTCCGTGAAGGTGTTCTCGTCGCTGGTGGCGTAGTAGTGGTCCGCGCCGAGACGCAGGCCGTCCTCCTGCTTCTTCAGCGACTGCGAGAGGACCGAGACCTCGGCGCCCATGGCGTGGGCGATCTTGACGGCCATGTGTCCCAGCCCGCCGAGTCCGACGACGGCCACCTTCTTGCCGGGGCCGGCGCCCCAGTGCCGCAGCGGGGAGTAGGTGGTGATGCCGGCGCAGAGCAGCGGGGCGGCGACGTCGAGCTCGATGCCCTCCGGAATCCGCACGACGAAGTCCTCGGTCACCACCACGTGGGTGGTGTAGCCGCCCTGGGTGATGGTCCCGTCGCGGTCCTCGGCGCCGTAGGTGCCCGTGTTCCCGGCGAGGCAGTACTGCTCTTCGCCCTTCAGGCAGTTGACGCACTCGCGGCAGGAGTTGACCATGCAGCCGACGCCGACGCGGTCGCCGACGGCGTGCCTGGTGACGGCCGAGCCGACCTCGGTGACGATGCCGGCGATTTCGTGGCCCGGCGCCAGCGGGTAGGACTGCGGGCCCCAGTCGCCGCGGACGGTGTGGATGTCCGAGTGGCAGATGCCGGCGAACTTGATGTCGATCAGAACGTCGTGCGCGCCGACGTCCCGGCGCTCGACGGTGGTGGAGACAAGGGGTTCCGTCGCGGAGGTGGCGGCGTAAGCGTTAACGGTAAGCATGGATCTCCTGCTTGTGGATGGTTTGGGGTAGCCCCGGCGTCCGGCACGGGTCACGTGCGGCCTTCCGGCCCGGACGTCTTCGGGGGCACTATCCATCAAACACCACTGAGCTTTACGGAAGGGAGGCCCTGCTGTGAGGGGTACTGGCAGGGCCTCCCTTACGCCGCCGTACCCTCTACCGTTGAAGGTATGGACAACCAGAGCGAGACCCGGGACTTCCTGGCGACCAGGCGGGCGAAAATTACCCCGGAACAGGCGGGTCTCCCCGACTACGGCGGCAGCCGCCGGGTCCCCGGACTTCGCCGCGGCGAGGTGGCCATGCTGGCCGGGGTCAGTGTCGAGTATTACACCCGGCTGGAACGGGGAAACCTCTCCGGAGTGTCCGAGGGAGTGCTGGAGGCCCTCGCGGGTGCCTTGCAGCTGGATGAGGCGGAGCGGGCCCACCTGTTCGACTTGGCCCGGGCCGCCGGCGCCGGACGCAAGCCGCAGCGCCGCCGCACCACCACCCACGCGGTCCGCGCGAGTGTCCAGCTCATGCTCGACGCGATCACCAACGCCCCGGCCTTTGTGCGCAACGGGCGCCTGGACGTCCTCGCGGCCAACCAGCTCGGCCGCGCCATGTACTCCGACATGTATGGCGGCCCCGCCCGCCCGGCCAACTTTGCGCGGTTCGTCTTCCTGGACGACCGCTCCCGCGGGTTCTACCCGGACTGGGAGCGCGCTGCGAATGACACGGTGGCGATCCTGCGCACCGAGGCCGGCCGCGACCCCTACGACCGCGGCCTCACCGACCTGGTGGGGGAACTGTCCACCCGCAGCGAGGAGTTCCGGACCCGGTGGGCGGCCCACAACGTGCGCCTGCACTACACCGGCCGCAAGCACTTCCGGCACCCCGTGGTGGGGGACCTCCACCTCATGTACGAGGCCCTGGATCTTCCGGCCGACGCCGGGCTCTCACTGCTGGTCTACACGGCCGAGCCCGGTTCGCCCACCGGGGACGCGCTGCGGCTGCTGGCCAGCTGGGCGGCGACCCGGCAGACGGAAACGCAGCAGGCCTAGGTGCCGGCCACGTTGCGTCCGATGATCAGGCGCATGATCTCGTTGCTGCCTTCGAGGATCTGGTGCACCCGCAGGTCCCGGGCGATCTTCTCCAGTCCGTACTCGGAAAGGTAGCCGTAGCCCCCGTGGAGCTGGATGGCGCTGTTGGCGACGTTGAAGCCGGCATCAGTGGCGACCCTCTTGGCCATGGCGCAGAGCCTCACGGCGTCGGGCGCGCCGCGGTCCAGCGCGTCCGCTGCCCGCCAGAGCAGGGTCCGGGCGGTCACCAGCTCGGTTTCCATGTCTGCCAGCTGGAACAGCAGGGATTGCTGGTTGATTAGCGGTCCACCGAAGGCCTCGCGTTCCTTGAGGTAGGCTACCGACTTGTCCAGGGCAGTCTGGCCGCCGCCCAGGGAGCACGCGCCCATATTGATGCGGCCACCGTTGAGCCCCTTCATCGCGATCCCAAAACCACTGCCTTCCTCGCCGAGGCGGTTGGCAACCGGAACCCGGACATTGTCGAAAATGACCTGGCGGGTCGGCTGGGCGTTCCACCCCATCTTTTTCTCGTTCGGACCGAACGACAGGCCCGGGGTTTCCGCCGGGACAACGATGGCCGTGATGCCGCGGTTTCCGGTGTCGGCGGTGCGGGCCATCACGATGTAGTAGCTCGATGACCCGGCCCCGGAGATGAACTGCTTGACGCCGTTCAGCACGTATTCTTCGCCGTCGCGCGCTGCCCTGGTGCTCAGCGCGGCAGCGTCGGAGCCGGCGCCGGGCTCGGTAAGGCAGTAGCTGCCCAGCGCTTCCATGGAGGAAAGCTGCGGCACCCACTGGGCGCGCTGCTCATCGTTGCCGAACGAGTCGATCATCCAGACCACCATGTTGTGGATGGAGATGTAGGCGGCGATCGTCGGATCGGCCTTGGCCAGTTCCTCGAAGATCAGCACCGCATCGCTGCGCGTTAGCCCGGAGCCGCCGAACTCCTCCTGAACATATATGCCGCCCATGCCCAGGGCGCCGGCTTCACGCAGCACGTCCACCGGGAAGTGCTTGGTCTCGTCCCATTTCGCGGCGTTGGGGGCCAGAGCCTCGTTGGCGAAGTCCCGCACCATCGCAACCAGCGACTGCTGGTCCTCGTTGAGTTCAAACATGCCCAGTCCTCCAAAGCGTAGATTTTGACTCAATGTAGTACGACGGGCCAATAATTACTAGGACTTCCTAGTATGTATTCTTCGCGGCCCCCTAAGGACCCGGCATGTCCCCAACCCCCTGCTACTTGCCGACCTTCCCGTGAAACAGCGACAGCCACAGGAACCAATTGCGACCATGAATGCCGTTGAGGCGGCGAGAATGCCCGGGGAATGGATCGCCTCGGCCAACTACCCGCGATGGCCGGCGGGCCGTGAGACGGCACACGTTTGGTTGACTTTTCAAGCATTAGTGGAAAACTAAATGCATACGCATATAGTTGCGCAGTGCGGAACACCGGCGGAACGGTGACCGTAGAAATCGCTCAGAGATTGGACTGACTCATGCAGCTCGAGAACAAGGTCGCATTCATCACCGGCGGCGGATCGGGGCTCGGTCTCGCGACCGCAAAGACCTTCATCGCCGAAGGCGCGAAGGTCATGATCTTCGACTTCAACCCCAAGTCGCAGGAAGTTGCTGACGAGATCGGCGCGAAGTTTGTCCAGGGCGACGTCTCGAAGGCCGAGAGCGTGGAAGCCGCCGTCGCCAAGACGGTCGAGGAATTCGGTAGCGTGGACATTGCCGTCGCATCAGCGGGTGTCGGCGGCGAGGGCGACGTCGTCACCTCGACTGTCGAAAACTGGGAGCGCACCAACGGCATCGACTACTCGGGCGTGTTCTACACCAACAAGTACGTCATTGAGCAGCTCCTCAAACAGGGCAACGGCGGCGTCGTTGTAAACCTCGCTTCGATGTTCGGCCTCGTGGCCGTCTCGAACAACATCGCCTACTCGGCGTCAAAGGGCGGCGTCGTGAACATGACCCGCGCCGCCGGGACGATGTACGCGAAGGAGGGCATCCGTGTGAACGCGGTGGCCCCGGGCGTCATCCGCACCCCGCTCATCGACGAGCCGACCCTTGAACAGTACGCAAAACTGCACCCGGCCGGTCGCGTCGGCGAGGCGCAGGAAGTCGCCGACCTCATCACGTTCCTCGCGAGCGACAAGGCGAAGTTCATCACCGGCGCAACCATTCCGATCGACGGCGGCTACACGGCCGTCTAAGACGAAACCGGCAGCACCCCGACGCGCCCCCTCCATCCGAGGGGGCGCATCTCGTTCCCGGGGAGATCATCAGCACAATCGCCGCGACAACGCACCCGGCAGCTACTAACCAATCAGGGCCAGCACCGCGCCAGCAGTAACGACGCCGCCGGCTTCCGTGCGGATGTCCGTCAAAGTCCCAGCGCGGTGCGCTGAGATCTGGGTTTCCATCTTCATCGCCTCAAGGACGACGACGGGGTCCCCCGCCGAGACCTCGGTGCCTGGTTCGACGAGCCACTTCACAACCGTGCCGGCCATGTCAGCCCGCAACTCGCCGTCGTCAGCACCGACAGCGCCGCCGTCGGACGCTGCATCAACGGACACTCCCGCGGGGAGGGGGCCGCCCGAGCGGGCCCAACCGTCCAGCAGATCAGCCGGCAGGCCCACCGCCATCCGGCGGCCGTCCACCTCGACCGTGATAGTGCGACGTTCGCCGTCGGGCGCGGTGTTGCTGTAGCCGGGATCGGCGGAGATGGAGGCACTTTCCGCGAAGTCCGTTTCGATCCAGCGGGTGTGGATGCCCAGGCCGGTTTCGGACGTGAAGTCCGGGGACTCGAGCACGGCGCGGTGGAACGGCAGCACGGTTGCCAACCCGGTGATGCTGATTTCGGCGAGGGCCCGGCGGGCGCGGCGCAGCGCCTGCTGCCGGTCGGCGCCGGTGACGATCAGCTTGGCCAGCAGCGAGTCGAACTGCGGCGGGACGAAGGAGCCGGAGCGGACCCCGGTGTCCAGCCGGATGCCGGGTCCGGTGGGGCCGGAGAACTCCTCAACGGTACCGGGAGAGGGCAGGAAGCCGCGCCCCACGTCCTCGGCGTTGAGCCGGAACTCGAAGGAGTGCCCGCGCGGTGCCGGGTCTTCTGTGATGCGCAGCCGCTCCCCTGCTGCGATGCGGAACTGCTCCTGCACCAGGTCGATCCCGGTGGTTTCCTCGGTGATGGGGTGCTCCACCTGAAGCCGGGTGTTCACTTCGAGGAACGCCACAGTGCCGTCCGCTGCGACCAGGAATTCCACCGTGCCAGCGCCGGAGTAGCCGGCCTCGCGGCAGACGGCCTTGGCGGCGTCGTAGATCTGGCTGGTCTGCTGTTCGGTGAGGAACGGCGCCGGTGCCTCCTCCACGAGCTTCTGGTGCCGGCGCTGGAGCGAGCAGTCACGGGTTCCGACGACGACCACGTTGCCGTGTGTGTCCGCAAGGACCTGCGCCTCGACGTGGCGCGGGCGGTCGAGGTAGCGCTCCACGAAGCATTCCCCGCGGCCGAAGGCGGCGATGGCCTCCCGGACGGCGGAGTCGAAGGCTTCCTCGACCTGGTCCAGGGCGCGGACCACCTTCATGCCGCGGCCGCCGCCGCCGAAGGCCGCCTTGACGGCGATCGGCAGGCCGTGCTGTTCCGCGAAGGCCCGTGCCTCGGCGGCTGACTCCACCGGGCCGTCGCTGCCTGCGACCAGCGGTGCGCCGGCGCGGACGGCGGTTTCCCGGGCGGTGATTTTGTTGCCCAGCAGGCGGATGGCGTCCGGCGTCGGGCCGATCCAGGTGAGACCGGCGTCGAGGACGGCCTGGGCGAATTCGGCGTTCTCGGACAGGAAGCCGTAGCCGGGGTGGAGTGCGTCGGCGCCCGATTCGGCCGCGGCGGCGAGCAGCTTGGGGATGTTCAGGTAGGTGTCCGCGGGCGAGTTGCCGCCCAGCGCGTAGGCCTCGTCTGCGGCAGATACGTGCAGGGCGTCCGCGTCGATGTCCGCGTACACGGCGACGGATGCCAGTTGCGCGTCGTCGCAGGCACGGGCGATCCGGACGGCGATTTCTCCGCGGTTGGCGATCAGGACCTTGCGCATCAGTTACTCGCTTTTCGTTCGAAAGTGGTGTGTTCAGTGTTTGCGGAGGCCGCGTCTGTTTCAGCCGGGGCCCAGCGGAAGCGGATCTTGCCGCCGATCGGCACCTGGGCTGCGCGGTCCAGCTGGGAGTCGATCACCACGGCGATCACCGGGTAGCCGCCGGTGATCGGGTGATCGGCCAGGAACAGTACGGGGAGTCCTTCCGGCGGAACCTGCAGGGCGCCGGCGACGGTGCCCTCGCTGGCGAGTTCGCCCTGGCGGGTTCGCTGCAGCGGGGTTCCCTGCAGGCGCATGCCGACACGGTTGGACTGCGGCAACACGTCCCAGTCCTGGCCGCAGAAGGATGCCAGCGCCTCGGCGTCGAACCAGTCAGCGCGGGGGCCGGGAACGACGTCGAGCACAGTGACGCCGGCACCCGGGAAGTCCGGTTGTAGTTCGGGGTGCCCGACGACGCCGGACTCCGCCTCTCCACCGGCGGCGAAGAGTTGCCCGGCAGCAAGCGGCGCGGGGCCGATCCCGGACATGGTGTCCGTGGAGCGGCTGCCGAGCACCTGGGCGGCGTCCACGCCGCCGCGGACGGCGAGGTAGCTGCGGAACCCGCTCCCCGGTGTACCGATGGTGAGGGTTTCGCCGTCGAGCAGGGCGAAGGGGGTTGCCATTGGGACGGTCCGCTGCCAGACCTCTCCGGAGTCGCCGCCTTCGGGGTCGACGTCGTACGGCGTCTCGATGGTCAGCTCCGCGGGTGCTCCGGCGACGGCGAGGACCTGGTCCCCGACGGCCTCCACCGAGAGTCCGCCGGAGACGGTCTCAACCGCGGCGGCCGACGGCGCGTTCCCGACGATGCGGTTGGCGCGGCGCAGCGAGGCCCGGTCCAGCGCACCGGCGGCGGAGACCCCCAGCCCGGAGTGGCCGTAGCGGCCGAGGTCCTGGATCAGGCTCTGCAGCCCCGGCGAGACAACCCGCAGGCCGGACGTGACCTCCAGAGCGTGTGCCGGGTGTTCCGGCGCCAGCGTCACCACGTCCCGGACGGCGCGGAACTGCACCCGGTGGCCCGGGGCGGCCAGTGCGGGCTGCTCCCGGTCCAGGTCCCACATCCTGGCGCCGGTCCGGCCGATCAGCTGCCAGCCGCCGGGCGAACGGCGCGGGTACACGGCCGAATAGTTCCCGGCCAGCGCCACCGAACCCGCAGGGACGGCGGTGCGGGGCGAGCTGCGCCGCGGCACCTCGAGGGCCTGGCTTTCCCCCACCATGTAGCCAAAGCCCGGGGCGAAGCCGGCGAAGGCCACGGTCCAGATCTGGCCGGTGTGGGCCTCGATCACGCCCTCGGCGCCGAGGCCGGTCAGCTCCCCCACTTCGGCGAGGTCCTCGCCGTCGTACACAGTGTCGATGACCACCAGCTCGCCGTCCCGCTGCACGGGGGCGGTGAGGTCGAGTTGGAGCAGGAGCGCGGCGAACCGCCGGGCGGCAGCCGACGAGTCCGCCGTGACCAGGACGGTCTCGGCCGCTGCGAGGACGTCCAGCTGGCCCGGCAGCGGGTTCTCGAGCAGCAGCGCCTGAAGTGCCAGCACGTCCTGGGTTCCGGAGAGCTCGGCGAGTACCGCGCGAGTTCCCACCGGCCGCACGGAGCGGACCTTGTGTACTGCCAGGGTTTCCCCCGCTGTCTCAATCATCAGCTGCCTTCATCGTTGCCGGTGCCTCGAATTGGATCCGCGCCGCTCAGGCGCGGGCTTCCTGCAGGAGGCGCTCTTCTTCGTCGGTATGCGGGTTGCGCCCGATGGCCAGCCCGATCACCGTCACGATCGAGGCGACCGCGAGGTAGCCGGCGATCAGGAACCAGTTGCCGCTGGCAGCGAAGAGGGCGGTGAAGACCAACGGTGCGATGGCGCCGCCGATCACGCCGGCCAGCGTGTAGGCCAGCGAGCTGCCGGCGTAGCGCAGCCGGGCCGGGAACTGTTCGGTGATGTAAGCAGCCTGGGGGCCGTACATGAAGGCGTGGAAGGCCAGCCCGATCACGATGCCGATGGTCAGCGTGAGGACCGACTTGTCCTGGATCATGACGAAGAACAGCGGGATGTACACGGCGGTTCCGACGGCTGCGATGCCGTAGACGAGCCGGCGGTTGACGCGGTCGGTGAGGGCGCCCGCCGCGGGGATCAGGACCAGCTGGAAGGCGGAGCCGATCAGGATGGCGGTCAGTACGTTGCTGGTGCTCATGCCCAGTTCCTTGGTGGCGTAGACGGCCATAAAGACGGTGAGCAGGGAGTACAGCACGTCCGGGCTGATGCGGGACAGGGCGGCGGACACGAGGGCGCGCGGCTCCTTGGTGAAGACCTCCTTGATGGGGGCCTTGGGCTGTTCGCCCTGGGCCTGGATGGCCTTGAAGACGGGGGTTTCCTCGAGCTTGAGCCGGATCAGCAGGCCGAAGCCCACCAACAGGGCCGAGGCGAGGAAGGCCACGCGCCAGCCCCAGGAGAGGAAGTCTTCGTTGCTGAGCGTCGCGGCGAGCACGGCCAGGACTCCGTTGGCCATCAGGTTGCCGGCGGGCGGGCCGATCTGCGCGGCGGAAGACCAGAAGCCGCGACGCTTGGCATCGCCGAATTCGCTGGAGAGCAGGACGGCACCGCCCCACTCGCCGCCGACGCCGATGCCCTGCGCCAGACGCAGCAACACGAGGATGATGGGTGCGGCAATACCGATGGTGGCGTAGCCCGGGAGCGCGCCGATCACCACCGTTGCGATGCCGATCAGCAGCAGGGTGGTCACGAGGACGTGCTTGCGGCCGATCTTGTCACCGAGCCGGCCGAAGATCACGCCGCCGATGGGACGGGCGAGGTAGCCCACCGCAAAGGTCGAGAAGGACAGCAGCAGCCCGACGTATTCGTCGTTGCCCGGGAAGAAGACCTTGGGAAACACCAGGGCCGAGGCCACGGAGTAGATCGCGAAGTCGTAGTACTCCAGCGAAGTGCCGGTGAGGCTCGCCACGTAGGCCTTGAGGGCACCGGGCGGCACCTTCCTCTTGCTGGCGGCCGGAGTGGCCTGGTGCGGTGCGGACATGATTTTCCTCCAGGGTGCGTGGTGCTGCCTGTGCTCGGGTGTTCGTACGGAAAGGGCCCGGTGTGGAGCCGGGTGTGAAGCGGTGGAGCTGCCTAGACGAACGCGGCGGTGGTGATGCCCGCGGCGGTGAGCGCCTTGCGGACGGCCGCGGCCATGGTGACGGCTCCCGGGGAGTCCCCGTGGACGCAGATGCTTTCGGCGCTGATCTTCAGGATGGAGCCGTCGATGGTGCGGACGGCGGAATCGGTGGCCATCCGGAGGACATGCTCAGTGACGAGAGCGGGGTCCTCCAGTACGGCTCCGGGGAGCGTACGGGATACGAGGGTGCCGTCCGGGTTGTAGGCGCGGTCGGCGAAGGCTTCGGGGACCGCGCGGAGGCCGGCGGCCTCGGCGAGGCGCAACACTTCAGAGCCCGGCAGGCCCATGATCGGCAGGTTCGGGTCCACTGACTTCACGGCGTCGACGACGGCCTGCGCCTGGGCGGTATGCGACACGATCGCGTTGTAGAGGCCGCCGTGCGGCTTCACGTACCGGACCGCGCCGCCCTCTACGGCGGCCAGGGCCTGCAGCGCGCCGATCTGGTAGACGACGTCGTCGGCCAGTTCTTTCGGATCGATGTCCAGGAAGCGGCGGCCAAAGCCGGCGAGGTCGCGGTAGCCGACGTGGGCGCCGATCACGACGTTGGCGCCAACTGCCTCCCGGCAGGTCTGGCGGATGACGCTGGGGTCTCCCGCGTGGAATCCGCAAGCCACGTTTGCGCTGGACACCGAGCGGAACATCGCTGTGTCGTCACCCAAGGTCCAGCGTCCGAAGGACTCGCCGACGTCGCTGTTCAGGTCAATGGTTGCCATTTGTGATCCTCGTCTCATGATAGCCCCCTACCAAGGATGCATCACTTTCACCGATTGTTCAACAATCCGACAATTAAATCTTGGAACAATCGTGTAGATTCGGCCCCATGACGACTTCCGACGCGGGAACCCGCGCCCAGGCAGCAGCGCAGGCTGCATCGGCGGCGCGGCTCCGCGTAACGGTTCCCTCGGTGGCGGACCGGGTGGCGGCGGAGCTTCGCCTGCAACTGGCGGAAGGGGTCCTCCTTCCTGGCGCGAGACTGACCGAATCGACCATCGCGGAGGACCTCGGCGTGTCCCGCAACACCGTCCGGGAAGCCTTTGCCGAACTGGCGGCGGAGCGGCTGGTGGTCCGGCTGCCCAACCGTGGCGTGTTCGTTGCCAGCCTGGGACCGGGGGACGTCCATGACGTCTACACCGTGCGCCGCGCCGTCGAGGTCAGTGCGATCCGGAGCGGCGGCAGTCCGGAGCGGGTGGCAGCCGTCCGTGCCGCGGTCGAGGAAGGCCGGGCTGCGGCGGCGGCCGGCGACGAGGAAGCCCTGGGTACAGCGAACCAGCACTTCCATGGCGCCATTGTGGCGCTGGCGGAAAGCCGCCGGCTGGACACGATCATGTCCCAGGTCCTCGCCGAGATGCGCCTGTTCTTCCACAAGGCCACGCTGGATGCGCACTTCTACCGCGGCTACCTCGACGACAACGAGGAGATCTGCGCGGCCTTGGAAGCCGGCGACCTGGACCGCGCCGGGGACCTGCTGCTGGCCTACCTGGACCGCTCGGAGGCGAAGCAGAAAGCCGTCCACGGGGACTGAGCGCGCTGGATCGGCGCCGGCGATGCGAGCTCCGCGGCCCCCGCCTTCACGACCGGCCCACGTCAAAAATCCAGCCGAAGACTCCCCATCATTGACAGAACGTAATACCCGTCACATAATTGTGGAACCGATTCCATGGAATCGATTCCATGAGCAGTTTTCAAAGGCAGTCCCACAACGAGGTGCGCAGCAGTGACAGGACCATCCATCACCATCAAGGACGTAGCGGCACTCGCCGGCGTCTCGCCGGCAACGGCGTCAAGGGTGTTGTCCGGAAACCCGGCCACGTCGCCGCAGTCCAGGCAGAAAGTGGCCGCAGCCGTCACTGAGCTCGATTTCCACCCCAACGCCCAGGCGCGCGCCCTCCGTTCCACCAGAACCAATGTCATCGGACTGCTCGTGTCCGATGTGCGCAACCCGTTCTTCGCCGACCTTGCCCATGCAGCCGAGCAGGCCGCCCTCGCCGAGGGACTCGTCACCCTGCTGGGAAACGCCAACGAGAGCATTCCGCAGCAGGACCGGTACCTGGATACCTTCATCTCACAGCGTGTTGACGGCGTAATCGCCGCACCCCAGGGCGAAGGAAGTTCCAGCCTTCGCGCGCTGCTGGAACGGGACATCCCCACCGTGTTCGTTGACCGGACCGTCGACGGCGTCGACGTCCCGAGCGTGACCACAGACAGCGACTCCGGAATCCGCCAGGCCGTCGAGCACCTCGTCCGGCAGGGCCACGAACGCGTCGGGTACATCGCAGGGCCTCAAACCACATCCACCGGTCGGGACCGACTCAAGTCCTTCTCCCGGGCGGCCCTGGACTTCGGGCTCAGCACGGACCCGGCCCTGACGTATTTTGGCGACTTCCAGTCCGCCAGCGGCTCCGCCGGCGCGCACCACCTGCTGGGCCTCACGCAGCCGCCGACCGCGCTACTGGCCGCCGACAGCCCCATGGCCGTCGGAGCCCTGGCCACTTTGAACCGGAAAGGGCTGCGGATCGGCCGGGACATGGCCCTCATTGCCTTCGACGACATCGAATGGTTCTCGCTCCTGGATCCCCCGCTGACCGTCATCTCCCATGATGTGGAGGCGATGGGCCGAACCGCTGTGAGGCTGCTGCTCGAGGTCATCGACGGACGGAGGCCCGAATCGGTCGTCCTCCCGAGCGAACTCATTGTCCGTGCCTCCTCGGGCACTGCGGACCCCACCCTGGGACAGCCGTGACAGCAGCAGCACCTTTCCGTTCAGCGCCTCTGGTTTTGCCCTTGGGGCACCATCCATCACCACCGAAGGAGCAGGTCCAATGAACACGGTTTTTGTGGTCGGCAGCCTCAATATCGACCAGAACATCCGCGTGCGAGCCCTGCCCCGGGCGGGCGAAACCGTCCCGGGATCGGACGCAACGTTTAGCCCCGGCGGCAAGGGCGGCAATCAGGCCGTCGCCGCGGCCAGGGCCGGCGCCACGGTGAAATTCACCGGCGCAGTGGGCGATGATGTCCACGGCCGCCGGATCCTCGAGGTCCTCTCCGAGGCCCGCATCGACACCGGCCATGTGCGGGTCAGCGGCACCGCCGCCACGGGAACAGCCGTCATTGCGGTCGACGACCAGGGCGAAAACCAGATCATCGTCAGTCCCGGCGCAAACTCCGGGGTCACCGCCGGCGACGTCGAAGCCGGACTCGCCGCCGTGCGCGCCGGCGACGTCCTGGTCCTTCAACTGGAGATCCCGGCGGCGCTGGTCCGGCAGGCCGCGCGGACCGCGAAGGGCCGCGGGGCGTTCGTCATCCTCAACGCCGCCCCCGCTCCCCGGGAGGTCGACGGACTGCTCGACGACGTCGACCTCCTGGTGGTGAACGAACAGGAAATCGAAGTCCTGGCGGGCCTCGCCGGGATACGCGGGAGCCACCTGGACCTCGTCCGGACGCTCCCGCCAATCCTTGGTCCGGCCATCATCTGCACCGCCGGCGCAGAAGGCTCCCATACGGTCCTCGACGGCAACCCTGTGCACGTCCCGGCGACGAAGGTGGCCGCCAAGGACACCACGGGAGCCGGCGACACGTTCGTGGGCTACCTCGCCGCGTCCCTGGCAGGCGACCCCCGCGGACTGCCTGCCGCAATGGTTCACGCCACCCGCGCTTCGGCTCTCGCAGTCACGCGCAACGGCGCTATGGAATCGATTCCATGGCGTCATGAAGTACAGGCGTCCGCGCCGCTCCCCGCAATGCCCAGCCTCGTCGTCCCGAACTAAGGAGACCCATGAAAATCGCACTCGGCAACGATCACGCCGGCTTCCCCCTGAAGGCGTTTGTCCAGTCAGTCCTGGAGGACCTCGGCCACGAGGTCCTCGACTGCGGGGCCCCCAGCGAAGCCCCCGTCGACTTCCCGGACATCACCCGCGCCACCTGCGATCTGGTCCGCTCCGGCGAGGCGGAGCGGGCAGTCCTCGTCTGCGGGACCGGCGTCGGTGCCGTCATGGCGGCGAACAAGATCCCGGGGATCCGCTGCGCACTGGGCCACGATGTCTACTCCGCCCACCAGAGCGTGGAGCACGACGACGCGAACGCCATCGCCATGGGTGCCTGGCTGATCGGCCGGGCCACCGCCAAAGAAGTCCTCCAGTCCTTCCTCGACGCGAAGTTCGACAACGACGAGGACACCATCCGGCGGGTCCAGAAGCTGCGCGAAATGGAGCTCGAGGGAGCACGGGAACTGGCCGCCGAAATCTGACCGACCGGTCTGCACGACAAACGTATACCTGGCCTTCGGCACATTGCCCAGGGCTGTCCAGCAATATCAAAGGAGATATAGAACATGACGGCAGAAATCACCGATAGGCCGCGCCAGGCCGCCCACGGTTCCCCCGGAAAGATCAAGACCGCGATGGCTTCGGCCGCCGGTACGTGCGTGGAAAACTACGACTTTGTCGCTTACGGCACGGCCGCGGCCCTGTACTTCGGCAAGGTCTTCTTCCCCAACACGGACCCCGTGGTCGGAACGCTCCTGGCCTTCGCCACCTTGGCGGTGGGATTCCTGATGCGGCCCATCGGCGGAGCCGTCGGCGGATACCTCGGCGACAAGTACGGCCGCAAGCCAGTGCTCGTCGGCGCGCTGCTGACCATGGGCATCGCCACCGTCCTGATCGGCTGCCTCCCCACCTACGCCCAGGTCGGCATCGCTGCGCCCATTCTGCTGGTCATCATCCGGATGATCCAGGGCCTCGCCTTCGGCGCTGAATGGGGCGGCGCCGTCATGATGACGTTCGAGCACGCACCGTGGAAGCAGCGCGGCCGTTTCGCCGCCATCCCGCAGGCGGGCAACCCGCTGGGCATCACCTTGGCCAACGCCGCGTTCCTGCTCTCCGCCTCCCTGCAGACCGACTGGGCCTGGCGGCTGCCGTTCCTCGCCAGTTCCGTCCTGATCGTCGTCGGCCTGGTTGTCCGGATGAAGCTCGAGGAATCCCCCGAGTTCGAACACACCAAGGCCATGGGCGCGATCGTCAAGAACCCGCTGACCACCGTGATCAAGAACGACTGGCAGAACATCCTGCGGGTGATCTCACTGCGGATCGTGGAGAGCTGCGCGTACTACGTGACGGCCACTTTCCTGCTGTCCTACATCGCGAAGAACAACCCCGACGACCGGGCCATCGGCCTCACCGGCATTGTGATCGCCAGCCTCCTTGCCATCCCCGTCACACTGATCGCCGGCGCGCTGACCGACCGGATCGGCCGGCGCAAGCTCTACCTCGGCGGAACCATTGCCGTCATTGCCTTCGGTTTCCCGATGTTCCTGCTCAGCAACACCGGCAACCCGTTCCTGATCGTCCTGGCGTTTGTGATCGGCATCGGCATCATCCACGCGACGTTCACCGGCACGCAGGGCGCCTGGTTCGCGGAGCTGTTCCGGACCAACACCAGGACGTCCGGCGCCTCCATCGGGTATCAGGTCGCCGCGTCGATCTCCGGATTCGCGCCCTTCCTGGCCGTGCTCCTGGCCTCGGTCTTCGGCTGGGCCGGCGGCGCCTCGCTGTACGTCCTGGTGGGTGTCATCGGCTTGATCGGCGTGCTAAACACCCGCGAAACCTGGGGCGCCAAGGAAAAGGCTGAAGTCGACGCGATCATCGCTGGCGAGCCGGTCGCCGTCGCCGCTGGCCGGTCGGAGGATTCCGCCGTCCGCTAACGGCAGGGCGCACGGACGTCAGGCCGCCACTTTGCCCGGCTCCAGGGCAGCCGCCGCATCCGGAACCGGCGCCGCACGTTTCGCCATCCGCCGCGCAATGACGGCACAGAGCACCAGCTGCATGGCGTGATACATGATCACGGGCAGGATCACGACGCCGGCCAGCGGGCCAGGGAAGAGGATCGCCGAGATCGGCAGCCCCGCGGCGAGGCTCTTCTCGGAGCCGCCGAACATGATCGCGGTGGCATCCGCCCGGTCGAAGCGCATCTTCCGCGCCACGAAGAACGTGAGAGCCAGCATCAGGCCCAGCATCAGCGCACAGATTCCGGCTGCCACGACCAGCTGATGCCGCGGCAACCGGTCCCAGACGCCGTTGGCCACTGCAGTACCAAAGGCCGCATACACCACCAGGAGAATGGCCCCGCGGTCCACCAGCTTCAGGGGCGCGGCCCGGCGCTCGGCCCAGCGGCCCAACCGCCGGTTCAGCAGCTGGCCCAGGAGGAACGGCACAACGATCTGCAGCACGATCCGGAGGGCCGATGCGGCATTCATGCCACTGAAGGAGCCGAGGAACAGGGCCACGAGCAGGGGCGTCACCACGATGCCCAGCAGATTGGAGATCGAGGCGGCGCACACCGCAGCGGCGGTGTTCCCCCGGGCAATCGTGGTGAACGTGACGGCGGTCTGCACTGCTGTCGGCAGCATCGTCAGAAACAGCAGGCCCGCGACGAGTTCCCGCGTCAAATACCAGGATGATCCGGCGGCCACACCCAATCCAAGCAGGGGGGAGAAGACAAAGGAGAACCCCGCGATCAGCAGATGGAGCCGCCAGACGCGCAGGCCGCCCACCGCCTCAGCCGTCGAGAGCCGCAGTCCGCTGATGAAGAACTGGACGGCTATCGCCGCCGTACCCGCCACGGAGAGGACCCCCTGGGCGGCGGCGTTCGGGGGCAGCAGCGCCGCAGCGAGCAGCGTCAGCAGGAGCGCGACAACAAACGGATCCAGCCAGGAAAACCGGGTGCGGAACCAGCCCGCCGCGCGTCGAACAGCATTCATCAGGTTTCCTTCGGATCGACAAGTGCAACTAAGAATACTGTAGACACTTATACAAAAAGACGAACTGTGTAAACCTTGGGTAAATTCCGGACCTAACAGCTACCGGGTGAATCTGTAGACAGTAGTCTTTAACGATGATCCTGCAGGAAAGCCTCGTCTCCCTCGCCGCAAATGAGATCCGGAAGCTGATCGTCAGCGGGGAACTGGGCCCGGGCGACAAACTGAACGAACCTCCCCTCGCCGAGCGCCTGGGCATCTCCCGGCCGCCGCTGCGCGAAGCCCTGCGAGTGCTCGAAAGCGAGCGCCTCCTGGAGCAGACCCCCCGCCGCGGCTACCGCGTTGTGGCAATGACCGACGCCGACGTCGAGGAGATCTACTCGCTGCGGCGGGCACTGGAGATGTTCGCCCTCGACCTGCTGCTGGCCCAGCACGACGCGGCCGCCTTCGACGCCCTGGACCCGATCATGGCCACTATGCGCGCGGCCGCAAAGCGCGGCGACAGCGCCGGCGTGGTCCAGGCCAATGTCCAGTTCCACACCGGAATCGTTGAGGCGGCCAGGCATGGGCGGCTGACCGACGCGTACCGGACCCTTATGCTCCAGATGCAGCTGAGCATGGCGGCGAACGTGCGCAGCGAGGCCCGCACCAAAGGCGATCTGACCAAGGGCTGCGACCGGCACGCCGCCCTGCTGGAGTGCTTGCGCACCGGCGACGCCGACCGGATCCGGCGGGAATTCGCGGAACATGGCGAGCGGGACTACCTGGACCGGAACGCGGTAGCAGGCGGCACTGGGGCGACCAAGGCATGACGCCCCCGCTCCTGGCAACGCTGAACACAGGCTTCCCCGACGCGACGGCGATCGCCGACGCTGTGCGCGGCGGCTCCCGCACCGCCGTCGACGTTCTGGCCGAGGCCCGCGCCGCGTCCACCGGCGCATCAGCGCTCAACGCCTTCATCACGGAGGACTGGGACGCGGCGGAAGCCGCTGCCGCGGACCTCGACCGACGCCGTGCTGCCGGCGAAGCGCTCGGCCCCCTGGCCGGCGTTCCGTTCAGCGTCAAAGACGTGATTGCCGTGGCCGGGCTACCGGTGACGGCAGCCAGCCCGGCGTTCGCCAAGACGGTGGCCACAACGACGGCGCCCGCGGTGCAGCGCCTGCTGGACGCCGACGCGATCATTCTCGGCAAAACGAACTGCCCCGAGTTTGCGTTCGGTATGACCTGCGACAGCCCGCTTCTGGGCCGGACCGCCAATCCGCGCTTCCCGGAAACCACCCCGGGAGGATCCAGCGGCGGCGAAGCGGCCTCCCTTGCGGCCGGCATCTCCGCCCTCGGTGTCGGCACGGACTTTGGCGGGTCCGTGCGCTGGCCGGCACAATGCGTTGGCGTTGCCGCCCTGCGCCCCGGACTGGACACGATTCCCGGCGACGGCCAGGTACCTGGCGCAGGCGGAAACTTCGGCGCGGACGGGACCGTGCCGGCCGCCGGTCCCGGAATGCAGGGAGTCTTCCAGACCATCGGACCCATGGCACGCTCCGTGCGTGACCTCCGCACGGCTTTTCTGGTGATGTCCGGGCTGCCCGACGCCGGGACGGTCACCGCTTCCGGGCAGCCCGGCACGCGCAAACTCCGCATCGCCTGGACCGACGGCGCCGTGCTGGGGCCGGTGCGCCGGGAGGTCACGGCCCTCATGGAACGGCTCGCCTCCCGGCTGGCTGCGGAAGGCCACGACGTCCACCACACCCCTGAACTGCTCGCCGACTGCCTGCCCAGCTACAACACCCTGCGGGCGGTCGATCCGATGCTGGACCACGCGGCCGCGGTCACGGGCCTCGAACACAAGATCACAGCGGCAAACCTGCAGACCATCACTGCATCCCTGGCGGCGCCCCAGGCGGACGTGGAGCAGGCCTGGCGCGCAGCGCAGGCGGCCCGGGCCGCCGCCGTCCAGCACATCACGGCCTTCGACGTCGTCCTGCTGCCCGTGGCCGGCGGGCCCRCCTCGGACCCGGACGGGCAGCTGGACATCGACGGCCGGGCCGTGGAGGGCTGGGAAATAATGGGACACTGCCGCGCCGTCACCCTGACCGGCTGCCCCGCCGTGTCGCTGCCGGTGGCGCTCTCCGCCGAAGGCTGGCCGTTGTCGGTACAGGTTGTGACCGGACCCGGCGGCGAGCTATCGGCCCTGGAGTTCGCCGCGCAGCTGGAAATCCTCGGGCTCTGATCGCAGCGTCTGCAAGCCCTGGCAGTATCTCCGATCGTAAGACTGTCTACAGAATTCACAATTTACAAACCGGAAACGAAGCAGGCGGTTTCCCGACACACGGGAGCCATAGCGTCTTACTCGTCAGGCCAACATCACTGGCATCGAGATCACTGAAAGTGGGACGCACCGCATGTTTTCACCCAAGAGCAAGCCCGCCCTGGCAGCAGCGTTGGCCGCACTGGCCCTGTCCGCGACGGGCTGCTCCGCCAGCACCAGCGCCGCCGCTGACTCAACAGCCAAAGAGAAGTTCACCATCGCCACCAGCGGCACGTTCCGCCCCATCACCTTCTCCGAAAGCGGCAAGCTGACCGGGTTCGACATCGAGGTTGGGACACTGATCGCCGACAAGCTGGGCATGGAGGCGGAGTTCGTCGAGGGCCAGCTGTCGGGGCTGCTCCCGGGCCTCAACAGCGGAAAATTCGATGCCGTCATGTCTGGTCTCACCATGACCGAACCGCGCAAGCAGTCCATCACGTTCTCCACCCCGTACCTCGCAGACGGCGCCGTCGCTGTCGTCTCCAAAAACAACTCCACCGTCCAGGACGTGAGCAAGCTCGACGGCCTCAAGGTGGGGGCAATCGGCGGCTCCGGCACCGAATCCGACGTCAAGGGCATCGGCGGCTTCAGCGAGCTGAAGGCCTACCCGGGCGCCCCTGAAGGCTTCTCCGATGTAGCCGCCGGCCGCATCGACGTCTTTGCGACCGGCCGGATCGCAGCCGAGAACTTCATGAAGAACTCGCCCACGGCCTCGGAGCTGAAGATCGTCGGGGACGTCTACGGAACCAAGCCCGCCGGCGTCGGCCTGCCGAAGAACGACACCGAGATGAAGCCGAAGGTGGACAAGATCATCGCCGAACTCAAGGCTGACGGAACCCTGGCGAAACTGAACCAGAAGTGGTTCGGCTTCACGGTCGAAATCCCGGCGGGGTAACCAACTCCATGAACGTCTCTGAGCCCGGCGCTGTAGCCGCCGAATACTTCCCGATCTTCCTGAGCGGCGCCCTCACCACCCTGGGAATCGTGGCGGCAGCTATAGTCTGCGCCACGGTCCTCGGCTACGTGATCGCGACCCTGCGGCTCTCCCGGATCCGGGGCCTGCGGATCTTCGCAGCAGCCTACGTCTGGTTCTTCCGCGGCCTGCCGCTGATGTTGTCGCTGTTCTTCTTCTACTACACCAAACCGTTCGGGCTGACCCTGGACGCGTTCACCGCGGGCCTGATCGCCATGAGCCTGAACTCGGCGTCGTTCTTCTCGGAAATCATCAGGGCCGGGATCAAATCGGTCAACACCGGACATCTGGAGGCCGCGGACTCCGTCGGCATGAATCCCGTCCAGAAATTCCTGCGCGTCACCGGCCCCGAAGGGATCCGGCTCATGACGCCGCCCTACATCAACAACTGCATCATCATGCTCAAGGAATCGGCGCAGATCTCCGTCATCACCGTGCCGGACCTCATGCTCCAGGGCCAGAAGGCGTACAACTCCACCTACAACGTGATGGAAACACTGGGCGTAGTCGCCGCGATGTACCTCGTGATGACCAGCCTCCTCATGGCCCTGCAGGTCGTCATTGAGAAGAAGACCGGCCGCAAGATGGGCACCACAAAATCACTGCGCGAGGCTGTAGGGAGCATGGCATGATCAGCATCACCGGATTGACCAAGAGCTACGGCTCCAAGGAAGTGCTCAAGGACGTTGACCTGCGGATCCTGCCGGGCGAGGTGGTGGCCATCATCGGCCCCAGCGGCGCCGGCAAGAGCACCCTGCTGCGGTGCATCAACATGCTGGAGGTTCCCGACTCCGGGCGCATCCACGTTGACGGCCGGCAGGTGTTCTACACGCCCAATGCGCGCGGGAACCTGGGTGTACTGGACCAGTTCCGGCTGACCTGGCTGCGCCGGGAAATCTCCATGGTGTTCCAGCAGTTCAACCTCTGGCCGCACCGGACGGTGTTGGAGAACCTGCTGGAAGGGCCGGTCATTTCCAAGCGCCAGAAGAGGGCCGACGCCGAGCCCCGCGCCCTGGAGAAGCTCCGCTCCGTGGGCCTCGAGGAAAAGGCCGATGCCTACCCGGCGGACCTCTCCGGCGGACAGCAGCAGCGCGTGGCCATCTGCCGGGCCCTCATGATGGATCCCAAGGCCATCCTCTTCGACGAGCCAACCTCGGCCCTTGACCCCGAACTGGTCAACGAGGTCCTGGACATCATGGCCAAGCTCGCCCGCAGCGGCATGACCATGGTGATCGTGACGCACGAAATGAAATTCGCCCGGGAAGTGGCAGACCGGGTGATCTTCATGGAACACGGCGGGATCGTCGCGGAAGGGCCGCCGGAAGAGGTCTTTCAGCACCCGCGGCTCCGCGTCTACGCCTCGCATTTGAGCCACTAAGTGGCACGCTACCCGTTCTCCCTGACGACGACGGCGGCCGGTACTGCTTCCAGTGGACACCCGCACGGGTCCGCGCGTCCGGACGTCCGGCCGTTCCTGAGCTGTGACGCCCTCCCGGGCGTGCAGCTGCCGGGCCAGCTGATCGGGATCGGGGAGAACTTCTGGCCCGGGACCGCCGGAGGCACCGCCCCGTACCGGCGGTCCCGGGACCGGATCCCCCTGGTTTTCGGCAAGTTTCCGGGCAGCCTCGCCGCCGACGGGCAGGAAATCGTGCTGGACCCGGACCTTTCAGCCACAGTGGTGGCAGAAGGGGAACTGGCCGTGGTGATGGGACGGACGCTCAGGGACGCGGCCGGCCCGGAGGACGCCCTGTCCGCCGTGGCCGGCGTGACCGTGGCCAACGACGTGTCCGCCAGGGACCTCCAGGCCGCGGATGTCCAGTCCACACGGGGCAAGAGCCTGGACTTCTTCTGCCCGCTGGGACCGGAACTCGTCACCCTCGATGAGCTGCCCGATCTGCAGGAACTGCGGATCACCACGCGGATCAACGGGGCAGCGGTCCAGGACGCACCCACCGCGGACATGGTGTTCACGGTGGCCGAGCTCATCATTTTCTGCTCCCGTTTTATGACGCTCTACCCTGGCGATGTCATCCTCACCGGCACACCCTTCGCAGCCGACGAATCCGGCCTGGAACTCCGCCCGGGCGATATTGTCACCGTGGACATTCCCGGCGTCGGGGTCCTGACGAATCCCGTCACGTCCCGCCCGGGGCGCCGGCCCCGGTGACGGGATCCCCCGGGCCGCCCACTGGTCTGGTCCTCAGCGCCTACAACGCAGCCCCGGCCCTTGATGCCTGYGACCCGGCCGCCGAGGCCGCCTATCTCGCCGCCGTCTCCGCCCTTCCCGGAGTGGGCGGCCTCGAAATCCCCTTCTACGGCGACGGACTGCACCGTCACGACAGTGCCGGCTTCCTGGCGGCTGTGCCGCAGCTCCCGCCCCGCCTGCAGTTCACCCTCACCACGATTCCGGACACCATGGACAGCATGGCGCGGGACCCCGCCGTCGGCCTGGCGTCCACCGATCAGACCGGCAGAAAAAAGGCCCTGGGGAACGCCTCCCGGGCAGCCGACGCGGTCCGGCGGTTGAACGACGCCGCCGGACGGCAGGCCGTGACCGCAGTCCACATCTTCAGCTCGCCCCGCCCGGACGCCCCTGGACAGGGGGCCGACGCCGGGGCGCTCCGCGCATCACTGGCCGAACTGGCAGGCTACCGCTGGGACGGCGCCCGGCTAGTCCTGGAGCACTGCGACGCGGCGGGCGGCCACGGGCCCGGCATTAAGGGATTCCTCCCGTTGGAAGACGAGATCTCGGCGACGCTGGCCGCCGGGGCGGGGACCGGACTCGCCGTGAACTGGGCCCGTTCGGTCATAGAACAGCGCGACGCTGCTGCGCCGGTTCGGCATGCCCGGCTGGCTTTGGAGGCCGGGGTACTGGCCGGCGCAGTCCTGTCCGGATGCGCCCCGGTGGACACGGCCTTCGGTCCGGCCTGGGACGATGTCCATCTCCCGCCTGCGCCAGTGGCGCACGCTTCCCTCCTCACCGCGGCGCGGATCCGTGACTTTGCCGCCGTTCTGCAGCGCCCCGGTTCCCCAGCTCCGCCGTACCGCGGCCTGAAGGTCTCAGCCCCGCCCGGCTCGGACTGGCAGGAGCGGGTCGCCGTCGTGGCGGCTTCGCTCGCAGCGGCCCTGGCCGCCGGCTGGCTAGTTTCCCCGGCGTGAGGCGGGCAGCCGCCCGCGCACGGAGGCCAAACCCCAGACCATCAGCAGGCAGGCGACCAGCAAGAGACCTGCCTCGCCCAGGTCGATCCCGCCCAGCCAGGTGGTGACCGGATCCTCGAGCCCGAATGCTGCGTTAAAGAAGCCACCCAAGGTGATGAACGAAATAAACAGGGCCGACACCGCGGAGATGCCGGTGATCAGTGCGTTGAAGCCCAGGCGCCGTTGGGGGTTGTGGATGGCGGAGCTGTACATCCGCATCATGGCAACGCCGTTGGTGGTGTCGCACAGTGTCATGGCCGCGGTAAATGCCAGCGGAAGCGCCAGGAGGGCCAGCGGGGAAACCCCTGCCAGGGAGGCCGCCGTCGCCATGACCAGCAGCCCGATGGTGGTGGCGGTGTCGAACCCCAGGCCGAAAAGGAACCCAAGGACGTAGATGTTCCGGGGCCGCTGGACCCCGGCCAGGGGCTTCGCCAGCAGCCGGGCAACGAATCCCCCGGCCTCAAGGTCGTGGTCCCGCACGTCTCCGCCGGCCTGCACGCTCCGGTAGGCCCTCGCGGCCCGGAGGAAGGCGGATCCGTTGAACAGCCCCATGGCAAGCAGGAAAATCCCGGAGACGCCGCTGCCGATCAGTCCCAGCACAAGGTTTCCTGTGGTGCCGTCCTCCATGAACTGTCCCACCATTGCGGCGCCGCCCACCACAAGGAGCCCGGCCAGGATCACCACCGAACTGTGGCCCAGGCTGAACGCGAAGCCGACGCTCACCGGGTCCTTCCGCTGGGCCACGAACTTCCGGGTCGAATTGTCGATGGCGGCGAGGTGGTCCCAGTCGTAGCTGTGCTTGATGCCGGCCATATAGGCAGTCAGCACCAGGCCAAGAGCCAGCGGCTCCCCCGCCGTCACCAGACCGGCCAGGAGAAGCACGACGGCGGCCGCGTGCAGGGCAACGACGGCGCCGAAGGTCACCAGCAACCTGGTCCGCAGCGGGAGCTGCTCGCGCTGACGGTACATGGCGGCGAACTCGGTCAAGGTCGTCATCAGTATTTCCTTAGGTCCAGGGGCGCCGTGCCATGCCACCGCCGACGGAGCAGGGCGCTGCACGCGCCCAGCAGCCTGTTTAGTTCTTCGGTGCTGTTCGAGAGGGACCGGAGAACCAGGCCTCTGATGCCATCAACTGTGGCAGTCAGGGAGACTCCTGTGTAGGCATCATGCCCGTCGGTCAGCACATGCAGTTCGTCGGCGAGTGCCTGGTCGACGCGGCGATCGACAACAATCAGCGATCCCACATGGCTGAAGCCCTCCATGAACCCCAGGCCGGTGACGTCGTGCTGCGGCGGCCGGATCAGCAGGTTGTCGAGCGCCAGCAGCCCGCCGGATTCGATGCGGATTTCGGTCTGGAGCCGCAATTCCTCGTAGCGGAACGACGCCCCGTCCGGCGACCAGCCGGGGGTAATGACCTCGGACATGACCAGGCTCGATGTCGGGTGCAGGGTGATGTGCGTGTTCTGCCGGTAGCTGGCCTCCCGGTAGGCGATCACCTGGTCCGGAGCCAGCTCCAGCTGCGCCCCCGACCCCAGCCGCAGGCGCATCCGCTGCTCGGCAAACGAACCCGGCGTCCGGTAGATCTTGGTGGCCGACTGTGTGGTCAGCAGCAGCTTCGCACCCTCCGCCACCTCCACATCAATGACATAAAGGTCGGCCCCCAGATACGCCCCGCCGGGATTCACCACCACATAACAAACCTGCCCGGAATCATCCAGATAATGCGGCCGCAAAACCCGCAAGGCGCCGCGATGGAACTGACGCACGGCCACGGACCGTCCACCACGCTCGGCGACCAGCAAAGCAAGCTCCCCCATGGGTACTGCGGCAGCAAGAGGCTCAATGGCCGCCGTCGTGCTCATGACGCCAGGTCGAGCATCAGGACATCGCGCCGCACCCATTCGATGACGCGCTCCAGCCCTTCGTCGGTCTTGAGGTTCGTAAAGCAGAACGGCTTCCCGCCCCGGAATTCCTTGGAGTCCCGCTCCATGACGGAGAGGTCCGCGCCGACGTGCGGCGCGAGATCGGTCTTGTTGATGATGAAGAGGTCGGACTTGATCATGCCCTGGCCGGCCTTCCGCGGGATCTTCTCGCCCTGGGCCACGTCGATGATGTAGATGGAGAAGTCCACCAGTTCGGGGCTGAACGTTGCAGAGAGGTTGTCCCCGCCGGATTCCACGAAGATCACCTGCAGGTCCGGGTGCCGTTTCTTCAGCTCCTCGATGGCCGCGGTATTCATGGACGTGTCCTCGCGGATGGCGGTGTGCGGGCAGCCGCCGGTTTCCACGCCGATGATCCGGTCGATCGGGAGGATCCCGTTCGCCGCGAGGATCTTGGCGTCCTCGATGGTGTAAATGTCGTTGGTGATGGCGGCCATGGAGATTTCCCGGCTCATGTGGCGGGTAAGGCGCTCCACGAGCTGCGTCTTGCCGGCACCCACCGGGCCGCCGATGCCGATTTTGATGGGTTCAGACATATTCTTCTCCAGACATATTTCTAAGGTGTGCGGTTAGCTCATGAACATGCGAGCACGCTGTCGCTCGTGCCGCATCTGCGAAATTTCGAGTCCGGGACTGACCGCGCCAAAGTCGGACCGGTCCAGCTGCCCGGCGCGTTCCACCGCGGCAGCGACGTCGTCGGACGCTTTCCGCAGCAGCCGCTGGCCGGCGTTCTGGCCCAGCGGGATCGCCCGGACGGCGTTCTGCGTCAATGTCGTGGCCGTGGCGAACAGGTAGGCGGCCAGGGCCTCGGGGAACGGGACACCCAGGGACCGGGCGACGACGGCGAACGCCAGCGGCTGATGGCCGGCGGCGCGGCCGGAACCCACCAGCTGCCGGTACTCGGCCAGCTCAGCGGACGGAAAGATCCCGGCGCCGATCTCCAGCAGCCGGCCACCCATCTTGATGCTTGCCTCGCGCAGCTGCCGCGGCAACAGCTGTGCTGTCAGCAGCGAATCCAGCTCCGCTGGCGCGTCACCCTCGTAGAGGAACCGGATCGCCAAGGCGTCCGAGTACGTGAGCTGCTGCGACATGAATGAGGCCAGCCACACCCCGAACGACGCTTCATCCCGCACCAGGCCGCGCTCGATGTAAGTCTCAAACCCGAGCGAGTGGGCAAAGGCCCCGGTGGGCAGCGCAGAATCCGTCAGCTGCTGCAGCGCGAGCTGGTAGGACGCCGGGCTAGTGCGAGTGTTCGGCATGGCGGAAGGGGACGGGCAGTACGCGCTCCTGGCGGTCATAGGGCGCTCCGACGTGTTTCAGGTAGTCCTCCACTGTGTGGTCGTACTGGCAGACCATCACCGCTGCCCCATACTCCGAGGAGTGGTCGAAGAACTGGGCCTGCAGGTGCCGGTTGCCGAGCGAATGCGCCACCACCCCCATCTCGTGGATGGAGCGCGGCGCGATCACGAGGACATCGGTAGGCAGCACCGACACCACGATCATGTTGGTCTCCGCTAAGTGCAGGATGTCGCCGTCACGCAGGTCCCCGGAACCGGAGGGGAGGCGGATGCCGAGTTCCTTGCCGTGGTCGGTGGTGACGCGCTGGACGCGTTTGACCAGCTGGGCGCTAGGCAGCACCACTTTCTCCCGGTGGAGCCCGAAGTAGGGGTCAGGACCGGGGGGACGGTCGTGGGTGTTGCCGAGGACCTTTTCGATGATCATGCCTGTCTCCTCCGGGAGCCTAGAAAAGGAAGTAACGCTGCGCCATGGGCAGCACGTCGGACGGTTCGCAGGTGACGTCCTCGCCGTCGACCGTCACCCGGTACGTTTCCGGGTCCACCTCGATCTCCGGGGTGGCGCCGTTGTACTTGAGGTCCGCCTTCGTGAGGCCTCGGATGCCGGACACGGGCCGGATGACCTTCTCGAGACCCAGCTCCGCCGGGACCCCGGCGTCGATGGCGGCCTGGGAGAGGAACGTGATGGAGGACTGCTGCAGGGCCTTGCCGTAGGCGGCAAACATGGGCCGCATGGTTCGCGGCTGCGGGGTGGGGATGGAGGCGTTGGCGTCCCCCATCAGCGCGTAGGCGATCTGCCCGCCTTTGAGCACCAGTTCCGGCTTGACGCCGAAGAACGCCGGATCCCAGAGCACCAGGTCCGCGAACTTTCCCACCTCCACCGAGCCGATGGAGTCCGCCATGCCCTGCGCGATGGCGGGGTTGATGGTGTATTTCGCCACGTAGCGTTTCAGGCGGAAGTTGTCGCTCTCTGCGCCCAGGCCTGACTCCGCCCCGTGCACGCCGCCGTCCGGGTCCTTCAAGACACCCCGCTGCCGCTTCATTTTGTCGGCCACCTGCCACGTGCGGATCACTACTTCGCCCACCCGGCCCATGGCCTGGGAGTCCGAGGAAGTGATCGCGAAGATCCCCAGGTCCTGCAGCACGTCCTCGGCGGCGATGGTTTCGGCGCGGATGCGGGAGTCCGCGAAGGCCACGTCCTCCGGGACGTCCGGGTTGAGGTGGTGGCAGACCATAAGCATGTCCAGGTGCTCTTCGATGGTGTTCCGGGTGTACGGCAGCGTCGGGTTGGTGGAGGCCGGCAGGACGTTGGGCAGCCCGGCGATTTTGATGATGTCCGGGGCGTGCCCGCCGCCGGCGCCCTCGGTGTGGAAGGTGTGGATCACGCGGCCGTCGATGGCCCGGATGGTGTCCTCCACGAAGCCGCACTCGTTCAGGGTGTCGGTGTGGATGGCCACCTGGACGTCAAATAAGTCCGCTACCTTGAGCGAGGTGTCGATCGAGGACGTCGTGGAGCCCCAGTCCTCATGCACCTTCAGCCCGATCGCACCGGCGCGGATCTGCTCAGCCAAAGGCTCGACGGCGGACGCGTGCCCCTTGCCGAACAGGCCGATGTTGATGGGGAGCCCTTCGGCGGCCTGCAGCATCCGCTGGATGTGCCATTTGCCGGGTGTGACGGTGGTGGCCTTCGTGCCCTCGGCCGGGCCGGTGCCGCCGCCGATCATGGTGGTCACTCCGCTGCACAGGGCGGCGGGAACCTGGTCCGGGGAGATGAAGTGGATGTGGGAGTCGACGCCGCCGGCGGTCAGGATCTTCCGCTCGCCGGCAATGATTTCGGTGCTGGCCCCGATCACGATGTCCACGCCGTCGGTGATCTGCGGGTTGCCGGCCTTGCCGATCCGGAAGATGTGGCCGTCCCGGAGCGCCACGTCGGCCTTGTAGATGCCGGTGTAGTCGAGGATCACGACGTTGGTGATGACGGTGTCCGGCAACCCGCCGCCGGAACCGATACTGCCGGATCCGATACCGCCGGGATCACTGCTCCCGTCCCCGTCCCGCGTCAGCTGGCCGTTCTGGCCCATGCCGTCCCGAATCACCTTGCCGCCGCCGAACACGACCTCCTCGCCGTACACGGTCAGGTCCTTCTCGATCTCGAGGAAAAGATCGGTGTCGGCGAGGCGGATGGCGTCGCCCGTCGTCGGGCCGTACAGGTCCGCGTACTGCCTCCGGGACAATTCGAAACTCATCTGCGTGCGCTCTCTATCGGGGACAATCGGCCGTTGACCGCGTTACTGAGGCCGTAGACCTCGCGCCGGCCGGCCAGTTCGATCAGCCGGACGGTCTTGCTGTCCCCCGGTTCGAAACGGGCTGCCGTGCCCGCCGGGATGTCCAGGCGCCGGCCGTAGGCGGCACGGCGGTCGAACGACAGGGCGGCGTTCGCTTCGGAAAAGTGGAAGTGCGAGCCCACCTGCACGGGACGGTCACCGGTGTTCGTCACCACGACGTCGATCGCCTCACGCCCCGCATTGACCGGCACAGGCTCCGGGCCGAGAACGTACTCTCCGGGAATCATGGTGGGCTCCTAACGGATCGGATCGTGGACGGTGACGAGTTTGGTGCCGTCGGGGAACGTGGCTTCAATCTGGACGTCGTGGATCATCTCCGGCACGCCCTCCATGACGTCTTCGCGGCCGAGCAACGTGGTGCCGTAGCTCATCAGGTCCGCGACGGTCCGGCCGTCCCGGGCCCCCTCGATCAGTTCGTAGCTGATGATGGCCACCGCTTCCGGGAAGTTCAGTTTCAGTCCGCGCGACTGGCGGCGGCGGGCAAGGTCGGCCGCGACCACGATCATGAGCTTTTCCTGCTCACGGGGCAGCAGATGCATGACGGAATCCCTTCACACCGGCGGTCGCGGGGCCTGGCGGCGCCGCGGTGTTGACAGCGTAGACGGGGAACGTTTCCTGCAGGTTTCCTTATGTCACAAACTCGTGCCGGCCTGCTCACTGCCCGACCGGCCGGCGGCCGTGTCCGTGCCCGGCAGTTGTCAGTACACTGGGTCGCATGACCGAGCAGGAACCGGCCCTTCCAGGGGCCGCTGCGGCTCCCGACCACAACGTTGACCTACGCGAGGACGTGGCCGGCAGCCCCATGCCGGCCGCCATCGACACGACGTTGCGCAGTCCTGCGCAGCGGTCCCGCACCTTCGCCGGGATCCTGGTGAACACCGCGCTGGCCAACATCACCACCAGCTACCTGTGGTTCGCCTTGACGTTCTGGGTGTACCTGGAGACGCGCAACGTGATCGCCACCGGGGTAATCGGAGGGGCGTACATGCTGTTGATCGCCCTTTCCAGCATCAGCTTCGGCACCTTCGTGGACCGCTACCGCAAGCTGGCAGTGATGCGCTTTGCCGCCGGGTTCACCCTTGTGATGTTTGTGCTCGCCGGGGTGATGTTCCTGCTGACCCCCACGGCCTGGCTGCTGGACCTGGCACAGCCCTGGTTCTGGGTCTTCGCCCTGATCATCCTGGTCGGCGCGGTGGTGGAAAACATGCGCAACATTGCCCTCTCCACGACGGTCACCATCCTGATCGATCCGGATCGCCGGGCCAACGCGAACGGGCTGGTGGGCATGGTGCAGGGACTGATGTTCATCGTCACCTCGGTGCTCTCCGGACTCTCGGTCGGGCTGCTGGGCATGGGCTGGACGGTCGCCGTCGCCGTGGTGCTCACGGTGCTGGCATTCGCGCACCTGCTCACGCTGCGCATGCCCGAGGAAGTGCGCGCTGCCGCCACGGACGCGCACGGCGGATTCGACCTGCGCGGCTCCTTCGCGGCCGTGCTGGGCATTTCCGGACTGTTTGCGCTGATCGTCTTCTCGACGTTCAACAACTTCATCGGTGGCGTCTACATGGCGCTGATGGATCCCTACGGCCTGGAGATGTTCCCCGTGGAGCTGTGGGGGACGTACTTCGCGGTGGGCGCCACCGGGTTCATCGTGGGCGGCGCGCTGATCGGCAAGTTCGGGCTCGGGTCCAACCCATTGCGCACCATGCTCATCGCGGTAGTCCTGATGGGGGTCCTCGGTGCGGTGTTCACGCTGCGTGAATGGGCCTGGCTCTACATTGCCGGCATCTGGCTGTACCTCGTCCTGGTCCCCTTCGTGGAGGCCGCCGAGCAGACGGTCATCCAACAGGTGGTGCCCCTGAACCGGCAGGGCCGGGTCTTCGGATTCGCCATGGCGTTCGAGTCCGCGGCGGCACCGATCACCGCGTTCCTTATCGCGCCGATCGCCCAGGTCTGGATCATCCCATTCGCGCGCTCCCCTGAGGGTGCCGCCCAGCTGGCCCCGCTGCTGGGCGAGGGCACCTCCCGCGGCATCGCCCTGGTGTTCCTGGTGGCCGGGATCATCATGATCGTGGCCGCGTTGCTGGCCTTCCTGACTCCGGTCTACCGCCGGGTCTCGGCGTCGTATGCGCGGACGACGGCAGAAGCGTCAGCGACGGCGTCTTCCGGGTAGGCCCGGCAGACGCCGTCGGCGAGGGCTGACGCCCCCGGTCAGGCGTAGGGCAGAACCAGTTCCGCGTACCGGGCTTTCATCGTGGTCAGGGTGCTGTCGCCGTCGGCGTCCCAGATCTCCTGATTGAAGATTTCGACTTCGATGACACCGGTGTACCCGGCGTCGCGGACCCAGGTGCCGATGGTCGCGAAGTCGATGACGCCGTCGCCCATCATGCCGCGGGACAGCAGGGCGTCCGCCGCTATGGGGAGGTTGAAATCGCACACTTGGTAGGACGCGATCCGGTTCTCGCGGCCGGCACGTTCGATTTGTGCCTTCAGCTCCGGGTCCCACCAGACGTGGAAGGTGTCGACGGCGACGCCCACAGCCGCCGCATCGTAGGGTGCGGCCAGATCGAGGGCCTGCCCCAGGGTGGAAATCAGGGCACGGTCCGCCGCATACATCGGGTGCAGAGGCTCCAGCACCAGCCGCACGCCGTGTTCGACGGCGAACGGCACCAGATCCTCCAGACGATCGGCCACGCGGCGGCGGGCCGCGACGACGTCCTTCTCCCCCGGCGCCAGACCACCGACCACCAGGAAAAGTTCGGTGGTGCCGAGCGCAGCCGCCTCCAGAACGGCGGCGCGGTTGTCGGCGAGGGCTGCTGCCTGACCGGCCTGGTCGACCGCGGTGAGGAACCCGCCCCTGCACAGCGAGGACACCTGGAGTCCGGCGTCGCTGATGAGCCGGGCCGCCTTGTCCAGCCCGGCGTCGGCGACGATGTCGCGCCAGGGCCCGATCGAAGGTATGCCTGCCCGGACACACCCGTCGACGGCCTCTGCGAGGGTCCATTTCTTGGTTGTGGCCGAGTTCAGGGACAACCGTGAAAAGTCGCTCATGTTGCTACTCCATTAATACGAAGGAAATCGGACATCCGGAACGCGGCGTGGTCAGGATTCTTGAGCAATCCGGCCCGGTCTGCCAGTTCGAAAGTTTGGGCCAAGTGGACCACCGAGCGGCCCGAATGCAGCCCGCCAACCATTTGGAAGCCCTGTTGATGTCCGTTCAGCCAGGACAGAAAAGCGATTCCCGTCTTGTAGTAGAACGTGGGCGCACTGAAGATGTGCTTGCCCAGTTCGCGGGTGGAGTCCAGGATGGCACGGCCTTTGGCGGCTTCGCCGTCGTCGTAGGCCTGCAGGGCGGCCGAAGCGGCCGGATAGATCGCCGCGAAGATGCCCAGCAACGCGTCGGAGTGGCGCGTGCCGTCCCCGTCGATAAGCTCCGGATAGTTGAAATCATCGCCGGTATAGAGCCGGACGCCGTCCGGCAGCGCCGCCCGAAGTGAGACTTCATGCGCAGCGTCCAGCAGCGAAACCTTGACCCCGTCCACCTTGTCAGCGTTCTCGCGGATCAGGGTGAGGAACGTCTCGGTGGCCTGGGAGATGTCATCGGATCCCCAGTAGCCGGCCAGGGCAGGGTCGAACATGGTGCCCAGCCAGTGCAGGATGACGGGTTGGTCGACTTCCCGGAGCAGTGTGGAGTAGACGTGCAGGTAGTCGTCCGGACCACTTGCCACCTTTGCCAAGGCGCGTGATGACATCAGAATCACCTTGGGTCCGGCTTCGCTGACAACGGCGATCTGCTCCCGATAGGCATGCAGGACGGCCTGCACACCGGCTGCCCCGGAGGGCAGGGAATCGATGTCCAGCTGGTCGGTTCCGGCGCCGCAGGAAAGGAGGTCCCGGACGGAGCGCCCGGCGGTAGCGGCGTTCCCTCCGGCTGCGACCGAGGCTGCCTCCACGCCGGTGCGCTTGATGAGTTGCTGGGTGGCAGCCCAGTCCAGGCCCATGCCGCGCTGGGCGGTATCCATCGCATCGGCGACGCCCAGGCCGTAGGACCAGAGTTCGTGCCGGTAAGCCATCGTGGCGTCCCAATCGAGCTGAGCGGGTGCGCCGGGTGTGTTGTCGGCGGTGACTTCGGGGATGACGTGCGCAGCGGCGTAGGCCCGGCGGGAGGTGATGGGAGCGGCGGGCTTGGTCCAGCGGGGGGCTGGACTGAGGCGGTACTGGCGGGTTCCGCCGTCGGCGGTGGGAAGGATTAAGGAGGTCATCAGAGCGTGATCTCCGGTACATCGAAGGTGCGGCGTTCCGCCGAGGACTGCAGTCCAAGCTCTGCCAGCTGGACCCCGCGGGCGGCGGAGAGCAGGCCGAAGCGGTGTTCGCGGCCGGCAACGACGTCGCGCAGGAATTCTTCCCACTGCAGTTTGAAGCCATTGTCCAGCTCCGCGTTGGCGGGGACTTCCTGCCACTGGCTCCGGAAGGATTCGGTGACCGGGAGGTCCGGGTTCCAGACGGGCTTGGGTGTGTGGGCGCGCTGCTGCGCGACGCATTTGTTCAGGCCGGCAACTGCCGAGCCGTGTGTGCCGTCAATCTGGAACTCGACCAGTTCGTCGCGGTAGACGCGGACGGCCCAGGACGAGTTGATCTGGCCGATAACGTCGTCACCGTCCGGAGTCTCGAGTTCGAAAATTCCGTACGCCGCATCGTCAGCGGTGGCCTGGTATTCCTTGCCGGCCTCGTCCCAGCGGGCGGGGATGTGGGTGGTTGTCTTGGCGTTGACGCTCTTGACCTTGCCGATGATGCCTTCCAGGACGTAGTTCCAGTGGCAGAACATGTCCGTGGTCATGCCGCCGCCGTCTTCCTTGCGGTAGTTCCAGGAGGGACGCTGCGCGGCCTGGATGTCGCCTTCGAAGACCCAGTAGCCGAACTCGCCCCGGATGGAGAGGATGCGTCCGAAGAAGCCTTCCTCCACCAGTCTGCGGAGCTTGACCAGACCCGGGAGGTACAGCTTGTCGTGCACCACGCCCGCGGTGATTCCGGCTCCCTTGCCGATGCGGGCCAGCTCGATGGCTTCCTCCAGGGTTTCCGCGGTCGGCTTTTCGGTAAAGATATGCTTCCCGGCGTGCATGGCCCGCTTCAGCGTGGCGGCCCGCAGGCTGGTCATGGAGGCGTCGAAGATGACGTCAACGGTGGGGTCATCGATGACGGACTCAAGGTCCGTGGTCCATTCGGAGATCTTGTGCAACTCCGCGAGCTCGCGGATCTTGGCCTCATTGCGGCCCACCAGGATGGGCTCAACCTCGACCTTTGTTCCGTCCTCAAGGGTGAACCCCCCGGCTTCGCGAATCGGAAGTATGGAGCGCAGCAAGTGCTGGCGGTAGCCCATTCGGCCGGTAATGCCGTTCATGGCGATTCGGATCGTCTTCTTTTCGGTGCCCACGGGTCCTCCACGGTTCTTGGCATAAAGCCAGTGGCGTATTTGGGAAAGCGCATTCCCACTCCGTTTATGATGCATTGTCGGGCCCGGCATGGCAAGCGCATTCCAGCACTTGCGTAAGCTGGGGAGACCGGGCGGCCTTCAATCCGCCCGAAACAGAGCCGTTAGAACAGGAGTTTCCGTGGCCGCAAGCACGCTCGCCCAAGTAGCCCGGCTGGCCGGGGTTTCGCCGGCCACCGCATCCCGCGTTCTCAATGGTTCCGCCAGGAAGCCCGGCCCAGACGTAGCGGACCGCGTCAGGCAGGCCGCGGCCTCCCTCGGCTACGTTGCGAACGCTCAGGCGCAGGGATTGGCGAGGTCCACGTCCGGGCTCATCGGGCTGATTGTGCACGACATCGCCGACCCCTACTTCGCCGCCATTGCCCGCGGCGTTCAGGCGGCCGCCCAGGAGCAAGGAAAGATGCTTCTGCTGGCGACAACCGGGGGAACACCGGCCGACGAGCATGCCGCTGTAACAGCCTTCGCGGCCCGCCGGGCGGATTCGATCGTGATTGCCGGCTCCCGCTCCAGCCGGCCCGGCGACCAGAACAGCAATGCCGAACTCGCGGCCGAACTCGACCGATACTGCCGAAACGGCGGGAGGGTGGGCGTGCTGGGGCACGGCATCGTTGGAGCGTCGGCCCACGAGGGGTATCACGTTGTGGCGGTCCCCAACGAGGAGCTGGCGGCCGAGCTTGCCGGGGCACTGGCCCAGGTCCACAGCGGGGAATTCGTCATCCTGGGCGGCCCTGAGGGTCTGCTCACCTCCGACGACCGCATCCGCGGGTACCAGACCGGCCTGGAAGCAGCCGGCCTGCCGCCCGCCGAGATCCTCCGCGCCGGCTTTGACCGCACCGGCGGCTACGAGGCCGGCACCACGCTCGCCAAGCGAATCATCGATGCGCGAAAGGGCGGTGGAACGCCAGCCGGCGAAGAATCGCGGCCGTGCATCTTTGCCGCGAACGACGTCATGGCCATAGGCGCCGTGGCGGCCCTCCGCGCCCAGGGATTACGGATTCCCCGCGATGCCCTGATCGCAGGATTCGACGACATCGAAACATTGCGGGACTTCCGCCCTCCCCTATCGACGGTCCGCCTGCCCCTCGAGGAGATCGGCAGGCTCGCTGCCCTGGGCGGCACCACCGGGTGGACCGGAGCCGACGACATGAACGGCAGCGCCGCCATCGCCGGCCAGGTGACCCTGCGCCGCAGCACCCAAGCGTCGCCCTCAGCCCAAAGCTAGAGCGCAGGGCGGCCCGTCGCGGGATCCGGGAGCAATGCTGCCAGCCGGGGTCCCGAAGCGCCCCTCGCCACTCGGCCCTGGCCCCTACCCCCGGCGTCCCCCCGGCCGTGAGATGCCATCCAGTGAGTGTCACGACTTTGCGACGGCGCCGGGTTGACATGTGATGAAGGACACCTTAGCTTGGACCGAGGCGGAAAGCGCATTCCCAGATGGGTCCACGCTTCCCAACCAACAGCCATCCAGCAATGATGCGGAGCCAGCATGACAGTTGTTGTAAACGAGATTCAGCCCAGCACTGGATCGTCCGGGCCGCCGACCCGGCAGGCCCGTCCCCGCCGCAGCACCTCAGCCACCACGGCCAAGTTGCTGTCCGAATTTTGGCGGCCCGCGGTGTTCGTGCTCGCACTGTTGTCTGCCTGGTGGTGGGTGACCGCGCAGGAACTGGTCCCGCCCTTCATCCTTCCGAGTCCGCAGGCGACCGTGGACACGGCGGTTGAGCACTCGGCATACCTCCTCCAGCACACCGGGGTGACAACACTGGAGACAGTCCTCGGGTTCGTCATCGCATTCATCGTCGGCGAATTGGTGGCGGTACTGATGATCTACTCCAAGTCTTTGGAAAAGACCATGTACCCGCTGATCCTCTTCGCCCAGGTCGTCCCCAAGATCGCCATTGCTCCGCTCTTCGTCGTCTGGCTCGGATTCGGGCTCGAACCGAAAGTGTTTGTCGCCGTGCTGATGGCCTTCTTCCCCATCGTGATTTCCGGCATGGCAGGGCTCAAATCCGTGGACCCGGAGATCCTCGAGCTGGCTTCAACGATGGGCGCGAACCCGCTGAAGACCTTCTGGAAGATCCGGCTCCCCGCGTCCCTGCCCCAGCTGCTCTCCGGGCTGAAGGTGGCCGCCACCTTGGCAGTAACCGGCGCCGTCGTCGGTGAGTTTGTCGGTGCCAACGAGGGACTGGGCTACGTGATCCTGCAGGCCAACGGGAACATCGACACGGCCATGCTTTTTGCCGCATTGATCATCATGTCGCTGCTCGGAGTACTCCTGTTCGCAGTGATTCAAATCGCCGAATGGTTCCTCATCCCGTGGCACGCTTCGCGGCGGTCCCTCGGGTCCTCCACCGTTACTTCCTAGTCTTCCCAGCCCTTGCTTGCTCCTAGTATTAAGGAACCAACATGAACGTCGTTCGCAGATCAATTCTGACTGCCGGCATCGCAGCCGCAGCCGTAGCGCTCTCAGCCTGTGGGGGCGGAGCGGGCGCCTCCCCCGGTGCGGCAGGAGCAGGATCCGTTGCCGCCGGAGAGAGCAGGCCGGTGACGCTGATGCTCAACTGGTACCCGTACGGCGAACATGCCGCCTTCTACTACGGCGTGGAACAAGGCATCTTCAAGAAGCACGGCATCGACCTGACCATCAAGGCCGGACAGGGTTCCACCAAAACAGTTCAGGCGACCGGGCAGGGTCAGGTGGACTTCGGATGGGCCGATACACCCGCCGTGCTGGCGAACGTGGACAAGGGCGTCAAGGTCAAGAGTCTGGGCGTCTACCTGCAGACCACCCCTTCGGCCGTTCAGGTCTTTAGCGACTCAGGAATCAAGACGCCTGCGGACCTCAAAGGCAAGACAATCGCCGTCTCAGCCGGTGACGCTCCGACGGTCACCTTTCCAATCTTCCTCAAGGCGGCAGGCCTGGCCCCGGACGACGTGAAACAGCAGAACCTGGATGCTGCCGGCAAGGTTGCCTCCGTGCTTTCGGGCAAAGTGGACGGACTGATCGGCTTCGCCCACGATCAGGGCCCCACAATCGCAAACAAGAGCGGCAAAGAGATGACGTACCTCAAGTACGCCGACGCAGGCGTGAACTTCTACTCAAACGGACTGATCTCGTCCGACTCCTACCTGTCGAAGAATAAGGACCTGGCCACCGAAATGATGGCGGCCGTCTCGGAATCCTTTGAAGCTGCAGTGAAGAACCCTGAGGCGGCGGCGAAATCGATGGAAGGCAAGGATCCTCAGATCCCGCCGGCCTCCGTCGTCCTGGCGCAGTGGACGGAAACCATCAAGCTGCTCCACACACCGGCGACCTCAGGCAAGAAGCCGGGGGTGAATGATCCGGCCGACTGGGCCGCGACCATCAGCACGCTCAATGGCGCGGGACTGCTCGGTAGCGCCGGCGACRCCGCCAAGTATTACGACGCGCAGTACCAGCCGAAGTAGGGGGACGATATGACCGCGACCGTTCCGGACATCCTCGCCACGGGCACATCGCCCGTAGTCGGGATCGAGAACATGAATGTCACCTTTTCCTCAAAGCGCGGAACAGTGACTGCCCTTGAAGGAATCAACCTGTCAGTCGCGCCCGGCGAATTCCTGTCGATCGCAGGGCCTTCCGGCTGCGGCAAATCAACGCTGCTGAAAGTCGTCGCAGGCCTGACCCGGGCCAGCGGCGGCACGGTGGAACTCCGCGGCCAGCAAGTGAAGGGGCCGCGGCGGGATATCGGCTACGTGTTCCAGCGTGCCGCACTCCTGGAATGGCGCAATGTGCGCGGAAACATTCTGCTCCAGGCAGAGATGCGGGGAATGGACCGGGCGAAGGCGGCCCGGCGGGCGGATGAACTCATCGAGATGACCGGCCTGGCCGGATTCGAAAATTCGATGCCACATGAATTGTCCGGCGGCATGCAACAACGCGTCTCACTGTGCCGGGCCCTGCTCCACGAGCCCGACGTGCTGCTCATGGATGAACCGTTCGGTGCCCTCGATGCGCTGACGCGGGAACGGATGAACATCGAACTTCACCGGATCTGGCGCGAAACCGGGACCACCGTGATCTTGGTGACCCACTCCGTGGCGGAAGCCGTGTTCCTTGCCAACCGGGTGGTCGTCATGAGCCCCCGCCCGGGCCGCATCCTCGAGACGATCGACGTCCCGTTCGGCAACGACCGCGACTACGGAGAAACCATGGAGAACCCGGACTTCGTCCGTATCGCAGCGCGGGTCCGTGACCTGTTGGGCGCAACCCACGCCGCTGACTGATCAGCCAGGGAGCTGTCAGCAGAGGAACCGCCGGCACCAGCCGGCGGTTCCTCTGCCCACGGGCATCCCTTGAACCCGGCACGAGCTGCGCGCTTGTTACGCTGGTCGAATGAAACTTCGCCTCGCCGCCCTTGCCGCTGCCACCCTTCTGATTGCCCTGACGGGCTGCGGCCAGGTGCAGGATGCCGCGAACAAGGCAGTCAGCGACGGCGCATCCCAGGTAGCCACGGCGGCCGGCAGTGAAGTGAAGAAGCAGGCCTGCACGCTCGTCGAGGACGGGCTGGTCAGCGTCAAGGACAAGGAACTGCTGGGCGGCCTCGTCGCCGGCGCGGAGACCGCAGGTGTTCCCGCCGAGATCACCACGCCGCTGCGCCAGATCGCCGACTCCGGCGACCAGGTTCCGGGCGACTCCGTCAAGGCCCTCCAGGACGCCTGCGCCAAGTAGCGCCAGCGATCCGGGGTTCGCTTAACGCTTGCCCTTCTTCCGGGAGCCCTTCCCGCGGCCCTTGTCCGGGTTCGGCGCGTAGCGCTGCGCCACCTTGGGTTTCTTGACGGCGGGACCGCGCCGGTCCGGCTTCGGTTCCTTCTTGGGCTTTTCCTGCTGGGAGGAGGGCTGCCGGGAGCTCGCGGCGGTGCGCCCGCGGACGATCCCGATGAACTCCTCGATCACCTCATCCGTGCTGTCACTGGGCCACGCCAGGGCGATCTGGGTCGTGGGTGCGCCGGTGAGTTTCCGCGCCACGGTGTCCTTGACGTTGAAGTGCCGTGCGACGGACATCGGCAGGATCACCAGACCGGCGCCTGTGGCCACCACCTGCACGGCCATCTCCGGTCCGCCGAGTTCAGCCACGTCCAGGAACGTCTCCTTGGACAGGTCTGCCAGGGCTACCTCTTCGAACACGGAGATCTCGTGTCCCTTGGGCGCCACCACCACGGGCTGTTCTTCGTACAGCGGGATGACGCTCAGGCCCTCGCGCTCCACCGGGAGCCGGACGAAGCTCAGGTCCGCGGACCCGTCGCGCAGGACCGTGAGCTGCGCGCCGTCGTCGGACATAAAGGAGCGCAGCGGAACATCCAGCATCCGCTCTTCCCAGCGCCGGACCCATTTGCCCGGGGTGACGCCGGCGACGTAAGCAAAACGCAGCTCCCGCACGGCTGCTTCGGCCGGTTCTGCGGCGGTTTCGTCGGGGGTCTGGGGTGCTTCTTCTGCTGCGGACACATGTTCACAGTACCGCCCGGCCCGGTGCACGGCGGGTGTCAGGGCTCAGTGCCGGTGCCCAGCCAGCCTCTGGCCGGATACCCTTGAAGCATGACCTCTGCAAACTCCCAGTCCATGAAGCCGGCCACCGTTGCCAAGAAGCTTGGCATCTACCTGCCCGCAACACCCCAGGAGTTCCAGGATTCGGTCATCACGCGCGCCGATTTCGCCGAGCTCCAGGCCAACCCGCCGGAGTGGCTGGCGGAACTGCGGCGCAACGGCCCGCACCCCCGCCCGGTAGTCGCCCAGAAGCTCAACGTCTCCATCAGCGGCCTGGCCCGCGGCGGCGTTGAGGAAGCGCTCACGACGGCGGAAATCACCGCGCTGCTGCAGGCTCCCCCGGCCTGGCTGGTCGCCGAGCGTTCCACCCACGCCGCCGTCCGCGCCGAGGCCCAGCGGGTCAAGGACGAGGCTGCGAAGAAGGACGCCAAGAAGGCACGCGCCGCGGCCGAGTAGCCGCTGCCGCCCTGCCCGGGGCACGGCCCGGCTCCCGGCCGGCGCGATCCTTGGCCGGCTAGTCCTGGTGGAGTTGGACGAAGTTCCCGCACCCGTCGTCGAACACCGCAGTGGTGCCGCCGGGACCGTCGGAGGGCTCGCCCTGGAAAATCACGCCCTTAGCCGTAAGCCGCTTGAACTCGGCCCGGACGTCGGGTACGCCCAGGACAATCGCGGGCATCCCGGCGTCGTGGCAGCCGTTCATATAGGCGGCCCCGATCGGGTTGTCGCTGGGTTCCAGCAGGAGCCCGGCTGATCCGCTGCCGGACCCGGCCGGGTCTTTCACGATGAACAGGTTGTGCTCCGGCATAGCCAGAAGGCTCTCGAAGCCCAGGATTCCGGTGTAGAACTCGAAGGCGGCGGCGGGGTCCTTGACGTGGATACTGCACATTTTCAGTCGCATGGGCCCTAGGCTACGCCGCGACGGACCCGGCTGTGAACCGAACCCACCGCACGGGGCTTCGCACAGTTCCGGGGCCATTGACGGCCCGCCTCCAATGGATTCCAATGGAATCAGCGGAACCGCGCCCGCCCGGGGCGGATCCCTGGAGGTGTTGGAATGCCGTTCTTGTTCGAGCCCGCCCCATTCCCGCTGTGGCAATTGTTTGCCCTGGCTGTCATCGTTGTGTGCGCTTCCGGAGCTTCGGTGTATCTCATCCGGAAGCATTCGGCCGATGGTAACGACGGCCTGCCGGACTCGGTGTTCTGGGATGGTTTTGCCGGACTCGCCATCGTGGCGCCGGCCGTGGTCCTTCCCGCCCTGGCAGCACCGTGGGCCGGCCTGCTGCTGGGGGTTCTTGCCGCCGCTGCCGCTGCCGCTTCCTACTTCTGGTCGCCACGGGTCTTCAGCCGGCAGGAGGCCCGGCGCGCTTCTCGGGACATCGCCGCCAGCAACGAGGCTGCCGCGGCCCGGCACCGCAGCGTCCTGGCCCGATGGCAGCGCTACGAACTGGACCCCGCGCACAGCATCGACTACCCGGCCATGAGTGACGCGCGCCAGCCGGAGACCGCCGCCTTGATCCGGGCAATGAAGGCCGCGGAGCAGCTCCGCGGCGGCTCGGACGCCGCCTATGCCCCGGCCGTCGACCGGCTGGAACAGGCCCTCGCCGACGCCGAACGGGCTGCGGGCGTCCGGCACGACACCCCGACCCGGCCCGCCGGACTTCCCACTGCGGGTCCGGCACTCGGCTGACACCGCGCACCCCAAGCGCTGAGCTCCACGCCCCTGTATTTCACAGTCAGCCCCGGAAGGAAGCCCCATGACAGACATCACCATCATCGGCAGCGGCAACATGGCCCGGGCGATCGGAACCCGGGCCGTGGCAGCCGGACGCTCGCTCCAGATCCTCAGCCGGTCCCCGGAACACGCTGCCGAACTCGCGGCCGGGCTGGGCGCTGACACCGCCTCCGGAGGACTCGGCGATATCCCGGAAGGGGACATCGTGGTGCTGGCCCTGTACTTCGGACCGGCCAAGGAAGTCGCGACGCACTACGGCGACACCCTCAGCGGCAAGACCGTCGTGGAGATCAGCAACCCGACTGACCCGGAGACCTTCGATTCCCTCATCGTCGAACCGGGTTCCTCGGCCGCCGAGGAAATCGCCGCGCTGCTTCCGGGCGCAGCAGTGGTCAAGGCCTTCAACACCACATTCGCCGCCCCGCTGACAGCCGGCGTCACGGGCGGGATGCCATTGGATGTCTTCATCGCCTCGGACTCCGAGGACGCAGCCAACACGGTCGCGTCGTTCGCTGCAGCCGCCGGTCTCCGGCCGCTGCGGGTGGGCGGGTTGAGGCATGCGCGGGAGCTGGAGGGATTCCAGCTCCTTGTGATGGCCCTGCAGGCCAACCCCGCGTACGCGGATTTCAACTGGACGACCGGGCTGAAGATCATCGACTAGGCCGACGCAGGGATGCCCCCGGGTCGGGCGGATAAGTGCCCGGCGGATAGGGACCCGCCGGGGTGCGGCACTTAGAGCTCGACCGTGCCACTTTCGCCGACGCTCATCCGGCTGTTCGTGACCTTGGACTTGACCCACTGCAGCACGGTCGCGGCGGTTCCTCCCGGGCTGGTCCAGTATTCGGCGGAATCCGAATCGACGTGCAGCAGCACCACCTCGGGGGTGTCGGGGCCGTCCGGGAACCAGGCCTCCACCGTCTGGTTCCACAGCTCATGGATCTTCTGGCGGTCGGCGACGACCTGAGCCGTCCCAGCCACCGACACCCACTCCGTCCGCTTCCCGAAGGACACGTTGACGCGCGGGTTTGCTTGGACATGGGCCACCTGCGAGGTGGTGGCGGAGGTGAAGAACCACATATCGCCGTCGTCCAGCACCTTTTGGACGGCCAGCGGCCGGCTGACCAGCGCGCCTTCTTCGTTGACGGTGGTGAACATCCCGATCCTTGAATCGTTGATGATGTCCGTGACTTTGCTGATGTTCTCTGCGTTCGACATGCTGCCACCTCGTTCTGGTTCCGAACGGGGGAAGGTCCCCCTCCCGTCAGCCTATTGGTAAGTTTGCTTACTTTCCAATGGCGGGCGGTAGGAGGACCTTCCGGTGCAGGGCGGCGGGAGCCGACTAACCCCTTGCCAGAACCTTGCCCTTGAAGAACTCCGGGCGGATCTTGTACATGACCAGCATGAGCACCACGCCGAGCAAGATCACTCCCATGCCCAGGACGAACACGAGGCCAATCCCGCCGACGGAGGATCCGGACCCGTAGGCCGGGTCCATGGAGTCATAGGCGGTCTTGAAGAACATCACCAGCAGGATGACGCCGCCCAGGAGCGGGGAGAGGAACTTGAAGAAGAACGCCCGCGCCCCGCTGAAGGCCTCGGCCCGGAAGAACCAGACGCAGGCCAGGGCGGTGACGCCGTAGTAGAAGCAGATCATCATGCCGAGAGCGGTGATGGTGTCCCACAAAGCGTTCTCGGAGGTGGTCCGGGTGATGACGTAGAACGCGGCGGCGGCGATGGCAGCGGCGATGGTGGCGTAGCTCGGGGACTTGAACGTAGGGCTGATCTTGCCGAACTGGGCCGGCAGCGCCTTGTAGTGCCCCATCGACAGCAGCGTCCGGGCCGGTGAGACGAAGGTCGACTGCAGGGACGCGGCCGAGCTGCTCAGGATGGACAAGGACATCAGGATGGCGAAGGGGCCCATGACCGGCCCGGCGAGGACGGCAAAGATGCTGCCCTGGTTTTCCGGGTTTCCGGCCCCCAGGCCTTCCTGGCCGATGCCGGCGTACGCCAGCGTGGCCAGTGCGACGGTCATGTAGATGACCACGATGACCAGCACGGTGACGGTAGCCGCACGGCCCGGGGTCTTCTCCGGGTTGCGGGTTTCCTCGTTCATGGTCAGGGTGACGTCCCAGCCCCAGTAGATGAAGATCGAGAGGGAGACGCCCGCGGCAAAGGCCGAGAAGGACTGGACGGCGAACGGGTTGAACCACTCGGGCGTGATCGCCGTGGCATCGAAGGCCGTGCCGTTGGCGACGTGGCTGAATGCGGCGACAGCGAACCAGCCGAGCACCAGAAGCTGGAACGCGACCAGCACATACTGCACACCCTTCGTGGTTTCCATGCCGCGGTAGGAGATCCAGCAGGCCAACGCGATGAACACCAGCGTGGTGGCGATGTTCAGCGGCAGGTTCAGCGTCAGGTCCGCCAGTTCGGGGTTGCCGAACAGCTGGGCCAGCATGAGGTAGAAGAAGTCCACGGCCACTGCCGCCAGGTTGGAGAGCACAATGATCGTCGCTGCGATCAGTCCCCAGCCGCCCATCCAGCCGATCCAGGGGCCGAAGGCGCGTGATGCCCAGGTGAAGGAGGTTCCGGCGTCGGGCATGGCGTTGTTCAGTTCCCGGTAGCCGAAGGCAACCAGCAGCATCGGAATGAAGCCCACCAGGAAGATGGCCGGCAGCTGGACGCCGACTTCGGCGACGGTGGGGCCCAGGGCCGCGGTCAGCGTATAGGCGGGAGCAATACAGGACACACCGATGACGACGGCGCCGATCAGGCCTACCGATCCGGCTTTGAGGCCCTTGGCGCTCAGTCCTGCGTGGGTGTCGTGCGAGGCTTTGGCCGTCACGTGTTCAGTGCTCATTGGTGTGCCTCTCCGGACGTGTCATTCGACGTTGAGTGGTTCTGGTGCTTGAGTTCGTAGCCGCTGGGAACCACGAGCATCGGCACCGGGAGGGCGCGCAGGATCCGGTTCGCGGTGCTGCCCAGGAAGATGGAGCGGGCCTGGGCGAGGCGGCTGGAGCCGATCACCAGGACTTCGCCGTCTTCCCAGTCGAGGTCGTCCACGGACTCTTCGATGCTCCGGCCATGTGCGACGGCGACGTCCGTCTTTGCCGCCAACTGGACGCCGGACGGGTCGACCGGCGCGGCTGCGGCGAGGGCCTTCTCCGCATACTCGCGGGCGGCCTCGGCCGCATCGGTTACGTTGCCGCCGTCGAGCGCGAGCAGGGACACCACCCGCAACGGGACCTTCCGGTACGCCGCCATGCCGATCGCGAAATCGAGCAGCTTCTCGGCCCCTGCCCTGGTTCCCAAGCCGCAGCTGATCCGGGTCAGGGCCTCCGTGCGGTGGTAGCCGTGGGGAGCCAGTGCCACAGGCACGGTGGACGCGTGGAGCAGCGCGCTGGCCACCGAACCGATGGTGAACCGCTTGAACAGCCCGTTGCTGGTTGCCCCGATGACCAGGACGTCCGCCCCTAGTTCCTCGGCCGCCTCGATCAGCGCGTGCGAGTCGGAGTCGCCGCTGCGGATATGCGCCTTCGCGGGGACGTCGGCCGGAACGAGTTTGAGGGCCTCGTCGAGCCATTCACGTGCCTGCTCGTTCAGGACGGTCTCGAAACCGGCTTTGGGTGCGTGCGCCGCGCCGAACTGCTGCACTTCAGGGACCACCAATACGAGGTCCAGGCTGGCACCGCGGCCGCGCGCCAGGGCCACGGCCAGATTGACGGCATCATGGCCTCTGGCATTGGCTGAATACCCCACTACGTAACGCATCTGGCCGGTCCTTTCTGAACTTTAGGTGGATTGTCTGGAAGCGCCGGGCTAGTTGGACGCCACGGAAGTACGGTCGGCCGCTGCGACGATCCGGGCCGCTGTGTGGCGACCCATCCGGACCGCGCCGTCAACGTGCTGGTAGCCCTCGGCAGCGAGGTCGGAGCAGGACCAGTAGATGGGGCCGACCGGCGCGTGCTGGTCCTTGCCGTAGCGGTGCAGGCCGCCGAGATCGTAGCTGGCGGCATAGGCGCCACGGGTCCATTCCTCCGACCCCCAGTCGGATTCGTAGTAGACCTCCGGTTCGAGGGCCTTGTCCCCCAGGAACCCGGCAATCGATTCGAGGATGGCCCGGCGGCGGTCCTCGGCGCTGAGTTCGAACATGGCATCGGCCTTTTCATCCGACACGAAGCCGACCAGCGTCCCGCGCTCGTCCTCGTGGTTGGTGTTGTCGTAAACCTCCTGGACGAGGGCGCCGGCACCGAAGCAGGTTCCGGAGAGGCCGTCCTCGCGCCAGAACGGGCTGCTGTAGACGGCGTGGACCTTGATGACCAGGCCGAGTGACTGGTGCTGGTGCATCTGGTGCTGGCGGCGCGGCAGCGGCGGGTTGAAGGAGACCCGGGAGTAGAGGTTCGGCGGCACGGCCATGATCACGAAGCGTGCGTTCACCGTGGCGCGTTCCGACACGGCGGTCACGGTGTGGCCCCCCGCGTTGTCCCCTGGCGCGGCCGCGCGCCAGTTGATGGTGCGCACCGGGCTGTCCAGCACGACGTCGTCTCCCAGTTCTTCGGCGATCAGCAGGGAGACCTGCTGCATGCCGCCGATGACCCGCTTGTCGAGGATGAAGTCCTCGTCGGTGAGGTGTGAGAACGATCCGGCGGAGGCTGCCATCAGCACTGCCTGCAGGGCGGAAAAGGCGTGGGCGGGCTTGGTCAGCATCCCGCCGGCGATGAAGAGGCCGATGTTGTTGCAGGCCTCCTCGTCCGGGGAGTTCTCGCGCAGCCAGTGGTGGAAGGAAATGGTGTCCAGTTCGCGGGCCTTGGGGTGCGCCCACGGCTCCGCGGGGCCGATCTCGGCGGCGAGGGAATCCAGCAGGGCGGTGAGCTTGTCCATTTCCGCTGCGGTGGTTTCGCCGACCGGGAAGGAGTCGCCCGTGTACAGGGTGCGCTTGCCGTCGGCGCCGACATAGACGGATTCGCCGTCGCGGTAGCGGGAGTAGGTCTTCAGGCCGAGTTCGTCGAGGAGCGCCAGCAGCTCGGTCTGGTCCGGGGAGACCCACTGGCCGCCGATTTCCAGCATGGCGCCGTCGATCGTGTCGGTCCAGGTGCGGCCGCCGACGCGGTCGCGGGCCTCCAGGACGGCGACGCTCAGGCCGGCCTTCTTCAGTTCGCGGGCAGCGGTCAGCCCGGAGGGGCCTGCTCCGACGATGACGACGTCGCGGTCAAGTTCCAGCATGATGTCCTCTCTGCGTCCGCGAAAGTGATGCGGACCACTAAATGAATGCCGTTCATTTAGAATTGACTATAGACCCTTCGGATGCATCAGGGAAGACCCCCTGCGCAAGAAAATTTCGCCGTAAAAGTGCCCGTAAAGTAGGGGCAGAATGGGACCACCCCAGCGACGCCAGAAAGGGCAGAGCAATGCCGGCATCAACCAGCGCCCCTGCAGATCCGCACCGGCACGACGCGAAGCCGCGCCGCAGGGTGGGCCGGCCGCCCGCCGCCGTTCTCGACCAGGACGGCATTACTTCGGCGACGCTGCAGCTCATCGGAAAGAGCGGTTATGACGGGTTCACCATGGCGGCCCTGGCGCGGACGCTGAACGTGGCGCCGTCGGCCCTGTACAACCATGTCTCGTCCAAGCGGGACGTCCTGGTCCTGGTCCAGGACCACCTGACGTCCTTCGTGGATGTGTCCGCGTTCGACGCCGAACCGTGGGACCAGGCGGTGCGCAGCTGGGCCTGGAGCTACCGCGACGTTTTTTCCAAGCACACGCCGCTGATCCCGGTCATCGCCGTGCTGCCGGTGACCGATGCGCCGAAGACGCTGGCCATGTACGAGGCTGTCAGCGCCGGATTCAGCCGGGCCGGCTTCCCCCAGGAGCGCATCATTTCGGCGATCGTGGCCCTGGAGTCCTTCATCTTCGGCTCGGCCTACGACGTCACCGCTCCGGCGGACATCTTCGACTCCGGAAGCATGGCGGAATCGACGCCGAACTTCACGGCCGCCGTGGCGCGCCTGGGCGACCAGGGGTACGAAAACCAGGCCGACGTTGCCTTTGAACTCGGTCTGGAGGCGCTCATTACCGGATTCGGGGCCCTGCGCGGGTAAGCCGGCGGCCATGCCCGGCCAGCTCGGCGGCCCGGTGTTAAATGAAAGAACCCCGGTCCGAAGACCGGGGTTCTAATGCGTGCGCGAGGGGGGATTTGAACCCCCACGCCCTTTCGGACACTGGCACCTGAAGCCAGCGCGTCTGCCGTTCCGCCACTCGCGCGCAACTTCTTCCACTCAATTATTGGCCCGGAATCCGGACCGTCAACCTCGTAAAAGCAGCGAGATCAAGCATAACGGACAACCGCGGGAAAACACCAATCGGCCCCCGGAGGGGCAGTAAAGGGTGGGCGGGCGGACCCCGCCCAGACCGGATGAAGGCCTGCCCGGACCGGCGGAGCGCAGCGCCGTCAGCGCATGTCAGGGCCGGTCCGACGTAATTTTCCGGCACGGAGTGGCGACGCTCATTAAGGCCATTCCCAGACTCGCCCAGTAGTATCTGATGTAGGAGTGCCCGTTACCAGCGGGCTCCCGCAGATGTGGGAAACCGAGTTCCGGAACGAATGCTGCCCTGCAGCCGTCACGAAAGGAGAAGGACCATGGGATTGCTGGACAAAGTCGAGCGCGGCATCGAAAAGGCCGTCCGCGGAGTCTTCTCCACCGGTTCTCGTGCCCAGGTTGAGCCTGTCGAGATCGCGAGCCACCTCCGCCGCGAGGTGGACAACAAGGCCATCACTATCGCCGCGGGACGCACCTTGGCACCCAACGTCTTCGACGTCCTCCTCAGCGAGGACGATTTCCAGCGGGCCCAGGAATGGGGCACCCCGCTGGCCGAGGAACTGTGCGACGTCGTCATCAACCACGTGCGCAGCCAGGGCTACACTCTCCAGGGTCCCGTCCGGATCAGCTTCCGCCGCGATGAGGAACGCCGCGCCGGAGATTTCGAGATCAAGTCGCGAACCGAAAAGTCCTCCTCCCCGTCCGCACCGGCCCAGCCGGCACACGGCGGGATGCCTGCCGCGCCGACGCGCCAGCCCTCACGGATGCAGCCGGTGTTGGACATCGACGGCCAGCGCTATTCGCTGAACGCGCCCTCGATCGTCCTCGGCCGCTCCTCCGACGCAGACATCCTCATTGACGACACCGGCGTTTCCCGCCGCCATCTGGAAATCCGGACGGGGCCGGGCACTGCGCAGGCCGTCGACCTGGGTTCCACGAACGGCAGCTACGTCAACGGCCACAAGATCGTGGGGTCCTCGGAACTCACCGACGGCTCCACGATCACAATGGGACGGACCAAGATTATCTACCGCCTTTTGCCCGCCAGCCCAGGCGGCCGCCAGTGAGCGAACTGACAATCACCGCCCTGCGCTTCGGTTTCCTCCTGCTCCTGTGGGTCCTGATCTTCAGCATTGTTGCCGCCATGCGACGCGACCTCATGGTCGGCCGCAAGGCAGCAGCGGGCGCCCCCACGGCGCGGCAGGTCCGCAAGAACCCCGCGCTGGCCGAACCGGCCGCCCCCGTTAGGCAGCAGCCGCGCCAGCTGGTGGTGACCGAAGGTCCCCTCAAGGGCACCACGATCCCGCTGGCAGCCAGCCCCATCCTGCTCGGCCGCGCCCAGGAAGCCACCCTCGTGTTGGAGGATGACTACGCCTCGGGACGCCACGCCCGCCTGTTCCCGCAGGGCAGCCGCTGGTTCATCGAGGATCTTGGCTCCACCAACGGCACCTACCTGGCCGATCAGCAGCTCACCAGGGCACTGCCCGTTGAGCTCGGTGTCCCCGTGAGAATCGGCAAGACGGTCATCGAATTGAGGCCGTAGCCATGGCTGCCCCGGATCTTCCCGCGGACAGGGCCGAAGGCAAACCAACTGCCCCGTCGCGGCCGCTCATCATGCGTTACGCCGCGCGTTCCGACGTCGGCCGTGTGCGTGCGAAAAACGACGACTCCGCGTATGTCGGCCGCCACCTCGCCGTCGTTGCCGACGGCATGGGCGGACACGCCGGCGGCGATGTCGCCTCGGCCGCCACGGTGCTCGACATGATCCATCTCGACAACGACGACTACGACGGCGACGCCGGCACCGTCCTGGCCGACGAGATCCAGACCGCCAATTCGCTGCTCTCCGAGCTCGTGCACATCAATCCCAAGCTGGCGGGCATGGGCACCACCGTCACGGCCCTCCTCCTGGCCGAAGGCAAGCTGCACTTCGCCCACATTGGCGACTCCCGCGCGTACCGCCTGCGGAACGGCGAATTCGAACAGGTAAGCGTGGACCACACGTTCGTCCAGCGCCTCATCGACGAAGGCCGGCTCCGGCCCGAAGAGGCGGAAACACATCCGCACAAGAACGTCCTGATGCGCGTCCTCGGCGACGTCGACGCAAGCCCGGAACTGGACCTGGATACCCTCGACGTCGAAGCGGGTGAGCGCTGGCTGCTCTGTTCCGACGGCCTGAACTACGTGGCCGGCCACGTCGTGGAGCGCACCGTCCGGGAGACCAGGAACCTGCGCGAATGCGTCGAACTGCTGGTTGATCTCACCCTCGAGGCCGGCGCCCCGGACAACGTCACCGTTGTGATGCTGGAAATCGCCGAACAGACGATCGACGACGTCCGCACCGCCGCCGTCGAAATTGTCCCCGCCACGCCGGTCTCCACCGTGACCGCGACGGTGTCCGGGGACGCCCCGCGGCGGACCGGAAGCACCTTTGGGGCAGCGAAGACTGTTGAAGCACCGCTCAAGACCTCCGAAGGCGGCGAAGCAACAGCCACTGTCCCGCGCACAGCACCGGACGCTCCAACCGAGGCCGGCCCGGCGGGAGAAAATCCGAATGGCGGTGCCGCCGGCAAGGGCGAACCGGCGACTTCCACTGATCCGCACCTGGGTGAGCACCTGTCCGCCGAAGTGCTCCGCGAGGAACTGTCCGGCCGCCCCCACGAACTCGTGGGCGCCGCTGCGTCTGCCGCGGAGTCCGGTTCCATCCCCACCATCGCGGGACGGACCATGGCGCGCCGGGCAGCCACCGTCCTGACCCACAAGTCGGAGCAGGCGAAGGAAGAGGCTGAGGAGTACAGCCCGGCCGGCCGGCCCCGCCGCTGGGTGACGGTCTCCATTGCCGCCGCCATCGTGGCACTACTGACGGTGGGTCTGTGGCTCGGCTATGCGTGGACCCAGACGCGGTACTACATCGGGGAGCACAACCAGCACGTGGCCATCTTCAACGGGGTCTCCCAGCGCCTGGGACCCATCCAGCTTTCAACCCTCGAAGCGGAGACCGAAATCCGGATGTCAGATCTCCCCGAATTCTCCCAGCAGCGGGTGCGCCAGACCGTCCCGGCCCGCGACCTCTATGACGCCCAGCGGATCGTCAAGAACCTCGAGCGCACCGGCACCACCGCCCCGGCGGACGAGTGCATCACTCCCTCCCCGACCCCCGCCACGCCCGCCGCGACAGCGAGCCCGGGTGCCACGGCGAGCCCCGGCACGGCCGGCACTTCCACACCTTCACCCTCTGCTCCGTTCTGCGGGGTGGGCCAGTGACCCCCATCGACCCCACTCCCAAGCCGCGGCGCAATATCGAGCTGCTCCTGCTGGTGCTGGCCCTCGCCGTCGGCATCGGCGCCAACGCCCTGGTGGGCGTCGACAAGCAGAAGGCCTTCGATACCGATTTCTGGTTCCAGTCGAGCCTGCTGGCCGCGGCCGCCCTGGCGTTCCACCTGGTGCTGCGCCTGCGCGCAAAATATGCCGACCCGGTAATACTTCCACTGGTGGTGGCCCTCAACGGCCTCGGGCTGGCGATGATCCACCGGTTGGACCGGGTCGGGGAAGACACGGGCAACAACCAGCTGCGTTGGACCCTGGTGGCGATGGCTGTCTCGATCGCCGTCATATGGTTCCTCAAGGACCACCGCGTCCTCCGTCGTTTCACCTATATTTCCCTTGCCGTCAGTGCGGTCCTGCTGATCCTGCCGCTGGTACCCGGAATTTCGGCCGGTGAAATCCTGGGGGCGCGGGTCTGGATCAAGTTCGGATCCATGACCTTCCAGCCCGGTGAAATAGCCAAGATCACGCTCGCTATATTCTTCGCCGGGTATCTTTCCTCCAACCGGGATCTCATCCTGCTGGCCGGCCGGAAAGTCGGACCCATCCAATTCCCGCGGTTCAAGGACATGGGCCCGATGCTCGCCGCCTGGCTGGTGAGCATCGGCGTCCTGATCTTCCAGCGCGACCTGGGTTCCTCGATCCTGTTCTTCGGCCTTTTCCTGGTGATGATCTACGTCGCAACGAGCCGCATCAGCTGGGTGATCATCGGCGTCGGCCTCATCGCTGTCGGCGGATTCGTCGCCTCCCGCGTCTTCTCCCATGTCGCGCTCCGGATTGACGGCTGGATCAACGCATTCACCGACGAGGTCTACGGACGGGAGTTCGGCGGCAGCCTGCAGATCGTCGAAGGACTGTTCGGCATGGCAAACGGCGGACTGGTGGGCACCGGCCTCGGCCAAGGACGCCCCAATCTGGTGCCCTTCGCCAACAGCGACATGATCATTGCCTCCTTTGGTGAGGAACTGGGCCTGATTGGTCTCTTCGCGATCGTCCTGATGTACCTGTTGCTCTTCACCCGGGGCTTCCGCGCGGCACTCGGCACCCGGGACGCGTTCGGGAAGCTCCTGGCCACCGGGCTCTCCTTCGCCATAGCCCTGCAGTGCTTCGTCGTGATCGGCGGCGTCACCCGGCTTATTCCACTCACCGGCCTCACCACCCCGTTCCTGGCCGCGGGCGGTTCATCGCTGCTGGCCAACTGGATCATCGTCGGTCTGCTGCTGATGATCTCGCACTCGGCGCGCGGCCCGGTGGATACCACCCCGCTGGCCCCCGGCGAAGAACCCGACGCACAGAAAGCCACTCCTGCCATGCCTTCGAAGCCGGCCGCCCTTCCCGGCGGCGGACGGAACAGTCCGGACGCTCCCACCGAGGCGGTGAAGCTGTGAACCAAGCCATCCGCAATGCCTGGATAGCCTCAATCGCCATGTTCGTGCTGATCTTCGGCGCCCTCAGCTACGTCCAAGTGATCGGCGCCGACGCCCTCGAGGCCAACGCCTGGAACAAGCGCACGCTCCTGCAGAACTACTGCAACGACCGCGGCGCTATCATCGTTGGCGGCACCCCCGTGGCCGAGTCCGTGCCAGCGTCGGAGAGCTGCAAATTCCAGCGCACCTACACGCAGCCCGAGCCTTACGCCGGGATCACCGGCTACTTCTCCAGGAGCTTCGGCGTGACCGGGCTGGAGAGCACAATGAACAAGGAGCTTGCGGGCAGCTCGGACCAGCAGTTCCTGGACCGTGCGGGCCAGCTCTTCCTGGGCAACCAGCCCAAGGGCGCCTCGGTGGAACTCACCCTCGACCCCAAAATCCAGCAGCTCGCCTTCGACCTCATCCCGGACGGCCAGCGCGGATCAATCGTGGTGACTAACCCGAAGACCGGCGCGATCATCGCCATGGTGTCCAAGCCTTCCTACGATCCCAACCTGATCGCCACCCAGGACCCGGTGGCTGAGGCCGCCAACTTCGCGGAGCTGAACAAGATTCCCGGGATCAACCTGAACCAGAACGTCAGCGGACCCACCGGGGAACTGCTGGCCCCGGGGTCAGTCTTCAAGCTCATCGACACATCCGCGGCGCTGAAATCCGGAAAGTACAACAAGGACAGCATCCTGCCCAACCCGGCGGAGATGACCTTCCCGGGAATCCAGTACACGCTGCCCAACTACGCCGGCGGCAACTGCTACACCCGCGACACCGCGACTTTTGCCTTCGCCCTGCAGCAATCCTGCAATACCCCGTTTGCCAGCATCGCCCTGGACCTGGGACAGCAGGCAATAGCGGACGAGGCCGAGAAGTTCGGCTTCGGGGAGGACTGGGGTAAGGACCTGAAGCTGGACTCCGCGGCGAGTTTCTTCCCGACCGAAAAACTGGATGACGCCAGCCTCGCCCAGTCGTCGATCGGCCAGCGGGACGTCCGGGCCACCCCGCTGCAGATCAACCAGATGACCGCTGCGATCGCCAACAACGGTGTGCAGATGCAGCCGAACCTGATCAAGGCTGTGCGTTCCCCGGACCTGCGGCCGATCAGCGAGCCCAAACCCCGGGCCCTGCGGACCTCCACCACGCCTGACATTGCCCGGCAGATCAACGAGTGGATGGTCAGCGTTGTCGACGACGGCATCGCCAGCAAGGCGGCGGTGCCCGGCGTCAAGGTGGCCGGCAAGACCGGTACCGCGGAACTCGGCAACGGCCTGAACAACTCATGGTTTACCGGGTTTGCCCCGGCGAATGACCCGCAAGTGGCTGTCACCATCGTCATTGAAGGCGTAGACATCACCACCGGCGCAAAGCTAACCAGTCCGAATGCGAAGAAGATTTTTGAGGCGGTGTTGAATAAGTGAGGCCTTCATCAGGAATCACCCTCGGCGGCAGGTTTCAGCTGACCACCCGTATTGCAATCGGCGGCATGGGAGAAGTCTGGAAAGCCAAAGACCTGATCCTTGGCCGCATCGTCGCCATCAAGGTGCTCAAAGAGGAGTACACGGGCGACCCCGGTTTCCTCCAGCGGTTCCGGGCAGAGGCACGCCACACTGCGCTCCTGAACCACGTGGGCATCGCCAACGTCTTTGACTACGGCGAGGAAGAGGGCTCCGCCTACCTCGTCATGGAGTTGGTTCCGGGCCAGCCGCTGAGCAGCATCATCGAGCACGAACAGGTGCTCTCCCCGGACCGGACCCTGTCCATGATCGCCCAGACGGCGCGCGCGCTGTCGGTGGCACACGCCCAGGGCCTGGTCCACCGCGATATCAAGCCGGGCAACCTGCTGATCACGCCGGACGGCCGCGTCAAGGTCACGGACTTCGGCATCGCCCGCCTCGCGGACCAGGTCCCGCTCACCCAGACCGGGCAGGTGATGGGCACTGCCCAGTACCTCGCTCCCGAACAGGCCACCGGCCAGCTCGCCACCGGCGCCTCGGACATCTACGCCCTCGGCGTGATCGGCTATGAGTGCCTCACCGGGCACCGCCCGTTCTCCGGCGAGTCCCAGATCGCCATCGCGCTGGCCCAGGTCAACGACGCGCCGCCGCCTCTGCCGGAGACCCTGCCCAAGCCGGTCCGGGCCCTGCTGATGTCCATGCTGGCCAAGGATCCCAAGAACCGCCCGGCCGACGCCCTCAAACTCTCCGAGGCCGCCGAAGCCATCCGCAACGGCGACATCGCCGCAGCGCACGCCGCCGTTCCGGGCATGCTGCTCTTCGAGCAGACAACGGGTCCCATCACCGCGCCAGTGGACCTGCCCACGGCCGCGACCGGTGTCATTGGCGCGGCAGACCGTACGACGTCGGCCACGTCGGCTTTGCCTGTTGTGGGGGCCGCCGGCGCGGGCGCCGCGGCAGGGCTGGCTGCCGGAGCGGCCGCGGCCAGTGCTTATGGCGCCCGCAACACGCTCTCGCGCGCCGATGCCCTCGCCGCGGAACGCACGTGGGTCCAGGAGGAGGACGACGACTACGACGAGCCCGTCGATGAGCCGGAACGCCGCGGCCGCAGCCCCTGGACCTGGCCCCTGATCGCCCTGATCCTGCTGGTGCTGTTCTCGCTGGTGGGCGTCGTGCTCACCCAGGCCGGAATCCTGTTCCCGGAGACACCGGCGAGCAGTGCGGCCACCACCAGCGCGCCGACAACCACCAAGGCCTCGCCCACGTCTACGAGCGCCAGCCCCACCAGCAGCTCCGCGACCCCGACCCAGTCCACCCCGGCGGCCATCAACCTGGTCCCGGAAAGCTACTTGGGCCGGCCTTACAACGATGTCCGCAGCGAACTGATCGGCCTTGGCCTGGGCGTCACCGGAGCAGAAGTCTTCGACGCTTCCGCGCCCGGAACGGTTACCAACATCGACCCGGCCGGCCGGGTCCAGCCCGGCACGACTATTACCGTGTCGTACTCCAAGGGCCCGGAATTAGTGACGGTCCCGTCAATACAGTCCGGCGCAAGCGAAGCCGCCGTCCAGCAGGCCATCGAGGGTGCCGGTCTCCGCTGGGCCAAGGGCGAGCCTGTCGACCCCACCAACAAGAAAGAAAAGGCCGGCACCTTCGTCAGCTCCGAGCCCGCGTCCGGCAGCAAGGTGCCTGCCGGTTCCCTCGTGACCTACCACCTGGCCAAAGCCGCCGCAGCTGCTTCAACCACCACCCCGAGCCCCACGGGAACGTAGGCCACCATGTCCAATTCACCCCGCACCCCATCACACCGGGAGGACCGCGGCCCCGTGAACACGCAGCGCGTCCTCAGTGGGCGTTATGAGCTGGGTGAGCTGATCGGCCGCGGCGGCATGGCCGATGTCTTCCGAGGCGTCGACACCCGCCTGGGACGCACCGTTGCGGTCAAGCTGCTGCGTCCGGACCTGGCCAGGGACCCCCAGTTCCAGGCCAGGTTCAAGCGCGAGGCGCAGTCGGTGGCCGCCCTGAACCATCCCTCGATCGTTGCCATCTATGACACCGGCGACCATGCCGTGCCCGGTGACCACGAGGACACGGTCCGGGTGCCGTACATCGTCATGGAGTTCGTCTCCGGGAAGACGATCCGGGACCTGATCAGGGCCAAGGACGTCAGCATCGACCAGGCGATCGACTTCACCCTGGGCGTCCTCGCTGCCCTGGATTACAGCCACAAGGCCGGGATCGTCCACCGCGACATCAAGCCGGCCAATGTGATGTTCTGCCCGGATTCCAACAGCGTGAAAGTCATGGACTTCGGGATTGCCCGCGCCATGGCTGACTCTGCGGCGACCATGACGCAGACCCAGGCCGTGGTGGGGACCGCCCAGTACCTCTCACCGGAACAGGCGCGCGGGGAGACCGTGGACGCCCGGAGCGATCTGTACTCCGCCGGATGTTTGCTGTACGAGATGCTGGCCGGCCGGCCGCCGTTCATCGGCGACAGCCCTGTTTCCGTGGCCTACCAGCACGTGCGCGAAATCCCCGAACTTGCCAGCAGCTTGAATCCGGACGTCTCAGAGGCGCTGGACAGCGTGCTGATGAAGGCTTTGCAGAAAAACCGTGCGGACCGATTCCAGGACGCCGCTGCATTCCGCCGGGCCCTCCGGGCGGCGCGGAGCGGAGTCGGAGTGGTCCCTCCGGCTGCGAGCGAAGCTGCCACCGATCCCCAGAACACCATCCCGACTCCGGACAGCACACCGACAGCCGCTTTCTCGGTCACCGGCGCCAAGTTCCTTGATGAGACCCCCACCGGCAGGCTCCGGCCGCCGCTGGATTCATCGGCTGATGACGACGACGCCCTGGCGGCCGAAGGTGTCGCCTATGACGCGGCGGATACCGGCAGCCTGCCTTTGGTCCTGCCCCCGGAGCGCGAACACACGCCGGGACAGAAGTCCCGCCGTCGGACATGGATAACGACACTGGTGATCCTCACGGTCCTCGTGCTGGCAGGCGGCGGCCTGTGGCTTTACAACATGATGAACCAGGCTCCGCCGCCCGTGGCAAAGGTCCTGGTGCCCTCGGTGACGTCACTGACCGAGAGCGAAGCCCTCCAGAAGCTCTACAACGCGGGGCTCAAACCCCAGCTCAGCCGGATGCAGCACGAGACCATCGCCAAGGGCATCGCCGTCGGCACTGTGCCGGCAACGGGGGCCTCACTGGACCCGAATTCGGACATCACCCTCAATATCTCCGAGGGGCCCAGCGTCATCACCATCCCCGCGGACCTTCCCGGGCGGACGGAGGCTGCCGCCCGCGATGTGTTGCGCCAGAAGGGTCTTGCCGGAGCACCTGGCACCACCATGGCCAACAGTGCCACGGTCCCGGCCGGAATCGTGATCACCACAAACCCGGCGCCGGGGCAGAACGTTGCGGCGGGAAGCCCGGTGGAAATCATCGTGTCCACCGGGAAGGTGGCGGTCCCTCAGCTCGTCGGCCTCCCCGTCGCCGAGGCTGAGGCCGCGCTGAAGGCCCTGGGCCTTGGCATGAATGTCACTGAAGTCGAAAACTCCCAGGTGGAACCGGGCAAGGTCACCGGGCAAACTGACGCCGCGGAGGCCCTGGTCGAACAGGGCAAGACGGTCGGCGTCACCGTCGCGAAGGCCCCCGCGCCGCCGCCGAGTCCCACGCCGACTCCGACCCCGACGTCGAGCAAGGGCGCAAAGGAAGGCGGATCGCTCCTGGGCGGGTTCTCCCGCTAGTGCTTAATGAGCGGGCTTAGCGCCGCGGCCCGCTGCGCCGCACCGGCCATGCCGAGGGATTCGAGCCAGTTGCCGAGCATCTGATAGCCGCCTTCGGTGAGCACGGACTCCGGGTGGAACTGCACCCCGCAGAGGGGCGCGGTGCGGTGCTGGAGCCCCATGACCACTCCGGTGGCCGTCTCCGCGGTGATCTCCAGGACCTCCGGGATGCTCTCCCGGACGGCGGCGAGGGAATGGTAGCGGGTCGCCGTGAAGGGCGAAGGCAGCCCGGTAAACACACTGTCGCCGTGATGCTCCACGAGGGACGTCTTGCCATGCATCAGCTCGGGCGCATGCGTCACGGTTCCCCCGTAGGCCTCCGCCAGCGCCTGGTGGCCGAGGCAGACGCCCAGCATCGGCTTGTTATGGCTGCCGCACCACTTGATCAGCTCGATGCAGACTCCTGCGCCGGCGGGGTTTCCGGGACCCGGGGAGATGAGGACGCCGTCGCGCGCTTCCGCGAGCTCGATCGCCTCGGCCAGGGTGACGTCGTCGTTGCGGACCACGGTGGTCTCCGCGCCGAGTTCCTGGAGATAACCCACCAGGGTGTAGACAAAGCTGTCGTAGTTGTCGACGACGAGGATCTTGGTTGTGCTCATGGATGCCTTGCTGAACCAATCGTTGAATCGCTGAACTGGGTGAATTGTGCCATCCAGGGAAAAGGAACTGAACCATCAACACCCGGAATCATTCCTGCAGCTGCAGCACGTGGCTTCTCCTCCCGGACGTTCGCGGCGGACACCACTGTGGCCTGAACTCCAGCTAGAATTGGCTCCGAATAAGAACTCATACATGACCAAGAGCGCGCTGACCGCCGGTGTATTCCTTCTTGCAGGATATCAAGCCACGGTCCCGCTCCTGTTCCAGCCGCCCAGGAGGACCCGTGCCCGAGTCAAAGCGCCGTAAGAGGACCAGCGACGCAACGCCGCAGACCTCCGCCCAGGCCTATAAGCCCAACCCCGTCTGGTTCAAGCCGGTGATGTTCGGCCTGATGATCATTGGCCTCCTGTGGATCATCACTTTCTACATCAGCGAAGGCACCCTTCCGGTAGCAGCCTGGGGATCCGGGAACATCATCGCCGGCTTTGGCATCGCCATCATCGGCTTCCTAATGACCACCCGCTGGCGTTCCTAGGGCCCGCCGCAACCCTCGAAAGACCGGTACACCCTGTGTACCGGTCTTTCGCGTTAACGGGATGTCGGACCGGGGACCGATAATGCTGGAACGGAGGACAACGCGAGGGAAGGAAACCGGATGGCAGCGGCAGTAATCGGCTCAGTGATCGGCGACGACGGCCTGGCCCGGCCACCGTGGGCGGCCGTGGATCCGCTGCTGCGCGAGTACTACGACACCGAGTGGGGGCTTCCGGTACGCGACGAGCAGGGCCTGTACGAGCGCATCAGCCTCGAGGCCTTCCAGGCCGGACTCTCCTGGGCCACAATTCTCCGGAAAAGGCCCGCGTTCCGGGCTGCCTTCCATGACTTCCATCCCGAGACCGTGGCCGCGTTCACCGAAGCCGATGTTGAGCGTCTCCTCCTGGACGCCGGGATCGTTCGCAACCGGCTCAAAATCAGGGCCGCCATCACGAACGCCCAGGCCACGATTGCGCTGAGGGACGACGGCGGACTGGTTGACTTCGTTTGGGCCTTCCAGCCCGATTCCACTCCTGAGCCGACCTCCCACGAGGAGATCCCCACTACGTCGGCAGAGTCGGTCGCCCTGTCCAAGGCGCTGCGGAAGCGGGGTTTCGCGTTTGTCGGCCCCACAACGATGTATGCCCTGATGGAAGCGATCGGCATGATCGATACTCATCTGCTGGACAGCCACCGCCGCGGAGCCTCAGGAATCTGGCCCCGCTGACGGCGTCCGCTGTGCACAACTCCGCGGGGAGTTATCCACACTGTTGATAACTCCCTTGGGCTCCCACCGGGCTTGCCACCATCCCCGTGCCCTGTGGCCCTCAGAAGCACGCTCCACCCGGCCATCCCGGCTGAATTACATGCGTGTGAGTTATTAACAGTGTGGATTGACTGTGGATAAGTGAACTCATTGGCCCTGTTCTGGCCCCCGGAGCTGAAATCCGAGGCCGCAGCACGCAATTGCGGGGTCCCTCTCGTTCCGCCGGGCGCCGCGGCCGGGTTATCCACTTAACAACACCCCAGTACCCACAAGTTATCCACATCTGGGGATAAGTGCACGATCCGAGCCTTGATTCCGCAGCCCTGGCGCCCCGTGGCGGGAAATCTCCTCGGATAACATCGAGGACGACGTTATTAACACTGTGAATAACCCTGTTGAAATCAGATTTGAACAGGCCGTCGGTGTCGCTGTAGAGCGCTCAGCCTCGCTGCTGTGAGCGTCCCCGCCCGCTTAGAACTGTCATTTCCCCGCGTTTCCGGCAGGGTTGTCCACTTAACCACAGGACCACCCACAGGAGTTATCCACAATTGTGGAAATTCTCGAGACCTTCGGTGCAAAATCGCCAGTTGTGGCCCTCAGATCCGGCACTCCGGTGTGAACTACAGCGTTGTAAGTTACCAACAGTGTGGATAACCCCTGTGGACAACTTCACCGGGCCCGTGCCCGGCAACCGCTTTGGGGCGGGGAGGGCCGCAATTACTGCAACGCAAAAGAGCGCGCCGCGCAGGACGAGCTGTGGATAAGGGGAAAATGCTGTGGGAAACCCTTGCACCGCGACGCTCCAGGTCGCGCCTGGGTCTGTTTAGAGGGCCATTGGGAGAAGGCTCCGTGAAGCCGCGACGCTCCTGCCCAGTTACTTCCTGCTCCACGCCGGCGCACCCGCGGAATCCCGCCGTTAGAGGACGGTGGACCCGGCTTAAACACGGAGTAACTGGGCTGGAGCGTCTCCATCGGGTGCCGCTTCGGTCCTGGCAAATAAGAGGAGCCCCGCTCGGGCGGTGGCCCGCAGGAGAGCAGCTCGGCATGAAGGCCGGCCCCGGCGCTGGCTCGCAGGAGGGCACCTCGGCACCGCAGAYGGGCCCCGGCGTGACGCTCCTGCCCAGTTACTTCCTGCTCCCCGCCGGCGCACCCGCGGAAACCCGCGGTTTCAGGATGCGGAGACGTAGTCAGGCACGGGGTACCTGGGCTGGAGCGTCTCCTTCGCGTGCTGCGTCAGTCATCGGCGGAAGGAAAACGGAGCCAACCGGGGTCAGCTGCCGTCCGGGAAGCGGGGCAGGTTGGGCAAGCTGGCCACCCGGGGCCGCCCCGGAAGCGGGGCMGGTTGGGCAAGCTGGCCACCCGGGGCCGCCCCGGAAGCGGGGCCGGTTGGGCAAGCTGGCCACCCGGGCCACCCCGGAAGCGCGGCCGGGCCAACTGGCCGTCCCGGAAGCGCCCCGGGTCAGCTGCCCCGGAAGCGGGGACGGGTGGGCTAGCTGGCCACCCGGAGGGCGGAGACGGCAATCAGCAGGGCGAGCACCAGAACGAGGCCGCCGGCCTGTAGCAGACCCTGCCGCGGGCCGCGGGGCGTATACGCAATGACGGCGGCACACAGGGCACCCGTGACAGCACCACCAAGGTGGGCTTGCCAGGCAATCGACGGGACAATGAAGCCGATGGCGCCGTTGATGAGGATCAGCACCCAGAGTTGCTTGGTCTCGCCACCGCGGCGTCGCTGGACCACCAGCATGGCGCCGAACAGGCCGAAGATGGCGCCGGAAGCTCCCACAACGCCACTCAGCGGCTGGCCCGGAACATAGCCCGGAGTCAGCAGGAGGTAGCCCACGGATCCACCAAAAGCGGACAACAGGTAGACGGCCAGGAAGCGGATCCGACCCAGAAGGGGTTCGAGTGCCTGACCGAATATCCACAGCATGTACATGTTGAGCACGATATGGAGGATGAACCCCTGGGAATGGAGGAATGCGGACGTCACCATCCGCCAGGGTTCAAAGACCCCGTACTCCGGGGAGGCGTAGACCGTGGCGAACGCCAGGTTCCGGTAGATCCCGTCGTTCGGGACCAGCCACTGGAGGACAAATACCAGGGCACAGAGCCCAATGATGAAGTAGGTGACCAAGGGTTTTCCGGTGGTCACGGTGCCGCCGTAGACGGTCTTGATGTCCGGCGTCGTGCGTTTTGTCTCGTTGACGCAGTCAACACATTGGAATCCGACGGCGGCCGCCCGCTGGCAGTCGGGGCACGCAGGGCGCCCGCAACGCTGGCAGCGCACGTAGGCGGGCCGGTCCGGGTGCCGCGGGCACACCGGGATCTGCGCGGACGGCTCTGCCGCCGGAATTCCGTAGCTCATGCGCTTGGCTTAGAGCTTTTCTACATCAATGCTGTTGATGGTGACGTCCTCGACCGGGCGGTCACCCATACCGGTGCGGACACCCTCGATGGAATCGACAACCTTCTTGGATTCCTCGTCCGCCACCTCACCGAAGATGCTGTGCTTGCCCTGCAGCCAGCCGGTGGGGATGGTCGTGATGAAGAACTGCGAGCCGTTGGTGCCGCGGCCCATCTGGATGCCGGCGTTCGCCATGGCCAGCTTGTAGGGCTCGTTGAAGGTCAGTTCCGGGTGGATTTCGTCGTCGAACTTGTAGCCCGGTCCGCCGACGCCGCGGCCCAGGGGGTCGCCGGCCTGGATCATGAAGTCCTTGATGATGCGGTGGAAGATGGTGCCGTCATACAGGGGCGTACCGGTCTTGTCCTCGCCGGACTCCGGGTGGGTCCAGGCCTTCTCGCCCGTGGCCAGTCCGGTGAAATTCTCGACCGTCTTGGGGGCGTGGTTGCCGAAGAGGTTGACGACAATGTCGCCCATGCTCGTGTGGATGGTTGCTTTTGCGGTTGCGATGGCAGTCATAGGCCCCATTCTTCCACGGCGCGCCCCTACGCACATGGCCCCTCCGCCAGTTCCGCGCTGGGTGAAATCCCCCTAAAATCAGCCCCGAAGAATAGCCGGTGAGGTCTGGGACACGTAGGCTAACTCCAGAACCGTCACATTAATCGGGAGGTAGTTGTGAAGAAAACGGATCGTATTGCCCGGGAGCTTGAGAATTCCGTCAGCACCGGAGTAGAGAACGCCAAAGACTGGGCAACCCCCCGGGTTGAGGCAGCAGTCAGCTGGGCCGTTCCGCGTCTGCAGCAGGGCCTGGATACCGCTTCTCCCAAGATCCAGGAAGGCCTCAAGTCCGCGGCCTACAACCTTGCCGACGGCGTCGCGACGGTAACTCCGCGTCTCCAGGACAGCCTGGCGCACCTCGCCCCGAAAATCAGCGACGCCGTTGAGGGAGCCACCCCGCGCCTGCATGAGGCCGTGGACAAGGCCACCCCGGTCATCGCCAACGCGCGGGACCGGGTCGTCGTCGAATACCTGCCGAGGCTTTCCACCCAGCTCGGCCAGGCGTCCGACGCCGTGCACCGTACGCTCGAGAGTGCTCCGGCCCACGTCGACGCGGTTGCGCAGAGGCTCAGTGACGCTGGAATCATCCACGCCGTCCAGGAGCAGGCAAAGACCGCCGGAGGGCACGTAAAGGTAGCTGCGAGGAAGGCCGGCAAGGCCGTCAATATAGAGGTAGCCAAACCGCAGAAGTCCAAGCACCGCGGGTGGCTGATCTTCGGCATCATCGCCGCGGCCGCGGCCGCCGCTGCTGCTGCGTGGAAGGCTTCCAAACCGGTCGAGGATCCCTGGAAGACACCGGCTCCGGTGACGCCCGCCCCGGTGCCGGCCACCACCGTCAACGATGTCAAGGATTCCGTACAGGCGACTGCCGCCAAGGCTGGCGCGGCCGCAGTTGCCGGCGCCGACGCTGCTGCGGACGCCTCGGCTGATGTCGCCGAGTCCGCCGGGGACGCCGACGACAAGGCTAAGCACGCAGCCAAGGACGCTGCCGAGGACATCAAAGACGCTTCCGCCAAGGTTGCTACCGACGCGAAGACCGCAGTCCGCAACATCGCTGCGAGCCTTAACAACGGGTCGGACAAAAACACCGGCGCCTAAGCAGCTTGCACCCACGGCTTCAGTGAGCCATTGAGGGAGGGATTCCGCCACAGGCGGGATCCCTCCCTTTTCTTGTGCGCGATGTTTACCAGTTCGTAGCCGGTCCGTTGCCCGGTATCGGGCAGAAAAAACCCGTGTGGTGCTAAATTTGGGGGGATGTCACCCGAAAAATCCTCTGAGGATGCCTTACACGATGCTGTGCAGATGCCGGCTGTGTCTATCGTCATCCCGGCGTATAACGAGGAAAGTGTCATCCGGCAGTGCCTCATCGCAGCCGTGTACCAGTCTGTCCCGGCCCACGAGATCATCGTCGTCGACAACATGTCGAAGGACCGCACGGCCGATATCGTCCGGCAGATGCAACTGGAATATCCGGAGAGCCCCATCATCCTGCTCAGCCAGGATCTGGAACAGGGCCTGATCCCCACCCGCAACTTTGGCCTCGACCACGCCACCGGAGACATCCTCGGCCGGATCGATGCCGACTCCGTGCTGGAGCCCGACTGGGTCGAACAGGTGCAGAAAGCCTTCCGGGACAGGTCCGTCCATGCCGCGACCGGTCCGGTGGTTTACTACGACATGCCCATGCGGCGTTTCGGCCTGAAGGCCGACGACAAGATGCGCCAGCTGATGCTCAGGCTGGCCAAGCACAAGTACCACTTCCTCTTCGGGTCCAACATGGCCCTCCGCCGCTCAGCCTGGGAGATCATCCGCCTGGAGACGTGCCGGGATGAGAAGGATGAGATGCATGAGGACATCGATTTGTCCCTGCACCTGGCCGAGAATGAGCTCCGGATCCAGTACTGGCCGCAGATGGTCTCCGGCATGTCCGCACGCCGCCTGGAAGATTCCCCCCGCGACTACCGCTACTACGTGACGCGCTTCGACCGCACGTACAAGGCGCACAACGTCAAGAAGATGGCGCTCAAGGCCCCCATGGTGGTGTTCTTCTCCGTGTACTTCCCGGCCAAGCTGCTGCGCGCCATCCACACGGTCAACACGGCCCAGCCCGCCCGCCGCGGCGGCCAGTAGCGCACGGCGCCGCTGCCGCCGTCGTCAGTCCGTCCCGAGCTCGGCCAGAGGGGGCGCACCGCGCCGTACGGAGCGGGAGCCCCGCTGTCCCACAACGACGACGGCGAGCCCCACCAGGATCATCGCCAGCCCGGCGTAGGTCCCGGCCGGCAGGGTCTCTGACAGGAACGCCGCAGCGAGCAGCGCCGCACCGGGAATCTCGAGCAGGATGATCATGGATACCAGCAGCGGGCTCATCGTCGCGAGCAGGTGGTTGAAGGCGGTGTGCCCGATCAGCTGCGCGCACACCGTAATCGCCAGGATGCCGACCCAGCCGGCGGCTTCGAAGCCCGCGAGGGGCTGCTGCGAGAACAGCGCCAGGATGGCGACCACGGCCGCACACATCCCGTAGCAGAGGGTCGTGTAAACGCCCGTGCCCATGGTCTGCCGTGCCTGGCCGCCGGCCAGGGTGTAGATGCCCGCCAGGGCGCCGCCCGCCAGCGCCAGGAGGTCACCAAGCAGCGCATCCGGGGAGGTGCCCATGTCGAATCCGGTGATCGCAATGACGCCGCCGAAAGCTATCCCCAGCCCGGCCAGGACCGGCCAGCGGTGCCTGACGCCCCGGAAGAGCTGAAAAATGGCGATCCAGCCGGACTGCAGACAGACGAGGGCAGTGGCTGCCGCGACGGAAGTCAGCTGCAGGGAGGTGATGAAGCAGGCGAAGTGCAGGGCCAGGGCGACGGCTGCCGCCAGTGACCAGCGGAACTCCCGGCCGGTGACCCTGCCGAACTGGCGCGGGTCCCGGACCAGCACGGGTCCGGCCATGACGACCGACCCGATCGCATTGCGCCAAAAGGCGATTGCCAGGGCGCTGACGGAGGTTGCCCCCAGGGTAGCGGCGATAAGCGGCCCGGAGGAGGCCACGCCGAGGACGCCCACGGCGGCAAGGAAGAAGTTCACGATCCCACAGTAGTGGGGCTTTGGCGCGCTCGGCGGAAGAGGGGTTCTTGACGGCGAAATATGGCGGTGCCAGTCTTAAATCCGGTCTCACCACCATCCGCAAAGGAGACCATCATGGCTTCAACCATCCGCAAGAGCCTGGACAATCCGGAGGAAACCCGTCCCGTCAAGGACGGGATGGGCCAGGTAGAGCTTGTGAACCTCGACGCCGGCGCCGTGGCACGTGCGACGTTCCTGCCCGGTTGGAAGTGGTCGCAGCACGTTAAGCCGATCGCCCAGACCGACAGCTGCATGATTGCCCACAAGGGTTACACGATTTCAGGCCGGCTCAAGGTCGTTATGGACGACGGCGAGGAGACGGAGTATGGCCCGGGCGACTACGGCTTCATCCCGCCGGGGCACGACGCCTGGGTCGTCGGTGACGAGCCATACGTTTTCATCGACTGGCAGGGCATGGATGACTACGCCAAACCCAAGGAATGAGAAGCCGCTGCCCGGCAGTCYGGGCCGGGCATGCAAAAGGCCCCGGACCGCATTTCTGCGATCCGGGGCCTTTCCTATGGTGGAGGCACGGGGACTCGAACCCCGAACCCCCTGCTTGCAAAGCAGGTGCGCTACCAATTGCGCCATGCCCCCATAAGAAGCAACCCGACAATCATACCCTAGTTCGACGGGCTGTTTTCCAACTGCCGATCCGGGGAATCCGGGCTAGTCAACCGTATCGGTTGATTCGCTCCAGACCGTTTTCCGGGCTTCGGATTCCTGCACTTTCTTGTAGAGCAGGACGCCTGCGATCGTAGCTGCAACAACGAGCAACTTCTTCACATGCACCCCGTTCCGGTTCAGCGATAAACAAGTATCAACCGAACCTCCACTTGAATCAGTACAGATTCCGTGGGCGTACCAGGACTTGAACCTGGGACCTCTTCGTTATCAGCGAAGCGCTCTAACCGCCTGAGCTATACGCCCCGATGCCTCATCGGGCCGAGATACGACTTTACAGCACATCCCGGCCCGATCTCAAATCGAGGCATTTCCCCGGGAAAATTCCGGGAAAACTACGGGATTTAGTCGTCCGTCAGGGTGACGCCGATGCCGCCCACGAGGGTGGCCGAGATGTTGTACAACACCGCCGAGAGCATCGACAGCGCCGTCAGCAGAACGACGTTGATGACGGCGATGATGGTGGCAAAGGATGCCACCTGCCCCAGCGAGGCGACCTTCTTCAATTCGAAGCCGCCGCCCTCGGAACCGGCCAGGGTTCCCAGGAGGCCGTCGACCTGATCGAAGATTCCGGTCAGGTCCAGGACCGTCCACAGCACGATCGCGGCCACGACGGTCACGATGCCGAGGGCCACGGAAAGCAGGAAGGCCATTTTCAGGACGGACCAGGGGTCGACCTTGCTCACCAGCAGGCGGGCACGGCGGACCTTGGCCTTCGGCGCCGGCTTGATCAGCCCTGCGGTGCTCTGGCCCGGACGGCTCTGGTCCGGACGTTGTCCCGGGGTTACCGGGCGCTGGCCCGGAGCCGCCGGGCGTCCCTGTACGGGACGCTGTCCCGGCACCTGAGGCCGCTGGGCCGCACCGTTGGCGCCGCCCGCTACACCCGGGCGCTGCTCGGGGCGGGACGGGGCGCTGACCCGCGGTGCGGCGGCAGGTTGCCGCACTCCGCCGGGAACGCCGGTGTTCGGCTTGGGATATGAGTCGGAATTACTCACGCGTTACCTCCGGTGTTGTCTTCGTCCAGCTCGGCATTGCCTGATGACTCATCTGACTCCGGGGCCGGTGCTGATTCTTCCGCTGCGGACCCCTCGAAGGATCCGGTTTCTTCAGCCAACGTTACGTCATCAGCCGCCGATGACTGGCTTTCGGCGCCATCCTCTTCGGGTACTTCGTCGGTTTCGAGGCCCCGTTCGCTGTTGCGCGCCACCTCGATGATGCGGTCGTTCTTATCCGGCTTGGCGAAGATAACACCCATGGTGTCGCGGCCCTTGGCCGGCACTCCGGCCACGGATGACCGGACCACCTTGCCGCCTTCCATAACCACCAGGACCTCGTCTTCCTCCTGCACGATCAGCGCACCCACCAAGTGGCCGCGCTCCTCCTGGTACTTGCCCACCTTGATGCCGAGGCCGCCGCGGCCCTGGAGGCGGTATTCCTCGACGGCGGTGCGCTTGGCATAGCCGCCCTCGGTGACGATAAACACGAAGGAACCGTCAGTGACGACGTCGGCAGCCAGCAGTTCGTCGTCCTCGCGGAACTTCATTCCCGTGACGCCGGAGGTGGCCCTGCCCATCGGGCGCAGCGCCTCATCGGTGGCCGTGAAGCGGATCGACTGGCCCATGCGGGAGACGAGCATCAGGTCATCCGTCTCGGAGACCAGCTGGGCGGAGACCAGCTCGTCGCTGTCGCGCAGGTTGATTGCGATGACTCCCGCGGAGCGGTTGGTGTCGTAGTCCTCCAGGCGGGTCTTCTTCACCAAACCGCGTTTGGTCGCCAGCACCAGGTACGGCGACTGCTGGTAATCCCGCAGGTCCAGCACCTGGGCGATGTGCTCGTCCGGCTGGAACGCGAGGAGGTTCGCCACATGCTGGCCCTTGGCGTCGCGGCCGGCTTCCACGAGTTCGTATGCCTTAGCGCGGTAAACCCTGCCAAGGTTGGTGAAGAACAGCAGCCAGTGGTGGGTGGTGGTCACGAAGAAGTGCTCGACGACGTCGTCGCCGCGCAGCTGTGCGCCCTTGATGCCCTTGCCGCCGCGCTGCTGCGAGCGATAGTTGTCGCTGCGGGTGCGCTTGACGTAGCCGCCCCGGGTGATGGTGACAACCATTTCCTCTTCGGGGATCAGGTCTTCCATCGACATGTCGCCGTCGAAGCCCAGCAGGACCTTGGTGCGGCGGTCATCGCCGTGCTTGTCGACGATCTCGGCCAGTTCGGTGCTGATGATCTGGCGCTGGCGTTCCTCGGAGGCGAGGATCGAGTTGTATTCCGCAATCGCAGCTTCTAGTTCGGCGTGCTTGTCCTGGATTTTCTGGCGCTCCAGGGCGGCGAGCCGGCGCAGCTGCATGTCCAGGATGGCGCGGGCCTGGAGCTCGTCAATGTCCAACAGTTCGATCAGGCCGTCGCGCGCGGCTTCGGTGGTGCTCGAGGCGCGGATAAGCGCAATCACTTCATCCAAGGCATCCAGCGCCTTCAGGAGGGCGCGCAGGATGTGCGCTTCTTCCTCTGCCTTGCGCAGGCGGTAGCGGGTCCGTCGCGCGATGACGTCCATCTGGTGGGTAACCCAGTGCCGGATGAACGCATCCAGGCTCAGCGTGCGGGGAACGCCGTCGACGATAGCCAGCATGTTCGCGGCGAAGTTGTCCTGCAGCTGGGTGTGCTTGTAGAGGTTGTTCAGCACCACCTTGGCGACGGCATCGCGCTTAAGCACGATCACCAGGCGCTGGCCGGTGCGTCCCGAGGTTTCATCACGCAGGTCGGCGATGCCCGAGATCTTCCCGTCCTTGACCAGCTCGGCGATCTTGATCGCCAGGTTGTCCGGGTTGGCCTGGTACGGCAGCTCGGTGACCACCAGGCACGTGCGGCCCTGGAGTTCCTCGACGTTGACCACGGCTCGCATGGTGATCGAGCCACGGCCGGTGCGGTATGCATCCTCGATCCCCTTGTGGCCCAGGATCGTGGCGCCGGTCGGGAAATCGGGCCCCTTGATGCGCACGATCAGCTCTTCGAGCAGTTCCTCGCGGCTGACCGTGGGGTTGGCCAGGTACCACTGGACGCCGTCGGCAACCTCGCGGAGGTTGTGCGGCGGGATGTTGGTGGCCATACCGACGGCGATGCCGGAGGAACCGTTCACCAGGAGGTTCGGGAAGCGGGCCGGCAGGATGGTGGGTTCCTGGTTCTTGCCGTCGTAGTTGTCCTGGAAATCGACGGTTTCCTCGTCGATGTCGCGGACCATCTCCATGGCCAGCGGGGCCATCTTCGTTTCGGTGTACCGCGGTGCTGCTGCCCCGTCGTTGCCGGGAGAACCGAAGTTGCCCTGGCCCAGCGCCAGCGGGTAGCGCATGGTCCAGTCCTGGATCAGGCGGACCAGCGCATCGTAGATGGCGGTGTCACCGTGCGGGTGGTACTGGCCCATGACTTCGCCGACCACACGGGCGCACTTGTTGAAGGAGCGCTCCGGGCGGTAGCCGCCGTCGAACATCGCATACAGCACACGGCGGTGCACGGGCTTGAGCCCATCGCGGACATCCGGAAGGGCGCGGCCCACGATGACAGCCATCGCGTAGTCGAGGTAGGAGCGCTGCATTTCCGTCTGCAGGTCAACCTGTTCCACGCGGTCGGTCAGCACATCGGTGTCCAGTACGGTGCCCTCAACTACGGTCTCGCCGTCGGCCGGTCCGGCCGGAACTTCTGGTGTTTCGTCACTCATAGTCTATATTTTCCGTTTCAGGTATATATCAGTTCGGGAATATCAAGCCGTCTGGCGGCTGTCAGATATCCAGGAACCGAACGTCCTTGGCGTTCTGCTGAATGAAGTTTCGGCGCGATTCAACGTCCTCGCCCATCAGGGTGGAGAAGGTCTGGTCCGCGGCCAGGGCGTCGTCCATGGTGACTTGCAGCAGGGTGCGGTGATCCGGGTCCATGGTGGTGTCCCACAGCTCGGTGTAGTCCATTTCGCCGAGTCCCTTGTAGCGCTGGATGCCGTTGTCCTTGGGAATACGGCGGCCGGCGGCCTGGCCGGAGAGCAGCCGCGCATCGCGTTCCCGGTCGCTGTACACGTAGTCGTGCGGGGCGTTGGACCATTTGATCCGATACAGCGGCGGCTGCGCGAGGTAGACGTAGCCGTTCTCGATCAGCGGGCGCATGTAGCGGAACAGCAGCGTCATCAGGAGGGTCGTGATGTGCTGGCCGTCGACGTCGGCGTCGGCCATCAGAACGATCTTGTGATAGCGCAGTTTGCTCAGGTCGAAGTCCTCGCCGATTCCCGTGCCGAACGCGGTAATCATGGACTGGACTTCGGCGTTGCCCAGCGCTTTGTCCAGCCGGGCCCGCTCCACGTTCAGGATCTTGCCGCGCAGCGGGAGGATGGCCTGGGTCTCGGGGTTGCGGCCGCGCTTGGCGGAACCGCCGGCGGAGTCGCCCTCCACGATGTAGACCTCACACTTTTCCGGGTTTTTCGACGAGCAGTCCGAGAGTTTGCCCGGCATGCCGAAGGACTCCAGCGGGCTCTTGCGGCGCGCGTTGTCGCGGGCCTTCCGGGCTGCCATCCGGGCCTGGGCGGCGGAGATGGCTTTGCGGATGACGTCGCGGGCCGGGCCCGGGTTGCGCTCCAGCCAGTCGCCGAGTCCGTCCGTAACGACGCGCTGGACGAAGCCCTTGACCTCGGAGTTGCCGAGCTTGGTCTTGGTCTGGCCCTCGAACTGCGGTTCGGACAGCTTGACCGAAATGACGGCCGTCAAGCCTTCACGGATGTCGTCGCCGGTGAGGTTGTCGTCCTTTTCCTTGATGATGCTCTTCTCCCGCGCATAGCGGTTGATGAGCGAGGTCATCGCGGCGCGGAAACCCTCTTCGTGGGTGCCGCCTTCGTGGGTGTTGATGGTGTTGGCGTAAGTGTGGACACTCTCGGAGTACGCGTTGGTCCACTGCATCGCCATTTCCAGGGCAATGTGCCGTTCCGTGTCCTCGGTTTCGAAAGCGATGACGTCCTCGTGGACCACATCGACCTTCTTGCCGGAGTTCAGGTGCTGCACGTAGTCCAGCAGTCCGTTGTCGTACTGGTAAACCACCGTGTGGAACTCTGCGGGGACTTCACCTTCGGTGCGGACGACGTCGAGATCGAGGTCACCGTCCTCGGACGGTTCCTCCGCCGCTTGCCTTTCATCGGTGAGCGTGATGCGTAGGCCCTTGTTCAGGAAGGCCATCTGCTGGAAGCGGGCGCGGAGCGTTTCGAAGTCGAAATCCGTCTCTTCGAAGATGCCGGCATCGGGGTAGAACGTCTGGGTGGTGCCGGTCTCGGTGGTCTCCTCGCCCTTGACCAGGCTGCCCTGCGGCTTGCCGCCGTCGGCGAAGGACATCCGCCAGACGTGGCCCTGCCGGCGGACCTCGGTGTCGACCCGGCTCGAGAGCGCGTTGACCACGGAGATGCCCACGCCGTGCAGGCCGCCTGACACGGCGTAGCCGCCGCCGCCGAACTTGCCGCCGGCGTGCAGGATGGTCATTACGACCTCCACGGTGGGCTTGTGCTCCGTCGGGTGCATGTCGACCGGAATGCCGCGGCCGTCGTCGACCACTTTGACCCCGCCATCGGCCTGCAAAACGATCTCGATGTGGGTGCAGTACCCGGCCAGGGCCTCGTCAACCGAGTTGTCCACCACTTCATAGACCAGGTGGTGCAAACCACGCGGACCGGTGGAGCCGATGTACATGCCGGGACGTTTCCGGACAGCCTCCAGGCCTTCGAGCACCGTGATGTCGCTGGCGCCGTAGCCGTGGGGAGTCGCGGCCTCCGGCGGGGTGACCGCTTCTGCCGCTACTGGGTCCACTGCCGGGATCTCTGCATTGTCGTTAGCCACAGGCGCTTTCGACTCCTCTTTTTCGCTAAAGGCCGGCCGTTGCCGCTTCCCGGAGGAAACAGCCACTGCCAACGGGCACGTCACTGATGACACCGGTGGTGCTGCTGGCTCGAGGATCCGTCTACCGCACGCGGATGTTGCGTCGGAAACGGACTCAGTCAACGTTTCACCGGCGCCCAGTTATCTTCCACGATTCTACCGTGTTATAGGGGCGAAACCCGCATTCTGGAGGCCCAAACGGGAAGGAAAGTGCCGCTGGGAGGCCACAGACTCCACCTGCAAGGCTCCAGGGGTACCGGGATGAGGTTCCTATACGGCCCCCGGCCGTCTGAGCGCCCTACATGCCGTTCGCAGATTTTTCAAGAGTTTTGCAAGGAGTGCTTCAGATCCAGTGATTCCCGGGCCGCCGGAGTTATCCGTACGTATCCCGCGGTCCCCGTCCGTTGACGGTCCGGCCGCCCTTGCGCCAGCTCGGCGCCGCAGGGCCGAGGACCTGGATCTTGGTCACGACGCCGTCGCCGAGTTCGGTGCGGAACTTCTCCAGCAGGCTGATGCTGAGCAGGCGGAGCTGAGTTGCCCAGGCGGTGGAATCACAGCGGACGTGGAGGGTGGTGTCGGTGAAGCTTTCCGGCGTGCAGTGGGCGGAAATCTCCGGGCCCACGAGGGTTGCCCATTCCGCCATCACCGAGCCGACTGCCACGGGAGAGCTCCAGCCGCGTTCCGCGACGAGTCGTCCGACCACTTTGCCAAGACCCATCGGGTCCCGGCCGGTGCCGTGAAACTGTCCGAAGCCGCGGGTACTGCTGGTGCTCCGGCCGGTCTTCTGCGGAGTGGCGCCAGGACGCGGCGGGGCCTTGCGCCGGATTTCACCGCGGGAAGCGGCCGCCTCACGCATCCTGTTCAGGGCCGACTGGGCAGCATCGATGTCGTCGGGATCGCGTCCCGGTTGCAGGCCGCCGTCGGTATCCTTATTCATCGACCTTCCCGCTCATCGATTCCTCGTCGATCCCTCCGGGGATAACCTTCACCCGCCGCCCGGCCAGTTCCACCGGGATATCATCCTCGACGGCGGCAGTCACGAGCACCTGCTCGGCGCCGGATACTATTGCCGCCAGTTTACGCCGCCGCTGGACGTCAAGCTCGGCAAAGACGTCGTCCAGGATCAGGATGGGTGCGGATCCGCCGGTACGGGCATCATCGAGCATCACGTAGTACGAGGCCAGGCGCAGGGACAGGCACATGGACCAGGTTTCACCGTGCGAGGCGTAACCCTTCGCGGGGGCCGCGCCGAGGATGAGTTCAAGTTCGTCACGGTGCGGGCCTACGAGGGAGATCCCGCGTTCCAGTTCCTTGCGGCGTGACACTGCGAAGGCCTTCACGTAGCGCTCGGTGAGCTCGTCAACGGAGAGCTGGCGCAGGTCCTCGGCCGGCCCGTCGCCCGGAGCTGAATCGGCAGCCGGCATGCCGCCGTCGTCCTCCAGCGCTCCCTGCAGCGTGGAGCGGTAAATGGCCCCCGCTTCCTTGGAACCGTCAGTGAGCTGCGCGTAGGCGCTGTTGAGGTGGGGGCGGAGCCGTTCCACCAGTTCGAGCCGGGCATGCAGCAGCTCGGCCCCCGCCCGTGCCATGTGCTGGTCCCAGACGTCCAGGGTGGCTTCGTGGCCGCTCGTGAATTTGCCGGCGCGGGCGGATTTGAGCAGCGCATTGCGCTGCTTCAGCACCCGGTCGTAGTCGCTCCGGGTGGCCGCGTGCCGCGGCATAAGGCTGACCAGGAGCTCGTCGAGGAAACGGCGCCGGCTGGACGGATCGCCTTTGACCAGGGCCAGGTCCTCCGGGGCGAACAACACGGTCTGGCAGATGCCAAGGATGTCCCGGGCCCGGACCGGGTTGCTGCGGTTGATCCGGGCGCGATTCGCGCGCGAGCTGCTGATTTCGAGTTCGAGCACCGTGGACTGCTCGCCCCGGACAAGTTTGGCGCGGATCAGGGCCCGTTCGCTGCCGAAGCGCAGCAGCGGGGCATCGGAGCTGACCCGGTGGGAGCTCAGAGAGGCCAGGTAGCCGATGGCTTCCATCAGGTTGGTCTTGCCGATGCCGTTGGAACCGACCAGCACGGTGACGCCGGGCTCGAAACTCAGTTCCACCTGGGCATAACTGCGGAAATCAGTGAGCGAAAGTTGTTCTAGGTACACGCCGGGTTCAGGATTTCAGGGCAGGACTATTTGGCCGGCCGGGTCGCATGCCCGCCGAACTGGTGGCGCAACGCGGAAACCATCTTCATCGCCGGGGAATTGTCTTCGCGGGAGGAGAAGCGGGCAAAAAGTGCCGCCGTGATGGCCGGAGCGGGCACGGCGTTGGCGATAGCCTCTTCGACGGTCCACCGGCCTTCACCGGAATCCTCGACGTAGTCGTCGATCGATTCCAGTCCGGGATCTTCGTCCAGGGCCTTGACCATAAGATCCAGGAGCCAGGACCGGACCACGGTTCCCTTCTGCCAGGCGCGGAAGGTGCCGGGAAGATCGGTGACGATGTCCTTTGCGGCCAGGAGTTCGTAGCCTTCGGCGTAGGCCTGCATGAGCCCGTACTCGATGCCGTTGTGGACCATCTTGGCGTAGTGGCCTGCGCCGATCCCTCCGACGTGGACGAAGCTGTCCGCACGGTCGCCCTCGGGACGGAGCGCGTCAAAGACGGGCATGGCGCGGTCGATGTCGGCGGCATCCCCGCCGGCCATAAGGCCATAGCCGTTCTGCAGGCCCCAGACCCCGCCGGATACACCGCAGTCAGCGAAACGGATGTTCTTCTCAGCCAGCGCGGCGCCGTGTTTCTGGTCCTCTGTGAAACGGGAGTTGCCGCCGTCGATCACGAGATCACCGGCGTCGAGCTTGGTGCCAAGTTCGGTGATGACGGCGTCGGTGATGTCGCCGGAGGGGACCATCACCCAGATCAGCCGCGGTGAGGGCACGGCGGCAATCAGTTCGTCCACGCTCGCGACGTCGGTGATGTCCGGATTACGGTCGAAACCGGTGACCTCGATTCCACCCTTGCGCAGCCGCTCGCGCATGTTGAAACCCATTTTTCCAAGGCCGATTAGTCCGATGTGCACGGTATGAACTCTTTTCTGCGCTGGGATTTCGGGGTGGGCCCACGCCGCCAGGGTTCCCTGGCCGAGCTTGCGAGGCGAGGGTGGCGGTGGGGACTAGTTGGGCAGGCGGACAGGCATGACCAGGTAGCGGTAGTCGCCCTGGTCCTCGCCGTCGGCGTCGTTCTGTGCCGTGATCATTGCCGGTTTCGGCGCACTGGTGAACGAGAACCGCACGAACTTCGTCTCGATGACGCTCAGGCCCTCGATCAGGTAGTGCGGGTTGAAGGCGACGGTGATGTCCTCGCCGGTGAGCTGGGCCTCGAGCTCTTCCGAAGCCTGGGCATCTTCGCCGGTGCCGGCGTCGAGGTGCAGCTGGCCCTGGGTGAAAGCGAGCCGGACCGGTGTGTTGCGTTCAGCCACGAGCGAGACACGGCGCACCGCTTCGACGAGTTCGGACGTCTGCACGGTCGCGTGGATCGGTGTGGACTCGGGGAAGAGCGAGCGGATCTTGGGGTAGTCGCCGTCGACCAGGAGCGACGTCGTGGTGCGGCCGCCGCTTTCGAAGCCGATGAGCCGGCTGTCGTCGTCGGCGAGGGCAAGGTTGATGTCGCCGCTGCCGCCGAGGGTCTTGGCGACCTCGTTGAGGGTTTTGGCCTTGACCAGTGCGCTGGTGGAGACGCCGGGAGTGACGGGTTTCCAGGGGACTTCGCGCATGGCCAGACGGTAGCGGTCGGTGGCCAGCAGCGTGATGAGGTCGTCCTCGATCTCCATCCGCACGCCAGTGAGGATGGGCAGGGTGTCGTCCTTGCTCGCCGCGATGATCACCTGGGAGACGGCCTGGGCGAAGGAATCGCCCTGGACGGTTCCGCTGATGGGGGGCAAAGCGGGCAGGGGCGGGTATTCGGCTTCCGGCATGGTGGCCAAGTGGAAGCTGCTTCGGCGGCAGGTGAGGGTGACTTTGTTGCCGTCGGTCTCGATGTCGACCGGTGCGGAGGGCAGGCTGCGGCAGATGTCGGCAAGCAGGCGTCCGGAGACCAGGATCGTGCCTTCGGTGGTGATGTCAGCAGGGATTTCGAGCCTGGCGGAGGTCTCGTAGTCGAAGCTCGAGAGGCTGACGGTACCGGCTTCAGCCTTGAGGAGCAGGCCGGAAAGTACGGGTACTGGCGGCCGCGGAGACAACGACCGGGCGGCCCAGGTCACGGCTTCTGCCAGGACGTCCCGTTCGACTCTGAACTTCACGGAAGGGTGCCGCCTTTCATTGCTGCTGTCATCGCTGGTGGCCGGGCCACCGGCCCGGCAAGGAATTACAAAAGTGTCCAGGACGGACACACTGCAGACAGCTTAGCCGCAAGAAGTGTGATTCTCCCATCCCCGGCTTACATCCGTGTGGTTCGGCCGTCCCGGCCCAGTGCCGCTTTCCGGCCGGGGCCGGGACAGTCCTGGGCTGCGTGCGGAGTGCGGAGGGAAGTTGTTATTTGAGGGAATTTCATTTTCTAGGGATTAGTAGTGTTAATAACTGCTGTGGATACTGTGGATAACCCTGTTTGGCGGTGCGATTCCGCGGTTAAGCCCTGTTCATGGACTGTGGGCGGAGGAGGTTTTAAACAGGGTGTGGATGGGGATAACATTTTTGGCCGTTCCGCCGATCCACAGATGCCTTAAGGGTTTTAAGCCCATTAACCGCGGTTGTCCCCTTAACTATCCACAGGCTTGTCCACAGGTGCCTGTTAATAAGGTAAGAGTGCGCGTCCGGTCAGGTCAGGAACAGCTCAGGAATTGCGCTGCTGCTGCTTGATCCGGTTGGTCAGCTCGGTCACCTGGTTGTAGATCACGCGGCGTTCGGCCATCAGCTCACGGATCTTGCGGTCCGCGTGGATGACCGTGGTGTGATCGCGGCCGCCGAGTTCCTGCCCGATCTTGGGAAGGGACATGTCCGTGAGCTCGCGGCACAGGTACATGGCGATCTGCCGGGCAGTCACCAGAGTCCTGGTCCGTGACTTGCTGCAGAGCTCTTCCATGCTGAGCTTGAAGTAGTCGGCAGTCTGGGTCAGGATCTGCGCGGAAGTGATCTCCTGGGCCCCGTCATCGGTGATGAGGTCCTTGAGCACCATCTCGGCCAGTGCAACGTCGACCGGCTGGCGGTTGAGGCTGGCGAAGGCGGTGACGCGGATCAGGGCACCCTCGAGTTCGCGGATGTTGCTTGAGATCTTCGACGCGATGTACTCGAGGGCGTCATCAGGGGCGGACAGGCCCTCACTGAGGGCCTTCTTCCGGAGGATCGCGATCCGGGTCTCAAGTTCCGGCGGCTGGATATCGGTCAGCAGGCCCCACTCGAACCGTGACTTCATCCGGTCCTCGAAGCCGGCGAGCAGCTTGGGCGGCTGATCGGAGGTGATGACCACCTGCTTGTTGTTGTTGTGCAGGGCGTTGAAGGTGTGGAAGAACTCTTCCAGGGTCCGGTCCTTGCCGGCCAGGAACTGGATGTCATCGATCAGCAGGACGTCGACGTTGCGGTACGTCGTCTTGAAGCTGGTGCCTTCATCGTCACGGATGGAGTTGATGAAGTCGTTGGTGAATTCCTCGGAATTGACGTAGCGGACCCGGATGCCGCTGTAGAGCCGGCGGGCGTAGTGTCCGATCGCGTGGAGCAGGTGGGTCTTGCCGAGTCCCGAGTCGCCGTAGATGAACAGCGGGTTGTAGGCCTTGGCCGGCGCTTCGGCGACGGCGACGGCAGCGGCGTGGGCGAAGCGGTTGGAGGAGCCGATCACGAAGGTGTCGAAGACGTACTTCGGGTTGAGGCGGCCGAATTCGTGGGATGTGCTCGGCAGCATCGGCTGCGGCTTCAGTTCGACCGAGGGATCTGCCACGAGGGACAGCTCGACGGCGGGTTCCGGCTCCGTGTGGAGCGGCACCAGATCGGTATCGACATCGATCGCGCAGCGGATTTCGTCGGAAAAGACGTTCCGGAGGGCGTCGTCGAGGGCTTCCTTCACCTGCGTCTGCAGCACTTCACGGGTGAGTTCATTCGGCACGGCCACCAGCAGGGTGGAACCGATGAGGCCCTGGGCCTGGGCGAGGATGACGAAGCCACGCTGCCGCGGTGATACACGGTGGTCGTTTTCCAGCAGGCTCACAACCCGGCGCCAGGAACTTCCGACAGTGTTGGCTTGGTTGGCTTCGTCTACTGTCATCAATCAGTTCCTCAAACTTGCTTGCCTGCATTACGTGCAGCCACAAGTCCTGAACCAGTGTGCTGGCCCCGGCTTAATCCACAGGGTTATGCACAGTCCGTGGATAATCGGCTACTGGGACACTCTAGGGGATGAAAAGAGCAGAAGATAGCTGGGATCTGTCCTGTGGATAATCACACGGTTGTAGTTCGGAATCGGGCCACGTGACCCACTTCATCCACAGGCTGCGGCGGCAGTTAGCCACAGCTGGGGAAAGTGTGTGGGGCGACCCCCGGTTTGACTCAGGAGGGCGGCAAGCCCTAACGTTGTGAAGTCCCATGTGTACGCTTTTCGCCTCATTTGAATCTTTCCCGATGCCCTGCGTCGTGCGAGTCGAGGGAAGCGGCACATACAAAACTTAGCGTCGACCAGTTCTTCCCCTTGATCGGGTGGGCGCCCCTTTGATCCCACTGGAGTAACTAACGTGAGCAAGCGGACTTTTCAGCCGAATAACCGCCGTCGAGCCAAGAAGCACGGCTTCCGCCTTCGTATGCGTACCCGTGCCGGCCGTGCCATCCTGGCAGCCCGTCGTGGCAAGGGCCGCACCGAACTGTCGGCTTAAATACTGACTCGTCGGTCCACATCCCTGTGCGAGTTTAACGGTGCTGGCCACCCGCAACCGTCTGAGGACATCAACCGATTTTTCAACAACTGTACGTTCCGGTGTCCGCAATGGACGCCGGAACGTAGTGTTATATACGGCAGCTCTCGCTGCCGATGAACCAAGCCGGATCGGATTCATCGTTTCCAAGAGTGTCGGGAACGCTGTTGTCAGGAACCTCGTTAAGAGGAGACTGAGAGAAGTCGGCGCGTTGTCATTGCAGAAATATGGCAGCGGTTTCGCGATCGTGGTCCGGGCCCTGCCCGCCTCGGCCGGTGCCAGCTTTGATCAGTTGCGATCTGACTATGACGCCGCGCTTGAAAGCAACATGAAAAGGCTGGGCAGCCGCCTTCCTAAGGCTGGTTCTTCAGTTTCTTACGAGACACCACAGGAAGGGACCCCGCGTGCATAACTCTGCTGCCGCCGTCGTCCCTCCTGCAAGATCCGCAGCCGTTTGGTTGGGCCGGGCAGTCTGGAACTTGCCCCGCAATATCCTCATTCTGCTGCTTCTGGCCTACCGCAAGGTGATCTCACCGCTGTACGGCCAGGTCTGCCGCTTCTTTCCCAGCTGTTCCGCCTATGCGCTTGAGGCCATCACGGTCCACGGCGCGGTCAAGGGAAGCTGGCTGGCGGCCAAGCGCCTGCTGCGCTGCCATCCCTGGAACGCCGGTGGTGTGGACCATGTCCCCGCCGGCAAATGCGAGTGGCCCTCGGACCGCACCCCCACAATTGTTGTGCTGAACAACCCGGACAAGTACCTGGTTGCTCAGACTGATGGAGAAGGCCGCTCTGCGGCCTGACGAATAGGGATATCGTATGGACTTCTTTGAAACAATCATGTTTCCGTTCAAGTGGCTTGTGTCCGCCATTATGGTGGTCTTCCACGATGGCCTGAGCGCCATCGGCATGCCCGCCGCCAATGGCTGGACGTGGACCCTGTCCATCATCGGGCTGGTGCTGGTGATCCGGGCCGCCCTGATTCCCGTGTTCGTCAAGCAGATCAAGGCCCAGCGAGGCATGCAGCTCCTGCAGCCTGATCTAAAGAAGCTTCAGGACAAGTACAAGGGAAAGACCGACCAGCTGTCCCGCCAGGCCATGGCGCAGGAACAGATGGCCATGTACAAGAAGCACGGCACCAACCCGTTCTCGGCGTGTTTGCCCATGCTGATCCAGATGCCGTTCTTCTTCGCCCTCTTCCAGGTCCTCTCCGGCATTACGACGGCGGCCAACAGCGGCAAGAGCATCGGCGCTATGAGCCACGAGCAGGTGGTGCAGTTTGACGAGTCGAGCATCTTCGGTGCCCCGCTCTCCGCGACCCTGCTGCACGGTACGCCTCCCGGCGGCAACGTCGTGGCCGTGTGGATCCTGTCGATTGTGATGATCCTGGCCATGACGGCCTCACAGTTCATCACGCAGAAGCAGATCATGGCCAAGAACATGTCTGAAGAGGCGATGGCCAGCCCGTTCATGCGCCAGCAGAAGATGATGCTCTACATCCTGCCGATCGTCTTCGGTGTGGGTGGCATCAACTTCCCGATCGGTGTTCTGATTTACTGGACCACCACCAACCTCTGGACCATGGCGCAGCAGTTCTTTGTCATCCGCCGCATGCCGACGCCGGGATCCCCCGCTGCCAAGGCCCTGGCTGAGCGCCGCGCCGCGAAAGGCCTGCCGGCCCTGCCCCTGACGGGAGCTAAGAAGGCTGAGGCCGAAGCCGCCGAAGCTGCTGCCGCTGCCGCCATCGTGGCCAAGAGCCAGCGCGTCCAGCCACAACGTAAGAACAGGAAGAGGAAGTAATGTCCGCCGAGAGCACCGAAAACGCTATTTCCGCCGAAGCCATCGAGGACCAGGACGGCGCCTTGACGGCGGTCCAGGACGCCGGCCAGGACCCTGAAGAAGGCTCCGAGGACTCGGAGGGCAAGGGCACGTCAGCTAGCCGCCTGGAAGAGGAGGGTGACGTCGCTGCCGACTACCTCGAGGAACTTCTGGACATTGCCGACATCGACGGCGACATCGACATTGAGGTCCGCAACGGCCGCACCTACATCTCGATCGTCGCTGAGGAAGAAGCAGCCGGTCTCGAGAACCTGGTGGGCAAGGACGGCGAAGTCCTCGAAGCGCTTCAGGAGCTGACCCGCCTGGCCGTGTTGTCCGCAACGGAAAACCGCTCCCGGCTGGTGCTGGACATCAACGGCTACCGCTCAGAGCGGGCCGGCGAGCTGCAGAAGATAGCAGAGGACGCCGTCGCTTCCGTCAAGGAATCCGGCGAGACCGTGGCATTGGCGCCGATGAGCGCCTACGAGCGGAAGATCGTGCACGACGCCGTAGCTGACCTGGGACTCATCAGCGAGTCCGAAGGCGAAGGCGCTGACCGCCACATCGTCGTTTCCGCAGACTGAACCGCCGGATAGCTTGATGGTTGAAATCACCGCTACCGAACTGCAGGCAGCACAGAAGATCTTTGGCGACCGCTTGGACCTGGCGGAGCGCTATGTGGAGCACCTGGCCACCTCAGGAACGGAGCGGGGCCTCATTGGTCCCCGCGAAATTCCGCGGCTGTGGAGCCGCCACGTCCTGAACTGCGCAGTGATCGAAAGCCAGATTGCCGAGGGAAGCCACGTGGCCGACGTCGGCAGCGGTGCCGGACTGCCCGGCCTGTGCCTGGCCATTGCCCGGCCCGATCTGGAACTGACCCTGATCGAACCGCTGGAACGCCGGGTCATCTGGCTCCAGGAAGTCGTGGACGACCTCGGACTCGAGAATGTGACGATCATGCGCACCCGCGCTGAGCTCGCGGTTGGTATGGTCAACGCCGACGTCGTGACGGCACGTGCCGTGTCAGCACTTTCCAACCTCGCCGGACTGACCATTCCGCTCCTGGCGGGCAAGGGTGAAGTAGTCGCCATCAAGGGACGCAGTGCAGGCGAGGAAATCGAAAAAGCCGCCAAGGTTATCCGCAAGCTCGGCGGCACCCAGACGTCTGTCGTCCTGGTGGGCGAGGACCTCCTTGAGGAACCCACCACCGTAGTCCGAATCGTTGTGAATAAGCCTCAAAAGATTGCCTAGCATCAGCCCGGTGCCCTCGGAGTCCAAGGGTAAGAGGTTAGGCTAGTAACCGGCAGCAAGAGCCGAACGAGAGTGAGTGTGTCACAGTGACCAGTAGCGAAGCCTCCACACAACGGATCCCCCCGTTTGTGTCCCTGGGGTCCGCGCGGGCCTTTGTTGCGCCTGTCATCGCTCACGAATACTCCGGAAATCACACGGCTGCAGTTGCGAAGACAACCGGTATGGCAAGCGTTTCACGTGAAACATCTGTTGTCTCCAGCGGAAATGTGCTGGACTCCATCGACGATTCCAGTCCCATCGCCCGCGAGCTCGCCCATGAGAATAAGCGGCGCGAACGGCTCCTGGGGCGTGAGCTGCCGAAACCGGAGAAGACCCGCATCTTCACCGTCTCCAACCAGAAGGGCGGGGTCGGCAAGACAACCACCACGGTCAACATTGCCGCTGCCCTGGCGGCCGCCGGCTTGAACGTGCTGGTCATCGACATCGATCCGCAGGGCAATGCCTCGACGGCCCTCGGAATCGAACACCACGCCGACGTTGACAGCATCTATGACGTGCTCATCAACGACATTCCGTTGCAGGATGTTGTGGCACCTTGCCCGGACATCGACAACCTGATCTGCGCGCCGGCCACGATCCACCTCGCCGGCGCAGAAATTGAACTGGTCAGTCTCGTCGCCCGCGAGCAGCGTCTCCGCCGCGCCATCGACGTGTACGCCAAGGAACGCGCCAAGAACGGTGAGGAGCGGCTGGACTACATCTTCATCGACTGCCCTCCGAGCCTGGGTCTGCTGACCGTCAACGCGTTCTGCGCGGCCAACGAGGTGCTCATTCCGATCCAGTGCGAGTACTACGCCCTCGAAGGACTGAGCCAGCTGCTCAAGAACATCGAAATGATCCAGAAGCACTTGAACGCCGATCTCGTTGTCTCCACCATCCTCCTCACCATGTACGACGGCCGCACCAACCTTGCCGCCCAGGTTGCCGCCGAAGTACGGGAACACTTCCCGGAGCAGGTCCTCGGAGCGGTGGTTCCCCGTTCGGTCCGCATTTCCGAGGCTCCCAGCTACCAGCAGACGGTGATGACCTACGATCCCTCATCCAGCGGGGCACTGTCCTACCTGGAAGCCGCAGCCGAAATCGCGGAACGTTAGAATCTTTTCAAGAATTGCACTAGCTAGAGTCCGGTGATGCCAGGCTCTTCCAATGGAGGGATTTATCCATGAGCGATAAGCGACGCGGCCTCGGCCGTGGACTTGGGGCACTCATTCCAAGTTCCGCCGCGGCGTCCGGAAACGGTTCAGCGCCGTCCCGTCCCGTGGATCTGTTCTTCCCTGAAGCCCGGAAGCGGACGCCTGCTGCCGAGATGCCTGAAACGGAAGAGACCGTTGTCGCCCCTGACGAGGATGTCGCTGCAGAGTCGCAGGCGCCGTCGCCGAAGTCTGCTGCGCCAGCAGACGCCCCGGACTCGAAGAGTGCCTCTGCCGCGAAGAAGGCTCCGGCGAGAAAGGCCCCTGCCGCCAAAGCCGTGCCCCCGGTTCCCGCGCCCAAGCCTTCGTCCGGCACAGTGTCCGAAGTAGAACCCGTGGCCGCTCCCGACGAGGATGATCAGGGAGTTGAACTCGTTGAGGTGCCGGGCGTCCGTTTCGCGGAAATCCTGGTCACCGACATTCACCCCAACCGCAAGCAGCCGCGTTCAGTCTTCGACGAGGACGACATGGCAGAGCTGGTTCACTCAGTGCGCGAAATCGGCGTCCTCCAGCCAATTGTGGTCCGGACTTCAACTGAAAAGGGTGGCGAACCCTACGAGCTCGTCATGGGTGAGCGTCGGTGGCGGGCAGTTCAGGCCGCTGGCCTCGAAACCATCCCCGCAATCGTCCGTGACACCACCGATGATGACCTCCTTCGCGACGCCCTGCTGGAAAACCTGCACCGAAGCCAGCTGAATCCACTCGAAGAGGCCGCCGCCTACCAGCAGCTGCTCGAGGACTTCGGCACCACCCACGAACAACTGGCTGACCGTATCGGACGCTCGCGTCCCCAGGTGTCCAACACCCTCCGTCTGCTCAAGCTGCCGCCGCTGGTCCAGCGCCGTGTCGCTGCAAGTGTCATCTCTGCCGGCCACGCCCGTGCCCTGCTGGCACTCCCGGACGCTGCTGCCATGGAACGCCTCGCCCAGAAGATTGTTGCTGAAGGCATGTCGGTTCGGGCGACAGAAGAAGCAGTGACGCTCTACCAGAACCCTGCCGCAGCGCAGAAGAACAACATCCCGCGGCCCGGTGCACGGCACGAACGCCTGGATTACCTGGCATCGTCCCTCTCCGACCGGCTCGATACCAACGTCAAGATTTCCCTTGGCGCGCGCAAGGGACGTGTGAGCATCGAGTTCGCGAGCGTGGAAGATCTTAACCGGATCATGGATGTGCTGACGCCCGGGTCGCCCAACTAGCGTCACCAGAGTTTAGAAGGGCCCGTTTCACGTGAAACGGGCCCCTTCTTTTGTTGTTTTCCGCTTTGGAGCTGGTTGATATCTCTGGTTCAGAGACACATTGCATGCGGCTGTATTGGACATGCGTGACTTCATCCGGCGTTGAATTCGCGCGGATCTGCTCGGATTGCCTGCGCACATAGATGAGCTGCAGGTGAGATGCCCTCCCGGATCCTCCTTCCGGGTTCTGCTGACACCTTGTAAGTGCAGCACTCGGTAGGTTCTCGGCCGCGATTAGCGTGCAAAGGCCGAGACGGGATCGCCATGTGGTATTCCTGAGGGCTGGGCCGGCGACATTCGAGGGTGTACACCACACAGACCGGGCCCGGGGCCCCGGGGCCTCTTGGCTCTTTCAGTCGCCCTATGGGTATGGCTCAAGTCAGGGCCTCCATGCTGGACCCTATCGGAGGCCAACGATGTCGCCCATGGCACTTTTAGGGCCGTCTAGGCCTAAAAGCGGGGCAATCGCGGTCAACGGGTCCGTGTATTCTATTCCTGGCCTGGGCTTACCCGGACCTACAAGGGAGCCAACCGTTGCCGGACAGACAGCATAGAGTCAGTGTTTCACGTGAAACCCCCGCCCCTCGGGTCCGACCTGAAGAGTGTGGAACGAGGAGGCAGATACAGCAAAATCACCTGAGTTGGATGTCTTTCCGTTATGGATAGCTCCGCGGCCGCAATCTGCGGGCCATTGCGAGAGGTCCAAAGCCCGCACTGCCCCGACTCATGGAGTTCCCACGCCTTTCCTCTCATCCTGATGCAACGGTCAATGGGATTCACGTGCTGAGGAGAGTCGCCCCTTGAATGGTCCGGGCAGGAGTTGTCCGCGGATTCGCGTGCTATCCGCCGGCGACGGAGGGGGTCGTGGATTCTGTATGGATGAACGGTGCGGTTTCACGTGAAACATTCAGGCTTCGGTGAGATGGTCCCGGCCCGCTCCGAGGCTTCCTCGCTTCTGATGTCCGGGTTCCAAACTGCGTCGACGCCTGCAATGGGACGCCCACGGACAGCGCAGCAGACTGTTCCAGGCCTCCAAGGGCTGTCACGCCGTACAGGGCTCAGCCTGCCAGCTATTGGCATCAGGAGGGGGCAGGAGCCGTCTGGTCCCCCCAGGGACTGACAGAACGCCTCCAGGCTACGGAATCCCCCGTTCTAGATCGCGTTGGCAGCCCAGCCGGTAGACGGGGCTGGCCCAGCAGCCTGAACAGCGCGGTCACTCTTGGTCGGCAATAGGCAATACGGGTTAGGTACGGCAACCAACACTTTGGAGGCCCGTGGTGCCGACTTCCATGGGCCGCAGAATATGGAACGGGGAACACCACAGCGCATGCACCGGGCGTAGCATCTTTCCAATGAGTCCTGCTCCTCCTGTTGGCGGACTTCGCCCGAAGTAGAGATGAGGACACTGGGCACTGGGACTGTGCCGGCGCCGAGGGACATCAGCCGCTTCAAACTGGGTGCTGCAGGCGGGATTCCCGGGCAGTGAGGGCGAGTAGTCACCGCTGTTCTGCCGGCCCGTCAGTGGACTAGGCTTCACGTGGTGTTTATTGCTGGTAGTGAAGGGAACAGTGTGAGGGTCTCGGCTGCAGCCCCCACACGGCAGAACATCGCCGCGGCCGGGGCGGCGTTTGCATCCACGTTGCGATCGGATTTTAGAGACGACTGAATATGCCTCCGTTCGTTCTGGGAAGCTGCGGGATCTTGCTTCCGTTCCTGGGAGCAGCGGAATCTTCCTCCCGTTCCGAGAAGCAGCGGAACCTTCCCTCGCGTTCCTGGAAGCAGCGGAACTCCCCGCCTCCGGGCTCGGCCATCGTCGATCGAAAGTGGCACCTGTCCCCCCACCTGTGTCTCCTGCTCCGGATGGGGTAGCTGGCGCTCATTCTGCGGCAGATCATCGAGTCAGGCATCAGTCACACAGGCCGAGCTTGGGAATTGTCGCGCTGGCGAGACTGGTGCTCCCTGGGTGCTCCCCCGCATCCAGTCATCGGCGTTGCCCGGCTGGCGCCTCCTGTTGGGAACCCGGGACGCAGTGGGACTCCGCCTTCGCCAGCGGAAGCGGTGCTGCGCAGGATGGGCCAGGGACTCTGCCTGTTTGGGTGTCCGAGATCGAGGATTGAACCAAGTCTTCGTCCGCCACTGTGGGACTCCCGGTTCGAAGCTCGTCTTGATTCGGGGTGCTGCTTTGACCCGCTTCGTCCGCTAGCATCCGATCCGGCGTTAGCAGGATGTCATGACGGCCGGTGGATAGACCGGTGGATATCGCTGTGGATAACTTTGTGGATTACTTTGTGGATGGACGCCGCGTACGTCACTGACCTCCGACGATGTCGCTGCCGGGACGATGACGCCAGCACCCGCCCTACCGTTCGCGCCCACACCGTTTCACGTGGAACAATTTCGATGCTCTTTCAGTGAATTGATTCACACCCGCCCGTGTTTCATAAATCCCCCGTTGCTGGTTAATTATGCGTCGAAAATCACCGAATTCGTGGACCAGACCTGATGCAGTCAGGCACGGGCTCAGGTGGTGGCCACTGAAGTCAGTGGCGGACTTGAGCTGTGCATCGGAGCGAGGACAATATCCCTGCCCTGTGCACATCGCCCGACCCAAATATTCAGCTGTGAGGAATCCCTCACTGTCTGTGGATAACTATGTGAATAACTTCTGTGGAGAACCCTGTGGAAACTGTCCCGCTGGTACGGAGAGGGGAGCTTTCGGTCGAACCGATGGCGGTCATCGAATGGCTGCAGTTCGGTGATAAAGGAGCCAGAGTCGACGCTAGCGGGATGGCAGCGACAACGCCCGGGCGTCATACGTTCCAACTGTCTGGTGCGCCCATTTGCTTCTTGGAGTCCGACTCGCATGCGAGGGCCGGCAGATGCTGTGGATCCAGCACGCTCGGCATCACGCGAACGACTGGATCTTGAGGGTTGTGGCTGCTGAGAGTGGGCACCAAGCACCAAGCACCAGGCAGCCGGATGTTGGATCCTGAGGCGGGGCCGAATCTGCTGCTGGGATGCGAAGCGCGTTCTGGGACCGCGCTTTCGAACCTGGTGGCTGGCACAAAATGCGGGCGGCAGACAGCACGCTGAACGAAAGGCGGTGCTTTCGAAAGGCCGCCGCCCAACTCTCGGTGGAGCACCCTCTGTTCCCCTACCTGCCCCGTCCCCTTCCCGGCCGGCCCTTCAGGCTGCCGTTGCGCCTCAGGGTACTGCGCGTAGGAGCCGTGGATGCAGCCTCTGTGGTCCGCCCTCGAGGCGGTGGCAAACAGCTTCCTTTGGCCGCTTACCAACATTGCAGAAGAAGCATGCAAGTGCACATGCCGTCCCTAGTTGGGATACGTGTCGGTTCGGTGTACCCGACTAGCGGGCTGCGTTCTGGAGTGCCCGACCGCGGAGGTGTCTATGTAGTGCGTAGTTGTGCGCTGTTTAGGGCCAACGACAGGGCTGCCTCGCGCTCCGTCGGAGCGGTCGCTCCGGTGAGTCGTGTGTGCCGTGTGCCCGGCTGTGGCCAGCTGGGCCGGGTGGCGGGCGCTACCTGTCGGTATAGGCTGCGGAATCTTCGTGCTGATGGCTTACCGGCTCCGCGTGCCCCCCAAACCTCACTACTTTCTTTAGCGGTTCATTTGACTGGTTGCAACGTGCTGCCGCTAAAGTCCATCGCGGCCTCGATGCGGCTAGTTATGAACTGGTTGGCTCATGGATCCCAACAGGAACGTAGTCTACGTCGTGGCTAGCACGGTGCCGTTGGGGCTTTCGGTTGTGTTTCACGTGAAACACTGACACGTCCGGCGCCCCTGGGAGGCCTATCCATAAGCCGAGTGGGCTGCATGAAGTATCGGATGAACGGCGGCCCGCGGACGCTTGGACCGTGCACGGTTCGCGTCTGCGGCAACTGACTCTAGGGCCCCAGACTAACGGATTGCGCGTAGCGCCCCCTCCGGATATTTCACCTTGGGATGAGAAGACCATATCTGAGAGTTCAGTATCGCATCACTGCCTTGCTTCTGAGAGTTCCCTACTCAAACCGCGCTTTCAGGAGCATCGCTTCCGTCGACGCCGTTTCACGTGAAACACGACTGAATGTTGGGTTGATTTACCCGGCGGCGGCGGACAGAAGGTTCATATATCGAACCGAAATTCCGACTTCGTCCAGAGTTCACGATTCCTGGGTCTTCTACCTTCCCCCGCGCGTGAGTGGCAGTTTCACGTGAAACATGGCGCGTGTGTTTGTGTCATTGCGGACGAGCCGCCGGAGCAGTCATGTGTCAGTGATCGATTTCATGCTGGTTGCGGCTTGGGGCTTGGCGGCTGCTGCAAGACATCTTAGAGAGCCGATGCGAGTTAGGGGGCTGTGGCGGCGGACATTGCCCCACTGCCCTGATGCTGGCCTCACTGGCTGGGTGCAGCTCCCCCAGCTGGCAGCTTCCTTTGGCACGCGACGGCCCGATCAGGGATGCGCGGTGACTCCAGAGTGAGATGCGACATGTTGTGCGGGAATCCTGGTCGCTCACGGTTGGAGGTCCTTGCGATATCCTGAAACACGTCTGGCAACAAGTGAGTTTGCATTAAAGTATGCCTTTTCCGGTTGACGGCATCTGTGCTGACCCTGAATTGTCAACGACCGATCCAGAACAGAGCTGTGCAGCCGGTGACTAACGAGCCCGGTTCTATTAGACGAGCGGCCAAGCGGCCACTAGTCTTTTCGGCTGTGAGGCGGCTTCTGCGCTGGTCCGCTGAGGCGAACGGCGACAGCAATGTTTCACGTGAAACACAGAGAACCCCCGATCTGCCTGGCCTTCCGGCCAAGGCGGGGATCGCCAGAAAAGAGACGGTGTCGTTTCACGTGAAACAGGCACGCAGATCGGCCGGCCCCCGTGGGGTCTCAACCGCTTCCTGCGGCGTCTGTCTTCGAGGACCCCAAGCGAGCCGGGCGCTGAGCGTGAGCCGCTGTGGGTCTCCCCTGCCCGTGCGATCGTGAGTTGGCCAATGCGACCAGATCCGGAGAGGGCAATTCAAGTGCCTAAAACAACCGTGTTCGACTGTGACCCGTGCTCCGCGGCCGACCCACGACTCTTAGGACCATCGGTCCTGCGTGCCGGCCGACAGAACACTACGCACGAAAAAGGTGGCCCCACTTCCTGGTCAGGAAGTGAGGCCACCCAAAGTCGGTATTAGCGGTTGCCCGCTGACCAATAGAGGAACTTAGGACAGGACGTCCGCGAATTCCTTCTCGAAGAACTGCTTGGGGCGGGCGCCGATGACGGTGCCCTTCACTTCTCCGCCTTCGAACAAGTAGACGGCGGGGATGGAGGTGATGCCGTACTGCGCCGCGATCGCGGGGTTGTCGTCAACGTTTACCTTGACGACGTCCACCTTCTCGCTGTACTCCACGGAGATCTCGTCGAGGATCGGCCCGAGCTTGCGGCACGGGCCGCACCATTCGGCCCAGAAGTCCACGATGACCGGCTTGGCGGATGCCAGTACATCAGTGCTGAAACTAGCGTCTGTTACGTCTTTTGCGTTGCTCATAGCCCTGTCTCTCTCTTCGGTTGGTTGCTGCGCGCCGATTTAGGCGTGGAAATCTGCGAGGTAGTGCTCAACGTCGAGGGCGGCTACACAGCCGGAGCCCGACGCGGTGATGGCCTGGCGGTAGGTGGGGTCGATAACGTCACCGGCGGCGAAGACACCCTGCACGCTGGTTTTGGAGGTGCGGCCGTCGACGGCGATCGTCCCCTCAGGGGTCAAGTCCAGCTTGCCCTTGACGAGTTCGGTGCGGGGATCGTTGCCGATCGCCACGAAGACGCCCGTGACGGCGAGTTCGGTCTCGGTGCCGTCCACCAGGTTTTTCAGCCGGAGTCCGGTGACCTTGTCCTGTCCAAGGACGTCCTCGACGCCGCTGTTCCAGATGAAGTTGATCTTCTCGTGCGCCAGGGCGCGGTCGGCCATGATCTTGGAGGCACGAAGGGAATCGCGGCGGTGGACGACCGTGACACTCTTCGCGAACTTGGTGAGGAAGAGTGCCTCCTCCATCGCGGAGTCACCGCCGCCGATTACGACGATGTCCTGATCCTTGAAGAAGAAACCGTCGCAGGTTGCGCACCAGCTGACGCCGTGGCCGGAGAGGCGCTTCTCGTTGGGCAGGCCGAGCTCGCGGTAGGCAGAACCTGTCGACAGAATGATGGACCGGGCTTGGAATGTCTCCCCCGAGCCGATCGTGACCGTCTTGATGTCGCCGTCGAGATCCAGGTCGGTGACGTCCTCAAACTGGATTTCCGTGCCGAACCGGGCGGCCTGCTTCTCGAAGTTCTCCATCAGGTCCGGGCCCATGATGCCATCCGGGAATCCCGGGTAGTTCTCGACGTCGGTCGTGTTCATCAGCTCGCCGCCGGCGGTTACCGATCCGGCCAGCATCAGCGGCTTCAGATTGGCGCGTGCCGTGTACACCGCGGCCGTGTAGCCCGCGGGGCCGGAGCCGACGATGATGACATCACGTACTTCGGACGCGGTGTTTTCTGCGTTGCTCACTGAACGGTGAACCTCTTCCTTTGTCGATGCGCCCGCCTGTGGTAGCCGGCCACATGGCACAACTACTGTACGGCGCTGAATATTCCGGTCGGACGGGGCGTCACGGGAGGACGCCACCACTCAGGGTACCGTTTTGGCACCGAGGACTGCGGGGTTACTGCCTGGGTTACGGGCCAGCTACTGGACCTTGATTTCGGCCAGACGCAAGCCAAATCCGAAGCGCGTCTTCGGCGCCGCCAGCTTGGGCAGGCTCTTGATCTGGACGATGACATACTGCGCTTTGACGGCTTCCGGCAGGGGCATCGTCAGATCCGGGGAGGTGAAGCTGTTGCTGCCCACCTGCTTGGCGCCGTCCAGGGACGGGCGGTCGTTGGTGAACACACTGATGCTGCCGCCCGAGGCCCCCAACTGGCTCAGGGTCACCGAGGAAATCTCGGCCGGTGTCTTCAGTTTGACCACCAGCGGGACACCCTCGGGGGCAAAGCCACCCCAGTTTTCATTGGCGAATTCCATGTCCGACCAATAGCTGGCGGCGTTGCCGTCGAAGGTCTTGACTAGATCGCCGTCGTAGGTTCCGGCAAAATCGAAGTCGCCAAGTCGCGTGACGCCCTCAATGGCGGGCGGACCGGTGACCGGCGCAGGGCTGCCGGTCGCGGACGGCTCTGCCGAAGTCGCACCGGGGGCACTGGTGGAGGTGTTGCCGCCGGCGTTGGGCTGCGGCGTGGCCTTGAAGAGACTGCCAAGATTGGTGACAGCAAGAACCAGGCCCACCACGAGGACCGCCGCCAGGAGACCGCCCACCAGCCAGCGCATGGAGCGGGGCTCGCGCCGGGGCTCGTCATCCTTGCCGTAGTACTCGTCATCCTCCGCGGAGTCGCCGCTTCGGGCCGGACCAGGGAAGAATCCCGGGGCCCGGTCCGCGGCGCCGGCACCGGCCAGGGCGGCGGACTTGGTGGTATGGCCCTGGTGCGAGGTCTGCCGGTCTTCGTCGTCCGTGTGACCGTAGTCGTCGTCGGACCACAGTGAAACCTTGGGCGATTCGGCGGGAGCCGGCGGCCCGGAGACGGCTGCACCGGAACCGGAGGTACCTCCCTGCACCGGCTGGGGCGCCGTCACATGGGGGGTGGCTTCCTGGGGTGCAGTCTCGGGGGACTTTGCCTTCGAGGACGCCGCCGCTGCAGCAGCACCGGCGCCAGCGGCGGCAGCCACGCCAGCCGCACCGGCAGCGGGTGAGGTCCCCGGACGCGAAGGCACGCGTGCGGGCGAAGCCGGCTGTGCAGCCGGAGCGGCACCGGATGCAGGGGCGGCGGGCTGGTTCCGTCCGTAGTTGATGTAGTCGGCGTCGACTTCTTCCTCGTCGTAGAGGCCGTCGTAGGTTTCGGGTTCCTGGGAACGCGCCTGGCCGAAGATTTCGCTGCCCAGTGTGTCCGTGAAGAACGGTTCGATGTAGGGCGGGTTGGAGGACACAACTAGGTCCAGCAGGTCGGCGGCCGAGGTGTGGTTAGTGATGAGGTAAGTCGTCGCCTCACTGACCCCAAGGTCGAGGATCTGCACGTTGCCGGGACGCTCACCGGTGGCGACTTCCCTGGCACTCTGCGCCACTTGATCCGCGTTGCCGGGTCCGGCCACGAGGATGCTCACGGCACGGTTCAGTACCTGGTCCACACCGTCCAGCACCAGATCCTGGTCATGTGAGGTCAGTACGGTGGCAGTGACCTTGTAACGGCCACCTAGTACTGATCCGACATCGATCGGGTGGGACACGGGCTCCTCCTAGACTGTCCGGGAGTTGCCGAACTGATCACTTCATCAGTGACCACAGGTCCTCCGGTAAGCCGGTGGACCCCTGGTCTGCAACTCCCCTTGTTAGTCTTCGATCCTAGCCGATGCAGTGTCCGCGCCGCGGAAACACGGCGCTGCTAACCCTGCCGGATGCTATTTTTTCTTCTTGCCGCCAAACGGAAAATGGGGATTGTGCCCGGCCGGTCCTTGGTACGTTCGGCGCCCGGGCAGCGGGACATCCCCCCGGCCCAAGCCGCCCTCAGCGGTGCTGGGCAGATCCTCGGCAGGCAGGTAGCCGCCCTCCGGTCCGACGCGTCCGGCCCGCTCGTCCTGTTCTCCAAGGTCCGGCCCAGCACGGAAGGAGGCGGCGTCGAATTCCCCCGAAATTCTCGGAATGAGTCCGGTGTCCACCGAGACCGTGGCACGTTCCGGCCTTGTGCGGGGCACGGCTGGACCTTCCGGACCGCCCCCGGCCGCAGGCCCGGCAGCCCCCCGCCGGCGCAGGCGGCCCAGCAGCGGCTGCAGCAGGTCGCTCAGTTCGGTCACCCGGAACAGCTTGAGCAGGAGCAGGTACGCCGCCAGCATGACGGGCCCGACGACGACGATCGTCACCAGTGCCGCGATCGGCGTGCTCCAGGCAAAGCCGTCCGGGCTGTAGCTTCCCAGCAGCCACAAAGCCCCCGCCCCGGCCAGGGCCGAACCCAGCGCGGCGTAACCCATCCGGATATAGGAGTTGGCAATCCGCGGGCCGTCCAGGTGTCCCAGGAGCCGGCGCAGGAAGACCGCACTGACAATCACCGAGAGGATATTGCCGCCGGTGTAGAGGGTGGCGATGGCGAAAATGATCTGGTCGAAAGGCAGGAACTGGATGGTGAAGGCGGCAACCACATTCACCGTGGCCAGCACCAGCTGGATGAAGAACGGCGTCCGGGCATCCTCGTTGGCGTAGAACACGCGGGACATCATGAAGTTGGCGCTCATAAAGGGCGTGCTGAGGGCCAGGATGGTGAGGGTCTGGGCCAGCATGGCGCCGTCCTGCTTCACTCCGCCGGAGAAGAACATACCCAGCGGTCCGGCCAGCGCAAACAAGGCCAGCGCCCCGAACACCGTGGCCACAGCCATGGTCCGCAACCCGTGGGACAGCGCGCTGCGCAGCGCAGCCCGGTCCCCAGCCTGCGAGGCCCGGGTCATCCGGTTGAACAGCACCGTGGCCAGCGACAGCGCAATGATGGAGTGTGGGAGCAGGTAAAGCTGGCTCGCGACCTCCAGCACGGCGTTGCCCGGCATCGTGTCCGCGGCCGGATCCCCCGCCTGTTCCAGGCGGAGCCGCTCCGCACCCGGAATCGTGGCGATGCGCATGACATAAAGGAATGCCAACTGTCCGACGGCGGCCGTCGCCAGGGTCCAGACGCTCAGCTTGGCGGCCTGGCCCAGTCCGACCCCGCGCCAGCCGAAGCGTGGGCGCAGGCCGAGCCGGAGCCTGAACACCGGGATCAAGAGGATCGCGGTCTGGGCAATCACACCGATGGTCGAGAATCCGGCCACCAGGAAGGTCTGGGTCGAACCCCAGGTGTCGAGGGTGTGGGGGTTGGTCGCGTTGGCGCCGAAGGCCCAGATAAACATGCCGAGGCCGGTAATGGCGACAATGTTATTCAGGATCGGCGCCCACATCGCGGGCCCGAACGCGCCGTGGGCGTTGAGCACCTGGGTCAGCAGGGCATACAGCCCGTAGAAGAAGATCTGCGGAAGGCACCAGAACGCGAACGACACAGCGAGGGCCTTCTGCTCCGGGGAGTAGCCCTGCGTCGTCAGCTCGATGACCCACGGCGCCAGCAGCGTCACCGCCAGCGTGAGGGTCAGCAGCACCAGCACCGCAAGCGTCAGCAGCCGGCTGATGTAGTCCGCTCCCGCATCCGGAGCCTTGCTTGCCTTGATGATCTGGGGCACCAGGACCGCGTTGAAGACGCCGCCCGCCACGAGCAGGAAGATCAGGTTCGGCAGGTTGTTCGCGTTGATGAACGTGTCGTTGACGGTGGAGCCCAACCCGAGGGCGGCCGCCAGCATCCAGGTTTTGGCGAATCCCAGGAAACGCGAGACCAGCGTTCCCGCGGCCATGATGGCGCTGGAACGGACCTCTCCGGATTGGACAGCATTGGAATCGGCGGGGCCGGAGTGCGCTGGGGTGGGTTTGGCTGATGACATCGTCTTCATCGTCTCACCCGGGCACTGCTTAAGGCGCCATCGGGGTCGATTAAGGGGGCCTGCGTGGCCCTAGCGGTGATCGGGCAGGACTTCCTTGGCGAGGTCTGCAATGCGGCGCTCATTCGGGAAGGAGAGCTTACGGGCGAGCTCATTGATGGGGATCCAGGCGACGTCGACAGCTTCCTTGTCGGGATCATTCTCGATCGTCAGTTCGCCGCCGGTGGCCTGGAGCAGGTAGTGATGGACGGTCTTGTGGACGCGGTGTCCGCTGACCGTAAACCAGTAGTCGATGCTTCCCAGCGGCGCGAGGATCTTGCCTTCGATGCCGGTTTCCTCCGCGATTTCGCGGACGGCGGCTTCCTCGTTGCTTTCTTTTCCCTCCGGATGGCCCTTCGGCAGGCACCATTCGAGCCGTCCGCCGCGATTGAGTCGGGCGATGATCGCAACCCGGAGCTCGGCGTCGGACGTGTCAACCACGACGCCGCCGGCGGAGACTTCCTCCACGGTGGGGAGGGAGGCCTGTCCGGAGTGCTGCACCGGCGCGACGTTGGCACCTATTGCCGACGGCAACGGTGCGTTTGTCCTCCTGCCGGGAGCGCTCGGTACGGGATGGGCCATGAAGTCCACTCTAACGACTCTTGTCTGCACTTGATGACCTAAACATGGCAGGAAAGTGGACGGCCGGGAAAGTGGATCGCCCGCGCCGCCCCCGCGTTCGGGTGACAACGGCCGGACTTCGGGGGATTCGGTGTGGTGCTGGCCGGGATTTCTGACAAGCTTAAGAAACTATGGCGCACGTACATCACGAGACTGACTCGCACACCGTTGATTTCCAGGTAGACCCTGTGGTTCTGGAGCTGGGGCAGCGGTTCGTCGACGCCGGCCATGAACTCTCCCTTGTGGGCGGGCCGGTGCGTGATCTCTTCCTGGGCCGGGTATCCCCCGATCTGGACTTCACCACCGACGCCACACCGGACCAGACGGTTTCCCTGATCAGGAAGTGGGCTGACAACTACTGGGAGATCGGGCGCGCCTTTGGCACCATCGGGATGCGCAAGGCCGGTTTCCAGATCGAAATCACCACCTATCGCGCCGAGGCGTACGATCCCGACTCCCGTAAACCGGTGGTTGCGTTCGGGAAGTCGCTGACGGATGACCTGCTGCGCCGCGACTTCACGATCAACGCCATGGCACTGCGGCTCCCCGCGCTGGAGCTCGTGGATCCGTTCGGCGGTGTCCGCGACCTGCACGCTTCCGTCCTGGCCACCCCGGGCGCCCCGGAATCCTCGTTCTCCGACGATCCGCTGCGGATGATGCGCGCCGCCCGCTTCGCCGCCCAGCTGGGCATCACGGTGCACGAGGACGTCCGCGCCGCGATGTCCCGGATGGCGGAACGGATCACCATGATCTCCGCGGAGCGCGTCCGCGAGGAGCTGGTCAAGCTCATCTGCGCGGCGCACCCCCGCGCCGGCGTGGACCTGCTCGTGGACACCGGGCTGGCCGACTTCGTGCTGCCCGAGGTCTCCGCCCTGCGCCTTGAATCGGATGAACACCACCGTCACAAGGACGTCTACCAGCATTCGCTCCAGGTCCTGGAGCAGGCCGGTGCCCTCGAAACGGATGCCGACGGCGCCGTGCCGGGACCGGACTTCGTGCTGCGGTTCGCGGCGTTGATGCACGACGTCGGGAAGCCCGCCACGCGCCGCTTCGAGCCGGGCGGCGCCGTGAGCTTCCGGCACCATGACATGGTCGGGTCGAAGCTGACGTCCAAACGGATGAAGGCGCTCCGCTTCGACAACGAGACCACCAAGGCCGTGGCCAAGCTGGTGGAACTGCACATGCGCTTCTACGGCTACGGCGACGCGGGCTGGAGCGATTCCGCCGTCCGCCGCTATGTCACCGACGCCGGCCCGCTGCTGGAGCGGCTGCACCGGCTGACCCGCTCGGACGTGACCACCCGGAACCAGCGCAAGGCCGAGCGGCTCGCCTTCGCCTACGACGACCTCGAGGCGCGGATCGCGGCCCTGCGTGAGCAGGAATCGCTGGAGGCCGTCCGCCCGGACCTCGACGGCGGCCGGATCATGGAACTCCTGGGCCTCAAGCCCGGACCCGTCGTCGGACGTGCCTACAAGTTCCTCCTGGAGGAACGGATGGAGCATGGCCCGCTGGATCCCGCCCAGGCCGAAGCCAAACTGCACGAATGGTGGGCGGCACAGCCCGAGTCCGCCGCTCCGCTCTCAACTGAGGAGTCCTAAGTGATTGCACCTACCAACGCCCCCCGCCCGCAGCTGTGGATCCTGCGGCACGGCGAAACTGAATGGTCCAAGAGCGGCCAGTACACCGGCCTCACCGATCTCCCCCTCACCGTGGAGGGTGAGCAGCAGGCCGTGGAGGCACGCAAGGTGCTCGACGCCGTCGACTTTGACCTGGTGCTGACGTCCCCGCTGCGGCGGGCCCGACGGACCGCGGAACTGGCCGGCTTCCCCGACGCCCAGCTGGAGCCGCTCGCGGTCGAGTGGGATTACGGCGACTACGAGGGCATCAGCTCGGACCTCATCCGCAAGGACAATCCGGAATACCTGATCTGGACCCACGGCGTGCCGAACGGCGAAGCCCTCGACGACGTCGCCGCGCGCGCGGACAAGATCGTGGCACGGGTGCTGGAATCGGGCCTGGACAACGTGCTGGTCGTAGCCCATGGCCACTTCTCCCGGATCCTCACCGCCCGGTGGCTGGGGCTCGATCCCCACGAGGGCCGGCATTTCGTCCTGGGAACCGCGAAAGTGTGCACGCTGGGCTGGGATAAGAAGACCCCGGCAGTTGTCCGCTGGGGCCTGTGAATGCGGTTTAGAAAATAACTTCAAGAAAGTTTATGAATGCTGTAGTCAAGTGCGGCATTTGTGGTGTATTTTTATTTCTGACCCCAGAGCGTCTTGCCGGGGTCGAGGCGCGCGTCGCCCGGCCAGTCAGCCGGAGCCACGTCAAAACAGAAAAGGAGGTTGGGAAAAATGATTACTTTGACTAGCGGATGGATGTATAGCACCGCCGCCACCCCGGCCTCTGTCGCTGAACCGCGCCCAAATTTCGGCCCGACTGCCTCCTGACCCTTCAGCCCGCGTCCTGGTTTTCTAACCTAAGGCCCGGAGCCACGGCGATGCCGGCACTCCCCTTCCCGGGAGTTCCGTAACAGCGGACTGACCCAGGCGGAACCACGCGGTTGCGCAGCATCCCCAAAGTTCGGAACCCAGCTTCTTGTTGGGGTTGCGGCACTCTCGCGTCCAGGGGCCATCCTTTCGCTTTTGCGAAATCGTTTAATTAGCGCCGGGCATTCTTATGCCCAATTTAGGCCTTTTCTTCCTCAATTCACAGAGACCTTAATTGGCATGCCCAATTACTTCCCGTTCCCATTAGCACCAACGAAAGGTCCACCGTGACTATTGCCAGCACCACACCCCGAGCACGCGGCACGAGACGCCGACGGGAGGTGATCACCATGAAACAGAAACTCCAGTCGCTCCTGCGCCTGAGCCTCAAGCCGGCCCCACGGCACACGACGCTGTTCAACGGACAACTCCTCGACCAGAAGCGTGAAGACGTCTACGTCGTTATGCACCAGATGGGCCTCATCCGCTGAGGCACGTCCCGGCCATCGAAGGAAGTACTGATGACTGATCCCGGAATTGATCCGCAAGGAGCCCACGCGGCGACGCGTGGGCTCCCCCGTTTAAGCGCCGTCTTCAGCGCCTGCTGAGCCGCCGGCCCGGCGCGGCACGGCTGGCCGCAGCTGCCCCGGTAAGCTCGGGGACATGCAGGAGACAAAGCCGCCGGAGCACCGCAGACGCGTCCGACTGGTCATCCCGAGCCGCAGCGACCCCTTGTTGAGGAACTTCACAGAGCTGATCGGCGGACCCTTGGGCCACCGCTCCGCCCCCGGCGTCGTCGCCCCGGGATTTTTCACCGTGGAACGCGTCCTGATCCTGCTCACCGTCCTGGCCTCCGTGATCGGAATCCTCCTCAAGTCTTATTGCCGCACGAAGGGCTGGGAAACCCCGGGCCAGTTCTATGCGACGTGTTATTCGGACTTCCCGGAGCTGTTCAAGAATCGCGGCCTCGGTGACGGCGCCTTCCCCTTCATCACGCCGGGGACGTTCTTCGAATATCCCGTCCTCATGGGGTTCATTGCCGGCGCGACGGCCCTGCTGGTTCCCGGTGAGGGCGTCTCGGCCACCCGCATCCTGGCCTACTTCGACATCAACGCCGCCCTGATCCTGGCCGTCTGGATCGTCACGGTGCTTGCCACGGCACGCATGGCCCGGCGCCGCACGTGGGACGCGGCCATGGTGGCCTTGGCCCCCGGCATCATCCTGGCAGGCACCATCAACTGGGACATGTGGGCTGTCGGGCTGCTGGCGCTGGGCATGTACTGCTTCTCCCGGAACAAACTCGTGCTGGCCGGGATCTTCATCGGGCTGGGCACCGCAACCAAGCTCTACCCGGTGCTGGTCCTTGGTGCGGTCCTGCTCCTTGCCCTGCGCACCGGACGGATCCGGGGCATCCTGGTCACTGCCGGTGCCGCCGCCGCCGCATGGCTGGCCGTCAACCTCCCAGTTGCCGCCGCGAATCCGGAGGGCTGGAAGTACTTCTACCAGTTCACCGAGGACCGGCCCGCCGGCTACAGCTCACCCTGGTTTGCCTACAACCTAGTCGCCGGGCGGCTGGGCTGGTTCCCTTTGCAGCCCGAAGCGATCAACACCCTGGCAATGAACCTGTTCGTGCTGGCCTGCGTGCTGATCGGGGTCCTTGCCCTGGCAGCGCCCCGCCGGCCGCGGCTTGCGCAGCTCGCCTTCCTGATCGTCGCCGCGTTCATCCTGACGAACAAGGTCTACTCGCCGCAGTTCGTCATCTGGCTCATTCCGCTGCTTGCCTTGGCCCGCCCGCGCTGGCGGGACTTCCTGGTCTGGCAGACCTTCGAAGCGCTGCACTGGGCGGCCGTCTGGATGTACCTCGGGCAGGTGACGAGCGGCGGGGTGGCCCAGCACAATATTGATATGCCCTACTACGTCCTCGCCGTGGTGTTCCACATGATCGCCACCGGTTACCTGATGGCCCGGGTGGTCTGGGACATCTGGGACCCCACCTATGATGTGGTCCGCCGGCACGGGATGGATGATCCCCAGGGCGGGCCGTTCGAAGGCGTTCCGGACCGGTTGCGGGTGGACCTGCGGCGCCCCTCGGCTTCCGTGCTGCCCTGGCGCCGGGCGGCCGCGGATGCCTGATGTCGCCGTCGTCGGATCCGGACCGAACGGGCTCGCCGCGGCGGTGACCCTGGCCCGCGCCGGACTGAAGGTGCACGTCTACGAGGCCGCGCCCACCCCCGGCGGCGGGCTCCGCACCGCCGAACTCATCGAGCCCGGCCACTTCCACGATGTGTGCTCGGCGGTCCACCCGATGGCCCTGGCCTCGCCGTTCTTCCGGCAGTTCGAGCTGTCCCGGCGGATCAGGCTGGAGGTCCCCGAGGTCTCCTACGGCACACCGCTCGACGGCGGGCGGGCTGCGCTGGCGTACCGCTCCCTCGAGCGGACAGTTGCGGATCTCGGGCGCGACGGCGGCGCCTTCGGACGGCTGATGGCCCCCCTCGTGCAGCGCGCGGACGGCATCGCCGACCTGACGCTGAACCAGCTCCTGCGCATTCCGCAGGACCCGGTGGCGGCCGCCCTGTTCGGTGCCCGGGTCCTGGAGCAGGGCTCACCGCTATGGGGTCTGAGGTTCCGGGAGGAGCTGGCGCCCGCGCTGCTGGCCGGGGTCGCCGCGCACGCCGTGTCGCAACTGCCGGCCCCCGCCGCGGCCGGAGCAGGCCTCATGCTGGGGACGTTGGCCCACACTGTCGGCTGGCCCGTCCCGGCAGGAGGCTCCGCGGCGATCGCCGAGGCCATGGTGGCGGACATTGAAGCGCACGGCGGGGCCGTGGAAACCGGGGCCCGGATCGGATCCCTGGCCGAGCTGCCTCCGGTCCGCGCCACGCTGCTGGACGTGGCACCACCCGGCCTGTTGAGACTGGCCGGCGGCACGCTCCCCGACCGCTACCGCCGCGCGCTCGAGTCGTTCCGGTTCGGAAACGCGGCCTGCAAGGTCGACTTCATCCTTTCCGGTCCGGTCCCGTGGGCGGCGTCCGGACTGGCCGACGCCGGCACCGTCCACGTGGGCGGCACCCGGGCGGAGATGGCCGCGGCAGAAAACCTCGTTGCCGCGGGCATGCACCCGGACCGGCCCTACGTCCTGGTCTCCCAGCCTTCGCGCTTCGACGCCGGACGGGCGCCCGGGGGCCGGCATATCCTCTGGAGCTACTGCCACGTACCGGCCGGGTCCACCGTGGACATGGCCGGGGCCGTGATCGCCCAGCTGGAGCGCTTCGCCCCGGGGTTCCGGGACCTGGTGGTCAGTCATCGCGTCACGACGGCCGCTGAACTGGGCGAGTACAACGAAAACTACGTCGGCGGGGACTTCAGCGCGGGCCTGATGGACCTGCGGGGGATCATCCGGCGGCCTGTGCTGGGCCCGGTCCCCTGGCGGACGCCCCTGCCCGGCGTCTACCTGTGTTCCTCCTCCACACCGCCGGGCCCGGGCGTGACCGGCATGCCGGGATTCCACGCCGCAAGATATGCCTTGAAGGACATATTCGGCCTCGCGGTGCCTCACCTCGGAATGTAGGGGCTCCGCGGCACCGCAACGGGCCTGCCTTCAGGCGAGGGCCGGGCTGACCGGCTGCAGCGCGGAGAGCCTGCCGTCGCGCATGCTGGCCACCGTGTCGGTGAGCGGGACGAAACCGGTGTCGTGGGTGACCATGACCGTCGCCACCCGGAACTCGTCCGTGACCTGGCGCAGCAGCCGCACGATGGCCCCGCTGCGTTCCTGGTCCAGGGCGGCCGTTGGTTCGTCCACCAGCAGCACCGCAGGATCCCCCATCAGGGCACGGGCAATATTGACCCGCTGCCGCTGGCCTCCGGAGAGCTGGTGGGGCCGTTTGTCGGCCGCCGGGCCCAGGCCAACGAGGTCCAGGAGCGCTGCAGCGCGGCTGGCGGCCTCCCGCGCAGATTTGCCCCGCAGGTGGTCACCTATCATCAGTTGTTCCAATGCTGTGAGGGACGGCAGCAGGTTGGGCTGCTGGAAGATGATGCCGATCCTTTCCCGGCGCAGAGAGGTGCGGTCCGCCTCGGACAGCCCGCCGGCATCGGTCCCGCCGATCAGCACGAGGCCTGCGGTGGGCCTGACGAGCGTGGAAGCGACGGCCAGGAGGGAGGATTTTCCCGAGCCGGACGGTCCGACAAGGGACAGGAATTCCCCGGCAGCGAGTCTCAGGTTGACGTCATCGAGCGCTTTGAGGCTGCCGTCGCCGTCGGGGTATTCGAGGGTGACGTTGACGAGGTTGAGGGCGGTGTTCATTGTGTATGCCTTTCCAGGAATGTTGATGGGGTGTGCAGGGCGCTAGTTGCCGCCGAGGGCCAGGAGCGGATCCACCCGGGTGATGCTCCGCACCGCCAGGGCAGCCCCGGCGAGGCCCAGGATGACGATGCCCCCGACCGGCAGGAGCGTGGTCTGCGGGGTCAGCAGGAACGGCACGGCGCTGCCGGCGAGGGCGCCGCCGGCCATGCCGGCAGCGCCCCCGGCCAGCGCCCCGGCGAGGAGCACGATCGCCGCCTGCACCATGGCGTCCTTGAGGATGTATCCGGAGGAGCCGCCCAGGGCTTTCAGGACGGCGACGTCCCGCGTGCGCTGTACGGTCCATACCGTCAGGAAGGCCACGATGACCAGGGCCGAGATCCCGTACAGGAATGCCTGCATCAGCAACAGGGAGCCATTTTCGCTCTTGTAGGACCCGAGGGCCTGAAACGACCCGTCCCGGGTGGTGCTGACCGTCCCTGCGGCCGCGTTGGCGGCGTCGTCGTCGAGCGTGTGCCCGCCGTCGGAGGTCACCGCGATGACGGTGGCGGCGGCGTCGTTCCCGCTGATATGCGCCAGCGTCCGCCAGTCGCCGAGTGTGGTCCAGACGACGCCGGTATGGGAATGCCACTGGTCCGGGACGACGCCGGACACCGTCAGTTCGGTTCCGCCGACGGTGGCGCGGCTGCCGGTGTGCAGGCCGAGGTCCTCGGCGAGGCTGGCGCCGATCACCACCGTTCCTTCGGCCACGGGACGGGGCGCCAGGCCGGCCGCACCGGACCCGTCGGTGGCGTCGGTCCTGTCGGTTCCGAAGACTGCCACGCTGGCCGTCCCGGAGGGGGTTCCGTCGGGGCCAACCGCCTGGAAACGGCTTTGGCTGATGCCGAGCAGTTCTGCGTGCGCGACACCGTCGCGGGCTGCCCACTCCGACAGCTGACCGCGGGTGACCTCGGACTCGGTGAACGATGCCTTGGCGGTGTCCCCGGCGGGAGCCCCGAAGACGATCTGGTCCGCCGGCAGCGCGGCGAGGGCCGACGTCGACTGGTTGCCCAGACCGGCGGTGAGTCCGGAGAGCAGCACCAGCAGCAGGGTGATGAGCGCGACGACACCGCCCATCAAAAGGAAACGTCCTTTGGCGAAGCGGAGGTCGCGGAGAGCGAGATACATAAGAGTCCTTTTCAACGGGTTGTGGCCTTGCCTCAAGCCTTCCGCCGCGGTGCGGGGCAGGCATCGGCCGCATGACCGGGACTTCCGGGTGGAGTGGTTGACGGGCGGGTCAATCAAATGGTTGATAGTGGCGCCGCAGCGGGGATTTCCGGCGGTGCCGGCCCGGCCCGGCACTACGCTGAAGGCATGGAGGACAAGGCTCACAGCGCGCCGGCGGAGGCCGCCCCGGGCGGCACGAGGAATGCTGCCGTGATCTTGCGCGTCCTCCGGGTGTGCCTCCACAGCGGCTTCGCCGTGCTCCTGCTCGTCGCTGTTGCGCGGCTGGCAGGCCCGGGACTCCGGGGCGCGGACTGGCTCAGCCTGGGACTTGCGCTGGTGCTCGCCGCTGTCTACCTGCTGGGCACCGTCCTGGAGAAACGCCACTCCACGGATCCATCCCACTTCGATCCCCGGCCGTACTCGCCGCTGTGGCTGGGGGCCGTCTGCCTGCTCTGGCTGCTGTTGATCTGGACCAGCGCCGACTTCGTGTGGCTGGCGTTCCCGATCTTCTTCCTGCAGCTGCACATATTGCCGCTGCGGCTGGCGCTGCCGGCGATCACGCTGAGCACGGTGCTGGTCATCGTTGCCCTGTGGTTCCACAACACCGGAGCGGACGGGGGTGCCCTGCAGCTGCCCATGGTGCTGGGGCCGGCATTCGGGGCAGCCTTTGCCGTGATCACGGGGCTGGCGTACCGGGCGCTCTATCTGGAAGCCGAAAGCCAGCGGCTCGCGGCCGAGGAACTTCGCCGCACCCGCGCCGAACTTGCCCGCAGCCAGCACGACGCCGGGACGCTCGCCGAGCGGGCCAGGCTGGCACGCGAGATCCACGACACGCTGGCCCAGGGCTTCTCCAGCATCGTGCTGATGGGCCGTTCGGCGGAGAAAGCGCTCGACGACGGGGATACCGCCACGGCCCGCCACCGGCTCCGGACCGTCCAGGAGACCGCGTCGGCCAATCTGGCCGAGGCCCGCAGCTTCGTCCGCGGCCTGCAGCCCCCCGCCCTTTCGGAAAACGCAGAGAATCCGGAGGGCACCTCACCGGAGGATCCGCTGGTGAACAGCCTGCGCCGGCTCTGTGAAAAGACCGAAACCGAAGCAGCCGCCCGCGGCGCCCGGCTGCACTGCCGCTTCGACCTGGAGGGGATCCCGGTGGAACTGCCCAACCCGTACCGGACCACCCTGCTGCGGGCCGCGCAGGCAAGCCTCGCCAACGTGTGGGTGCACGCCAAGGCGGACACCGCCGTCGTAACCCTGTCCTTCCTCGGCAGCGAAGTGGCGATGGATATTTTTGACGACGGCGCGGGGTTCCATCCCGCGGCGGTCACGGCCCCTGCCGGCCGCCCCGACGGCTCGGGATACGGGCTCAAGTCGCTCCAGGAGCGGGTGACGGCGCTGGCCGGCAGCCTGGACATCGAATCCGCACCCGGCGAGGGAACGGTAGTGGCTATCCGGCTCCCGCTCGGGGATCCAGCGGCAAGGAACGACCCGTGAACGACATCCGCGTGCTCCTGGTCGATGACCACCCGGTGGTCCGGGCCGGACTGCAGGCCATGCTGGGCGACTTCGAGGGCATCACGGTTGCCGCCGAGGCGTCCGACGGCGGCGCGGCGATCGCCGAGCTCTCCCGGCTCCATGCCCTCGGCGAGCCGGCCGACGTCGTGCTTATGGACCTGCAGATGGGCGCCGGCATGGACGGCGTCACGGCGACAGGCAGGATCAAGGCCGGCGAGGCCGGACAGCCCGCCCCGCCGGTGCTCATCCTCACCACCTATGATTCCGACGCAGACATCCTCGCCGCGGTCGAAGCCGGGGCCAGCGGCTACATGCTCAAGGACGCGCCGCCGGAACAGATCCGCCAGGCGGTGCTCTCCGCCGCGGCAGGCCAGACCGCGCTGGCCCCGGAGGTGGCCGCCCGTCTAATGGGCCGGATCCGCAATCCGCAACCGGCCCTGTCCGCCCGCGAGATTCAGTTGCTGGAGCTGCTCGCCACCGGCCTGGGGAACCGGGCCATCGCCAAACAGCTGTTCATCTCCGAGGCGACGGTGAAGACCCACCTCGTGCATATCTACGGCAAGCTCGGGGTGGACAACCGCACCGCCGCCATCTCCGTGGCGACGCAGCGCAGGATCATCCGGCGCTTCTGAGCGGCCTCCCTGACCCGGGCCGCAGCGCTCCTTCCCGGTCACCCGGTGCCAGCCGTGCAGCCTGCTGAACAATTGTGACAACGGAATTGTCCGGTGGCCGGTGCATAATGGCGCGATGGGGAACTCATCAAAACTTTCACTTGCCCTGGTTGGGCTCATAATCGGCGGCTCGTTGGTGGGCTGCTCCGACGGCCGCGCCGGCGCGCAGGACGCGGCGAAGCAACTGGCGTCCGCTGTCGCGGCGGTCGACGTCGGCTCCGTCGCGTTCGAAGGCAAGGACTCCGGGGCGGCCAACGAGCAGCTCAAAGAGGTCTTCAAGGCACTGGACCCGGTCAAGCCAGGGGTCGAAAGCGGCGAACTGACACTGGAGAAGGACACCGCCACCGTCCCGCTGAACTACAGCTGGAAGATCGGCTCCGGCGAGTGGAAATACACCACCTACGCCGAGCTGAAGAAGTCCGGCGACAAGTGGCTGACCGTCTGGAACCCGGCGACGCTGGTTCCCGGGCTGGCCGCGGGTGAAATCCTTGGCACCTCGTCCCAGTCCCCGCAACGGGCGGAGATCCTGGGTGCCGGTGGCGCCAAGCTTGTCACCTACCGGCCCGTCGTGAACGTCGGCATCGACAAACCGCTCCTGGCTGCCGCCGACCCGGCGGCGTCCGCCACGCAGCTCGCCGGACTCGTGGGCGTGGACCCCGCGGCCTACGCCCAGCAGGTCCAGGCGGCCGGTCCTGAGGCTTTTGTCACCGCCATCACGCTGCGCGAGGACGGCAGGACCATCTCCGACAACCAGATCGGCGAGATTCCCGGCGCCCGCGCCATCCGCGACTTCCTCCCCCTGGCCCCCACCCGCACCTTCGCCCGCGCCCTGCTGGGCACCGCGGCCGAGGCCAACGCCGAACAGATCGAGAAATCCGGCGGAGCGCTGAGGGCCGGGGTCACAACGGGCAGCGGCGGGCTCCAGCAGCAATACGATGCGAAGCTGCGCGGCAGCGACGGAACCCAGGTCTTCGCCGAAAAGGCCGGCCTCACCGCCGAGGAACGCCAGGCCCTGCTCAACGGCGGACGCCGGGTCCTCTTCCAGGTTGAGATGAAGGTCGGAACTCCGCTGCAGACCACCCTGGATCCCAACCTCCAGCAGCTGGCCGAGAACATTCTCGCCAAGGTCGGCCCGGCCTCGGCCATCGTCGCGCTCCGGCCCTCCAGCGGCGCCGTCCTCGCCGCCGCCTCGGGCCCGGGCAGCAACGGCTACGACACTGCGCTGCTGGGCCAGTACGCCCCCGGTTCCATCTTCAAGATCGTGGACTCCCTGGCCATGATCCGCAACGGCATGACCCCGGATTCCACGGTGGACTGCCCCGCAACCCTGACCGTCGACGGCCGTACCTTCAAGAACGCCGAAGGCTACCCGGCCTCCTCGCTGGGCTCCGTGACGCTGCGCGATGCCTTCGCGCACTCCTGCAACACCGCCTTCATCAACGCACGGGACAAGGTCAGCCAGGCCCAGCTGGAATCCGCTGCCACGTCCCTGGGTGTCGCCGTGGAGGCCCCCGCCCTGGGGGCCGGCGCTTTCCTCGGTTCGGTTCCGGGCGACGCGTCAGGGACCGAGCACGCCGCCTCGATGATCGGCCAGGGAAAGGTGCTTATGTCCCCGCTGGCCGCCGCCATCATGGCCGGTTCCGTCGCCAAAGGCTCACCTGTGGCGCCGCAGCTTGTCCTGAACCCCGGGGCCGATGAGGGGGCAGCCACCGGCGCCGCAGCCACCCCGTCGGCGGGTTCGACGGCGTCGGCTGCCGCATCAGCCGGTTCGCCGTCGTCGGCCTCCCCCGCCCCGGCGGCGACCTCCGGCACGCCGGTCACCGCAGCGGAGGCCGCCGCCCTGGCGGACATGATGCGCGCGGTGGTGACCTCCGGCCACACCGGATTCCTTGCCTCCGTTCCGGGCGCCCCGGTGGCCGCGAAGACGGGAACGGCCGAGTTCGGTTCCGACAACCCGCCCAAGACGCACGCCTGGATCGTGGCCGTGCACGGGGACCTGGCGGTCGCCGTGTTCGTCGAGGAAGGCGGGCTCGGCGCCACCGTGTCCGGGCCGCTGCTCAAGGAATTCCTCACCGCTGCAGGCTGACACCACCCCGCACCCACGGCCGGGCGGCCCGGCCGTGGGAGGATGGAAGTGTGGCTCATATTGACGTTTCCAATATTGATTACTTCCTCTCCGACGGCACCCAGCTGCTTAACGGCGTGACCTTTAAGGTCCCGGACGGCTCCAAAACGGCACTGATTGGGCCCAACGGAACCGGCAAGACAACGCTGTTCAGGATCATTTCGGGCGACCTCATAGCGGACGAAGGAGTGATCGGGCGCTCCGGCAACATGGGCATCATGCGCCAGTTCGTCGGCCAGGTCCGGGACGAGTCCACGGTCCGTGACCTCCTCGTTTCCGCCGCCCCGCCCGCCCTCGCCGCCGCCGCCCGCGCCGTGGACGAGGCGGAACTGGCCATGATGGAGCACGACGACGAGCCCACCCAGATGAAGTACGCGCAGGCGATCGTCGACTGGGGCGACGCTGGCGGCTACGACGTCGAGACCGTGTGGGACGAGGTCTGCATGGCCGCCCTGGGCCTGCCCTTCGACCGCGCGCAGCACCGTCCGGCGTCGAGCCTCTCCGGCGGCGAGCAGAAGCGCCTGGTGCTCGAGGCGCTGTTCGCCGGCCCCGACCAGCTCCTGCTCCTCGACGAGCCGGACAACTACCTCGACGTGCCGGGCAAACGCTGGCTTGAGTCGAAGCTGAACGAGTCGAAGAAGACCGTGTTCTTCATCAGCCACGACCGCGAGCTGCTCAACAACGCCGCAGGCCGCATCGTTACCCTCGAGCCGGGCATCAACGGCGCCGGCGCCTGGATCCACGGCGGCGGCTTCGGCACCTACGTGGATGCCCGGGCGGACCGCAACGCCCGCTTTGAGGAGCTGCGCAAGCGCTGGGACGAGGAGCACGTGAAGCTCAAGGAACTCGTCAACATGTACAAGAACAAGGCCGCGTTCCGCTCCGACATGGCCAACCGGTACCACGCGGCGCAGACCCGGCTCGCGAAGTTCCTCGAGGCCGGCCCGCCCGAGGCGCTGCCGATCGAGCAGAACGTGCAGATGCGGCTCAAGGGCGGCCGCACCGCCAAGCGCGCCGTCGTCGCCGAAAAGCTGGAGCTCACCGGGCTGATGAAGCCGTTCTCGACCGAGGTCTGGTTCGGGGACCGGGTCGGGGTGCTCGGCTCCAACGGCTCCGGCAAGAGCCATTTCCTGCGGCTGCTCGCCACCGGCGGCACCGACCCGGAACGGGAGCACCTGCCGGTGTCCGACGTCGAGATCGCCGAGGTGCCGCACGAGGGCACCGTGAAACTCGGCGCCCGCATCCGGCCCGGCTTCTTCGCCCAGACCCATGTCCGGCCCGATCTTCTCGGCAAGACCCTGCTGGAAATCCTGCACCGGGGCGACGAACACCGCTCCGGGCTGGGACGCGAGGCTGCGGCCGGCGCCCTGGACGGGTACGGTTTGGCCTCGCAGTCGGAGCAGAAGTACGAATCCCTCTCCGGCGGCCAGCAGGCCCGGTTCCAGATCCTGCTCCTTCAGCTCTCCGGCGCCACTTTGCTGCTGCTCGACGAGCCCACGGACAACCTCGACCTGCATTCGGCCGAGGCGCTGGAACGGGCCATCGACCACTTCGAAGGAACGGTCCTGGCCGTCACACACGACCGCTGGTTCGCCCGGACCTTCGACCGTTTCCTGGTCTTCGGCTCAGACGGCAAGGTCTACGAATCGGCCGAGCCGGTCTGGGACGAGAAGCGCGTGGAGCGCGCCCGCTAGGCCGTCCCTCCCTCACATCCGGCACGTTTGACGCCGACGCTCCCTCACCTAGTGAGGGAGCGTTGGCGTTTTTCGTGCGAAATGTGAGGGAGCGTCGGGCCGTTCGCTTGCTTGGTCCCGGTGCTGCCCAGGGGTTTGATGCGCAGCGAAATGATCAAATGAGCATCCTGCGTTAGCATTTGTTCATGAGTACTGAAGAGCGCCACCGCCGCATCGGTGAGCTGCTGCGTCACCGGGAGCACGTGACGGTCGAAGAGCTCATGACCGAATGTGGTGCCTCGGGTGCCACGATCCGGCGTGACCTGGACGTACTGGCGCTCCACGGCGTTCTCCGCCGCGTCCACGGCGGCGCCCGGAGCCTGATGCTGCGGGGCGGGAATCCCGAGTACGGCCAGCGCGAACTCGAGGACCATGCCGTCAAGGTTCGGATTGCAGCCGGCGTCGCCGCGCTGCTCAAGGACCGCTCCCATGTCTGGCTGGACAGCGGCACCACGGCCACCGAGGTCGCCCGCCAGTTGCGGCAACGGGAAATGACCCTGATGCCGATGTCGCTGCAGGCCGTCAACGCGATTGCTGACGGCGGCGCGGCTGCCGGCCGGCGTCCCGAACTGCTGTTGCCGGGCGGGACCCTGACCCCCGGGGAACTGTCCTTCCGCGGGCCCATGACGGAATCCAACATCCGCTCGCTGCGGTTTGATACGGCTGTCGTGACGCCCTGCGCGCTCGACCTCCGGGACGGACTGTTGGCCCACGACCTTGACGATGCGGCCGTCAAACGTGCCGGCCTGGAATCCGCGGGCAGGGTGATCGTGGCCTGCTCCGCAGGCAAATGGAACGCCAGCGCCGTTGCGCTTGTCGCCTCCTTGGCCGCCGTGGACGTCCTCGTCACGGACAAGCACCTGAGTCCCGAAGAACTTGCCCAGCTCGCCCAACACTCGGTGGAAGTAGTGATCGTATGACCAAGACGGCAACCCGCCCGCAACTTAATGCCGCCGCCGCGGCGACCTTCCTGATTTTCGGAATCAACGGGCTCGTGTTCGCCAGTTGGGCCGCCCGGATCCCTGCCGTGACGGAGATCCTGCATATCTCCTCGGGGCAGATGGGTACCTTGCTGCTGTGCGTGGCGGGGGGTTCTTTGATAGCCCTGCCCACCGCCGGCCACGTGGTGGGCCGCATCGGGACGGCGAATGCCGTCCGGGGCGCAGGCCTGGTCGCCGCCGTGGCCGGCGTCGGTGTGGCGCTGGCGCTGCTGGCGGAGTCCGTCCCCGGGACCGGCGTCGCACTGTTCTTCTTCGGCATGGGGATCGGGCTCTGGGACGTGTCCCAGAATATTGAGGGCGCTGACGTGGAACACAAACTCGGGCGCACCATCATGCCGCAGTTCCATGCCGCATTCAGCGGCGGCGCGTTCCTTGGCGCCCTGATCGGCGCGGGCCTGGCGGGACTCGGCGTCGGGCTCCCGGCGCACCTGCTGGTGATCGCCGGCATCGTTGCCGTTCTGACCTTTGTCGCGCCGCGCTACTTCCTGCCGCACGCCCCGGCCCCCGCTCCCGCGGCTGGGGAATCGAAGGAAGCCAAGGGCCGCTCGGCCTGGACGGACGGACGCACGCTGCTAATCGGCGTCGTGGTGCTGGGTGCGACGCTCACCGAAGGTGCCGGCAACGACTGGATCGCCAAGGCCGCGGTGGACGGGCTGGACGCCACGGAGTCCACCGGCGCGCTGCTGTTTGCCGCCTTTGTGCTGGCAATGACCGCAGTGCGCTTTTTTGGCGGCCGGGCAATCGACGCCTACGGCCGGGTGGCTGTGCTGCGCACCAGCATGGCCGCCGCGGCCGCAGGGCTGGGGCTCTTCGTCCTGGCCGATGACCTCTGGGTGGCCACGGCCGGCGCGGTGCTCTGGGGAGCAGGGGCCGCCCTCGCTTTCCCGATGGGGATGTCGGCGGCAGCCGATGACCCGAAGTACGCGGCCGCGCGCGTGTCGGTGGTCTCCACGATCGGATACATCGCATTCCTGGCCGGCCCGCCGCTGCTGGGCTACCTCGGTGACCTGATCGGAATCCGGCTGGCGCTGCTGGCCATCATGATTCCGATTCTGGGTGCGCTGCTGCTCGCCGGCGCCGCGAAGCCCTTGCACGCCAGGTAAGCAGCCGCCGGGCGTCTGCATTCTCCTGGATGCATATGTTCTGGAAGTACAGCCAGAGCAGGAGCACCACCGGAACGGCAAGACATACACTGCCAACCGTGTCCATCAGCCAGTGCGCGGACAGGTACGTGCGGCTGATCATCATTACGAGCACGCCAAGTCCGGCAAGGACCCATACCCAGGCGCGCCCCACGAGCAGGGCCACCACCACCAGGAACGCCGCGGTGCTGGCCACATGCCCCGAGGGGAAGGACCCGGTGTCGGTCAGGACAATCGTGTTCTCCGGCCGGTCCCGGAGAATCCCGGCCTTGAGGATCTGCGTAAAAACCAGGACGGCGACGCCGGCGGCAGCAGCGAAGATGGCAGTCTGCGGGCGTCTCCGCAGCAGCAGCGCCACGACCAGCAGCCCGTGGACCACCAGGACACCCCGGTAGCCGGCCACGTTGAGGAAACCGTTGATTCCGTCCCAGAACGGGCTGCGCAGCGAAGTGATCCAGCGGGACCAGCCTTCGTCCACGCCCTGGAAGGGAGGCAGCCTCACGTCCGCCACCAGAAGGCCCCCCAAGACCACGCCCAGAGTGAGCAGTACGGTGCTGGCCGCGAGCACGCGGCCCGTTGACAATCGCTGAGGGTCCAGCACTCGGGTCATTGCCCCATCCTAGCCAACAGGGCCGGCCGGGCCCTGCCGGAACCCGCCGCCGCACCATTCCCCGACTCCCCCTCCCTCAGTTGACTGCGTACCTGCCCGCGCCGGCAGTAAAGTGGTCGGATGCGTAGCATTCTGAGGAAGGCGCCGGGCCGATTCGAGAGACTCGACCGGAAGCTGGTGCGCGCCGTGTCCGGCCTCCCGGCGGGCAGCCACGACGAGTTCTTCCGGCAGCTGTCCGCCGCGGCGAACAATGGCAAGCTCTGGATCGGCATCGCGGCCGCCCTGGCACTCTTCCCCGGGAGGACGCGGCGGGCCGCCCTCCACGGGCTGCTGGCGCAGGCCGTGGCCTCCGCCGTCACGAACCTCGGCTTCAAGACCCTGCTGCCGCGGGCACGCCCGCTGCCGGAGCACCTTCCTGCGTTCAGGTTCGTCCATCCCCAGCCCACCAGCTCCTCCATGCCCTCGGGGCACTCCGCTTCTGCCGTGGCGTTCGCCCTCGGTGTCGGGCTCGTGCGGCCTGCCCTCGGCGCCGCCTTGGCCCCGCTCGCGGCGGGCGTCGCCTACTCCCGGGTCCACACGGGAGCGCACTGGCCTTCGGATGTCTTCTTCGGATCGGCGATCGGGGCGGGGGCGGCCATGGCGACCCGCAGGTGGTGGCCTGTGCGGCCGCCCTTCCCCGAGGTCCGGCGGACCCCCGTGGAAGCCGCAGAGCTGCCAGAGGGCGAAGGTCTGGCCATTGTGGTCAACACCCTCGGCGGCTCCTACGCCGAGGAAACGACCGACGCCCTCCAAAAAATATTCCCCAAGGCGTATATAAAGGAGGTCGGCCAGGACGGGGACCTGGTCGCCGAAATCTCCCGGGTCGCCACGAGGCCCGGTGTCGTGGCCCTGGGCGTCTGGGGAGGCGACGGCACAGTCGGCACCGCCGCTGCGACCGCCGTCGAGCACTCCCTCCCGCTCCTGGTCCTGCCGGGCGGGACCCTGAACCACTTCGCCCGGGATGCCGGAACCCCCAGCCTCACGGCCGCTGTTGCCGCCGCGACCCGCGGCGAAGCCGCACGGGCGGATCTTGGCCTGGTGGCCGTGGAGCGCGGACTCCCCGACAGCCCCGAGGTATTGCATCTGACCATGCTCAACACGGCAAGCATCGGCCTCTATCCGAACCTGGTGCGCCGGCGCGAACTGCTGCAGCCATCGCTGGGCAAACCCGTGGCCGGTGTGATCGCGATGTTCCGGACCTTTGCCGCCGGGACACCCACCACCCTGATCGTCGACGGGGTGCGGCACAAACTCTGGATCCTCTACGTTGGCCGCGGAAGGTACTACCCCCGCGACCATGCCCCGCTGGTCCGGCCCGTCCTGGACGACGGTGTCTTCGACCTCCGGCTGATCACGGCGGATGAATCCTTCGCCCGGCTCCGGCTGCTCTGGTCCGTGCTGACCGGAACCGTTGCCACCTCCCGGATCACCCACCTCAGCGAAAGAAGCAGTATCCGCGTGGAACCGGGGGATACCACCATGGTCCTGGCGGTGGACGGCGAGGTCATGCCCGGGGTCCGCAGCGTTGAGTTCTCCGTTCTGCCGGGCGCGCTGACGTATTACTCGCCGGCATCCTGACTGCCTGCGCCGTCATCCTCCCGGACTACCCTGATTCGACCCTGAATCATCCCTGAGACCGGCGAATTCCGCCTTCCACCTCGGTAGCGTGGTGTGTACACACCCCACTGCTAGGTAAAGGAACGCTTCCATGATCGAAGCACGAGGCCTGACCAAGGTTTACGGCGAAAAGACCGCCGTCGCCGGAGTCAACTTCACTGTCGAAGCCGGCCGGGTCACCGGCTTCCTGGGCCCGAACGGGGCCGGCAAGTCCACGACCATGCGCATGATCATGGGACTGGACCGGCCGACGTCGGGAACCGTCACCGTCAACGGCGCACCGTTCGCCCGGCACGCGGCGCCGCTGCGCGACGTCGGCGCGCTGCTCGACGCCAAGGCCGTCCACACCAGCCGCTCGGCATACAACCACCTCCTGGCCATGGCCGCCACGCACAGCATTCCCAAGAAGCGCGTGCACGAAGTCATCGAGATGACCGGCCTGGCCGATGTGGCCAGGAAAAAGGTCGGCGGCTTCTCGCTCGGCATGGGCCAGCGGCTCGGGATCGCCGCGGCGCTGCTCGGCGACCCGCAGACCGTCATCCTGGACGAGCCCGTTAACGGCCTGGACCCGGAAGGCGTCGTCTGGGTCCGCAACCTCGTCAAGTATCTGGCCTCCGAGGGGCGCACGGTGTTCCTCTCCAGCCACCTGATGAGCGAGATGGCCGTGACCGCGGACCACCTGATTGTGATCGGCCGCGGCAGGATCATCGCCGATGCGCCGATCCAGGACATCATCAACGGCAAGGGCCGGATCCGCACCCGCGTCCGCACCGACCAGCCGGACCAGCTGATGCACCTGCTCGCCGGCGACGGCGTGTCCGTGGAGCTCCAGGAGCACGAACTGCTCGAGGTCACCGGCCTGGATCCGCGCCAGATCGCCCGCGCTGCCCTGGACAGCCACGTCATGCTCTACGAACTCACCCCGCTCCAGGCCAGCCTCGAGGAGGCCTACATGGAACTGACCAAGGATGAGGTCGAATACCACTCGCTGATCACCACGGGCGCTGCCGCCCCCGCCCAGACCGGAGGCAACTAGCCATGAGCTCCACCACCCTCGAACCCTCCCGCCGCGGCGCCCACGCCGGCACCCCTGCCGGCGACAGCCTCAGCACCGGCCCGGGACCCAGCTTCCTGCGGGTGCTGAACTCGGAATTCATCAAGTTCCGCACCCTTCTGTCCACGCTGATTCTGCTCGGCTGCACCGTCCTGGTCGTTGTGGGCTTCGGAGCCCTCTCGGCCTGGGGCACGGGACAGTTCGCCGAAGCCGCGGCATCCGACCCGCAGGCCGCCGCCGCGTTCGCCGCGCAGGGCGGGGACCTCGCCGTCGGCGTCCCCACGTCCGGCATCGCGTTCGCCCAGCTGATCCTGGGATCCCTGGGCGTGCTGCTGATGAGTTCCGAGTTCACCACGGGCATGGCCCGCTCCACCTTCGCGGCCGTCCCCAAGCGGATTCCGGCGTTCGCCGCCAAGCTGCTCGTGGTCATGGTGACGGCGTTTGTCCTCACCGCGGCCTCCGTGTACCTGGCCGGCCTTGTGTCGCTGCCGATTCTGGACAACTACAACCTGAACCTGGACCTGGCCAGCTCGCAGTCGGTGAAAATGCTGCTGGTCAACAGCCTCTACGTCGCCGCCGTTGCCGCCATCGGCATGGCCCTGGGCTCACTGATCCGCAACTCCGCTGGCGGCATCATGAGCCTGGTCGGGCTGTTCTTCGTGGCACCGATCGCCTTCCAGCTGATCCCCGGCGACTTCTTCGTCGAGGCCCGCAAGTACCTGCCCGGGAACACTGTCGAACCGATGACGGCCGTGCAGCACGTTCCGGACACGCTGGAGGCCTGGCAGGCCGCCCTCGTGCTGGGCGCCTGGGTCGTTATTCCGGTGGTCCTGGCCGCCGTGCTGCTGAAGAAGCGGGACGTCTAAGCCCATCGGGACCACCGTCTAGGCTCAGAGCATGACCGATGCAGTTGAAGTGAAGGACGCGCCAGCCGGCCAGGCTGACGCGTCCTTCGCTGAAATCACCGCCCGGCACCGGGGCCGGATCCGGCGCTACCTGTTCCAGCACCCGCGTGCCATGGATGCCGTCGTCGTGGCCATCTACTTGCTGCTGGTCACCCCCACCGCGGCGGAATCAATGCGCGACGGCGTCTGGCTGGTCGCCGTGCTGCTCGCGGCGGCCGCGGCGGCGCTGTCGTTCCGGCGGAGCCATCCCGTGCCCGTGGTGGCCGTGGTGACGCTGCTCGAGGTGGGCGTGACGCTGCTTCACCCGTGGGGCTCCAACATCTCTGCCGGGTTGTGGTTTGCGCTCTACGCCGTAGCGGTGGTGCGCAGCCGGCGTTTCGCGCTGGTGACCCTGGCCGCAGCTACGGCTCCGCTGCTGTTTCTGTATCTCCAGCTGGCTGTTGGTCCGCTGGATGGCCGGCTGCCGGACATGGGAGTGAGCACGCCCGAGAACTTTCAGCTCATCAGCAGCATTGCGGCCGCCGTGAGCATCACCCTCACCAACGTCATTGCCACCGGGATTGGTATTTCGGTCCGTCAGCGGCGCGAGCATGAGCATGAGATTGCCGCCTGGGCCGCGAGGGCCGCCCAACTCGGGTCGGTCACGGAGCGCAACCGAATCGCCCGGGAAATGCACGACATCGTGTCACATTCACTGACGGTGATGGTCAGCCTTTCGGACGGGGCCGCCGTCGTGGTCAAGAAGGATCCGGTGCGGGCGGCGGAAGTCCTCGGGGAACTCTCCCGCACCGGCCGCACTGCGCTGGCGGACATGCGGCGCGTCCTCGGCGTGCTGCGCGACGACGCGGCCCCCGGCCAAGCCCCCCGGGAACCGCTCGTGGCCGGGGACAATCTGGGGAAACTGCTGGAAGGCTTCCGCGCCGCGGGGTTGCCGCTGCATTACACCCACACCGGACCATCGCTGCCGGACGACGCCGCGTTCCAGCTGACGGTCTACCGGATACTGCAGGAGTCGCTGACCAACGTGCTGCGCTACGGACGTTCCCTGGGCCGGGTGGATGTGGCCGTTGCCCGGGAAGGGTCCACAGTCACCATCGACGTCGTCGACGACGGCAGGGGCTCCGTAGACACGGGCGGATCAGCGGCGCCGGTGCGGGATTCCTCCGGGTCCGTGGGCTCCGGCCGGGGCCTGGCCGGCATGCTGGAGCGGGCCCGGATCTACGCGGGAACCGTCGAGGCCGGACGCAGCTCCGACCGCGGCTGGCGCGTCCACGCCGTCCTGCACTGGAACGGCAACAACGAAAGCGAGGGCACATGAGTCATTCGGAACCGCTGAGCGGGACCGGTCCGGTCCGTATCCTGCTGGTGGATGACCAGCCGCTGCTGAGGATGGGCTTCCGCCTGATCCTGGAGGGCGAGGATGATCTGGAGATTGTGGGCGAGGCGTCCGACGGCGCCGAGGCAGTGCGCCAGGTCCGGCTCCTCGCGCCCGACGTCGTCCTGATGGATGTGCGGATGCCGGTGCTCGACGGGATCGAGGCCACGCGCGCCCTCACCGCCTCCGGTGCCCGGGCAAAGGTCATTATCCTGACCACCTTTGACCTCGACGAATACGCTTTCGCCGGGCTCCAGGCCGGCGCCTCGGCCTTCCTGCTCAAAGATGTGGCGCCTGCCGAACTGATCAGCGCCGTCAGGGTGGTGGCGAGCGGCGACGCGGTGGTGGCACCCCGGATCACCCGCCGGCTGCTGGAAACGTACGTCCGGAGCGGCCGCGCAGGGGCAGCACCCGGCGGCGCCACGGGCCAGGGATCGCCCGCCTCGTCCGGCGGGGCCCGGCCGGCAGGGGATCCGCTGCTGGAGGACCTGACCCCGCGCGAAACCGAGATGCTTGGAGCGATGGCCGAGGGGCTCTCCAACGCCGAGATCGCGCACCGCTACTTCCTCTCCGAAGCCACCGTGAAGACACACGTGCGCCGGATCCTCAACAAACTGCACCTGCGCGACCGGGTCCAGGCCGTGGTGTACGCATACGAGACCGGCCTGGTGGTGCCCAGCAATCCGGACTACTGATTCGAGGGCCGGCGAGGCCGGCTTGCCAGGGCGGGGAGCCTGAAAGAGTGGTTTCAGGCACATTGCCGAATTGCCTATGAGGCAACTTTTCTTGTCTCATGGGCCCTGTTCCTGGAGTTGTGCCCGGATAGCCCGTCCGTCATTTGTGGGATTGCACAGAACGGGGGCTTCCCGGCCCGGTCTAGTGTGAAACGTCAATGTGGTCCGCCGCACAACTTTTCCACGATCCACCGCGGGCCGAACAATCCACGAAGGACGGCGCTTCATGCAGGCTGACCCACAGCTCTCCAAATCCCTGAAACCCCGGCATCTGTCCATGATCGCCATCGCCGGCGTGATTGGCGCCGGACTGTTCGTCGGCTCCGGCGCGGCGATCCAGCAGGCGGGCCCGGGCATCCTGGTCGCGTACACGGCGGCGGGACTCGTCGTCATCCTGGTCATGCGGATGCTGGGTGAGATGGCCGCGGCCAACCCGGAAACAGGATCGTTCTCGACCTACGCGGACAAGGCCCTGGGCCGCTGGGCGGGGTTCAGCATCGGCTGGCTGTACGCCTGGTTCTGGATCATCGTGCTGGGCATCGAGGCCACCGCGGGGGCGGCGATCATGCACCGCTGGGTTCCGGGGATCGACCAATGGGTCTGGGCGTTGCTCCTGATGGTGCTGCTGACCCTGACCAACCTGGGCTCGGTGAAGTCCTTCGGCGAGTTCGAGTTCTGGTTCGCCTCCATCAAGGTCGCGGCGATCGTGCTGTTCCTGCTCTTCGGCGTTGCCGCAATCCTGGGCTTCATCCCGGGCGTTCCTGCCCCCGGCGTGAGCAACCTGCTGGAAAACGGCGGCTTTATGCCCAACGGTCCGGGCGCGGTACTGGCGGGCATCCTCGTAGTTGTCTTCTCCTTCTTCGGCGCCGAGATCGCCACCATCGCCGCCGGTGAATCCGAGAACCCCGTTGACGCTGTCAAGAAGGCCGTGAAATCGACCGTCTGGCGCATCCTCGTCTTCTACATCGGCTCCATCGCGATCGTGGTCACCCTCCTGCCCTGGAACTCTGCTTCCGTGGCCAAGAGCCCGTACGTTGCCGTGATTGAGCTCTACGGCATCCCCGGCGCCGGCACCATCATGGACATCGTGGTGCTGACCTCCGTGCTGTCCTGCCTCAACTCGGGCCTGTACACCGCCAGCCGGATGCTGTTCTCGCTCTCCCGCCGCGGTGACGCGCCGAAGTCCTGGATGCGGATCTCCAAGCGGGGCGTTCCGGCTGCCGCCGTTCTGGCCTCCACCGTGGTGGGCTTCATTACGGTCGGCCTGAACTACATCGCCCCGGACACTGTGTTCCTGTTCCTGGTAAACACCTCAGGGGCCATCGCCCTGTTCGTGTGGCTCGTGATCGCCAGCTCGCAACTGATTCTGCGCCGCCGCATGGGCGCCGCGGCCAAGGACCTCCAGCTCAAGATGTGGCTCTTTCCCTACCTGACCTGGGTGGCGATCGTCAGCATCGTCGCGCTGCTGGTCGGCATGGTGGTCCTGGATTCCACCCGCGAATCGCTGCTGCTCTCCCTGGCCCTCGCCGCCGTCGTCGTGGGTGTCGGCCTCTGGCGGTACCGCAAGAACGGGACCAAGACCGGGGCGCCCGCCGGGTCCCCCGCGGAAGCACCGGCCGAGGACGCCACGGTGGGTGCCGGACCGGCGTCGTAGCTTCCGGAGGCACCGGGCTCGTCCGCACCGCGGGACATGCCCATTCCTGCCGCGGAGCGTTGGACAGAATGCCACTATGTCCGTTCGACGCTCCCAGGGGAGGGCATGTCCCGCGACCGGCCGGCGGCTGGGACTGCTCCCGCTCCAACCACAGCGCCCTCACAGGAAGGCCCTAGCCGGGGCATAGTGCGCCGCGGTTACATGGACGCATGACCTCTACTCCGCAGCCGCCGCACGAACCGCACCCCAACCACGACCGCGGCCTCGAATTCGACCTCGCCACCCTCATGAGCCGCCGCTCGCTGGGCATGTTCCTTGGTGCCGGCACGGCCGCCGCCCTCGCCGCCTGCACCCCGGGCGGCTCGTCCACGGGCGCCGCGTCCGCGACGGCCGCGGCCACGGAGGGATCGACGCCGGCAGCATCCGGCAGCGCGGTGGCTACGGGCACACCCTCCGCCTCGCCCACGCTGACCCGCGCGATCGCCGAGTGCGGCGTGGAAATCCCCCAGGAGACCGCCGGCCCGTATCCTGGCGACGGCTCCAACGGCCCCAATGTGCTGGCGGCGTCGGGCGTGGTCCGGCAGGACATCACCTCCAGCTTCGGAACCTCCAGCACCACGGCCGACGGCGTGCCACTCACCGTCACCCTGACCCTGCTCGACAACGCCAATGGCTGCGCACCCCTGGCCGGGGCCGCCGTGTACGCCTGGCACTGCGACAAGGACGGCAAATACTCCATGTACGACGCCGGACTGAAGAACGAGAACTACCTCCGCGGCGTGCAGGAGGCCGACGCCAACGGCCAGGTCACCTTCCGGACGGTCTTCCCCGGCGCGTACAGCGGGCGCTGGCCGCACATCCACTTCGAGGTCTTCGAGTCCATGGACAATGCGACGGCGGCCGGGCAGGTCCTCGCGGTGTCCCAGATCGCGCTGACGGACGCCGCCTGCAAGGACGTCTACGCCTCGGCCGGGTATGAAGCCAGCGCCCGGAACTTCCCCCGGACCACGCTGAAGTCGGACAATGTGTTCCGCGACGACGGCGGCATCCACCAGCTCGCCACGATGACCGGATCGGTGCCCGGCGGGTACACGGCCGGACTCAACGTCACCGTGTAGGCACCGTACGGCCAGCGGCGCGGCGCTAGACTCGGAGCCATGCCTTCACAGCCCAGCGCCGCAGCCCACATCCAGGACCTCGGCGCGTACGTCGCCGCGTCGCCGTCGAGCTTCCATGCCGTCCACGAGGCCGCCCGCCGGCTCGACGGGGCAGGATTTACCGCCCTCGATGAACTGCAGCCCTGGGACACGGCCGACGGCGGCGGGAACTTCTACGTGATCCGCGACGGCGCGATCATCGCCTGGGTGACGCCGCCGTCGGCCGGTCCCACCACCGGTTTCCACATCCTGGGCGCCCACACGGATTCGCCGTCGTTCAAGCTCAAACCCAAACCCACCACCGGCAAGTTCGGCTGGCTGCAGGCCGGCGTCGAGGTGTACGGCGGTCCGCTGCTCAACTCCTGGCTGGACCGCGAACTGCAGCTCGCCGGGCGTCTGGTGATGCGGGACGGCACCCAGCACCTGACCGCCACGGGGCCGCTGCTGCGGTTCCCGCAGTTGGCCATCCACCTGGACCGCGCCGTGAACGAGGGGCTGGCCCTGGACAAGCAGCAGCACATGAACCCGGTTTACGGGCTCGGGGATCCGGCGGGCGAAGACCTGCTGGGGCTGCTGGCGGACCGGGTTGCGGGCGCGGACGTGGACGCAGCGCAGATCGGCGGCTACGACGTCGTCATCGCGGACACCCAGGCCCCCGCCGTGTTCGGCGCGAAGGGCGAGTTCTTCGCCTCCGGCCGGCTGGACAACCTTTCGGCCACCCATGCCGGGCTTGCCGCGCTGATCAACCATGCCGCCGGGCCCCTGCCGGCCGGGGCTCCGATCGCCGTGCTGGCCGCGTTCGACCACGAGGAGATCGGCTCGGCCTCCCGTTCCGGCGCGAGCGGACCCATCCTCGAGGACATGCTGGTGCGAATTTCCGACGGCCTGGGCGCCTCGGCGAGCCAGCGGCGGCAGGCGTTCGCGGCGTCGTTCTGTGTCTCCGCCGACGCCGGGCACTCCGTCCATCCCAACTACGCCGAGCGGCACGATCCGGCCAACCGGCCGGTGTTGAACGGCGGCCCGCTGCTGAAGATCAACGCCAACCAGCGCTACGCCACGGACGCCACCGGCGCCGCCCTCTGGGCGCGGCTGTGCGCGGACGCCGGCATCCCGTACCAGGAGTTCGTCTCCAACAACGTGATGCCCTGCGGCTCGACGATCGGGCCGCTCACCGCGACCCGGCTCGGCATCAGGACGGTCGACGTCGGCGTGCCCCTGCTCTCGATGCACTCCGCCCGTGAACTTTGCGGCGTAGAGGACCCCTACCGGCTCGCGAAGGTGACGGAAGTTTTCTTCCGCACGCGGGCGTAGGGCTCCGGGCTGTTTATCCGGACCACAAAGTTGGTGCGGATAGCCACATTGTCTCCCGACTTGCCTAGTGGATGAGGCCGGCCAAGCCTACGGTGGAAAAATACGGATGCCCCGTGGGCATGCGGCCCAATGGTTCCGGGCCGCATGGCGGAGAGACTTACCGTCTCACCACCCGCAGGACACCCGTAACAACTAGCTGAACGCGACAGCAGGTACCGGGAAGCCGGTGCCGCTGGCAGGAACAGGGGTGTGTAGACCCCGGGATCATGCCGCTGCGTGGTTGTGCCGCGACTGATGGAGCCGAAAATGAAGTCTGCGTTAGGATTTTTCTCCCGCACCCGGTTTTCGTCCGCCTGTTCTGGGACTGAAAGATCGTGACGGCCACATTGGGCGGACTGATCGCGCCAGGCAAGCGTGTCTTGTGGGTATCTTCAAGCGGTGGACACTTGGCCGAACTGAAGAAGATTGCCGACTTGTATCCGGATCCGGACCCAGAATCCATGTGGGTCACCTTTGACACCCCTCAGGCCCAGTCCATGCTCGCCGGCCACAATGTGCACTTCATTTCCCCCGTTGGAACCCGGGATGTGCTGGGCACCCTGCGCACGCTACTGACCGCATACAGAATTCTTCGAAGTGGGTCTTTCGACTACGTAGTGAGCACCGGAGCCGCAGTAGCCGTCTCCTTCTTGCCGGTTGCTTCCGCGATGGGGGTCCGAGCGCTTTATGTGGAGAGTTTGGCGAGAACACACGCGGCGTCCACCACGGGGCGGATCCTTGGCTTGTTTCCTGCCGTGCGGACCTACACTCAATATGAACGCTGGGCGAATGACCGGTGGAAATACGCAGGATCCGTGCTGGACAACTGGGAAGTCCGGTCTCGGGGCGGCGGGACCCCGGTCAAGAATGTGCTGATTAGCCTGGGCACCATCCAGCCGTATCGATTCGACCGGGCCGTCGATGCGATGAAGGCGATGCTTCCCGACGACTGTTCAGTGACCTGGCAGCTCGGGGCAACGTCACGTCATGACCTGCGCGGAGCGGCACACCGTGAATTGCCCTGGGTGGAGATGGGGCAACTCATTAGGGAGGCAGACGTGTTTGTTTGCCATGCCGGTGTGGGTTCTGTCCTGCAGGCGTTGGACAACGGCGCCGTTCCGGTTCTAGCCGTTCGGTCGGCGCACTACGGTGAGCATGTGGATGACCACCAGGAGCACTTTGCCCGGGAAATTCTTAGCAGGGGCCTCGGCAGGGCCCTTGAGTTGTCGGGCAGCGGAAACGGAGTGCTTGACGAAGTGGCCCAGTTRGAGCCGCACAAATCGGTCGGGAAGGGGGCCGCAACGGCGCTTCCGCCCGTGTCGGTTCGGGTGGGGGCGGACCAGCTGAGGAGTTTTTGGTCCCGTGGCCGAGGCAGCCAAGGAGAACCCTAGCGCAGGCACCCCAACATAATGGCGGGTCGCTGGACTCGAGGGCGGCAGGCAGGCCCACGAGAATGCTGGGGGTGGTTGTCCCGACGCTGCTCGATGAGGACGGGTCCACTTACCGGTCCGTTTGGTCCGAGAAGGGGAAGTCTGCGGGATTGTGCAGGTGGCCTCCACGAACATGGCGGGGCTGCGCCCCCATTCCGAGGACGCGGCTCAGCCCGCTCCGGCAGAACACTTAGATCGTGGACAACAGAGGGGTCGCTAAACAGCCAACGGGGACGCCTCGCGGGCCAACTCCGGTGATGGCGAGGTTCCCACGGCCGACACGAGGCACGTCAATTGGGAACGGGACTGGACCGCCAGCTTCCGATAAATCGCGGTGAGGCGCACCTCAACCGTTCTAACGGACACGAACAGCGTCGCGGCGATCTCCTTGTTGCGCCGGCCCCGGGCCACCAGCTGAACAAGTTCGCGCTCCTGGTCCGAGAGCAGCAGCAGGGCCGGGCTCTGGATCTCCGGAGTATTCCCCACGCCGTCGCCAAGCAACCTGGCGTCGAGATGTTGTGTCCAGGACGCGGCGCCCGACTCTTCGAAAAGCGCCTTTGACCTCAGAAGGGCGTTCTTGGCGTCCTTGTGCCTGCCGGAAGACTCCAGCCGCTCGGCGTAGCAAAGAAGCGTTCTGGCCCGCTCGAAGAGGGAATCGTCCTTCTGCCACGAATCCAGGGCCTGAACGAAGAGCTCCAGGGAGCGTTCCCCCTCCGCGACCAAGGCGCGGGAGCGGGACACGGCCATCAGCAGCCATCTGGATTTCAGGCCGGCTGACCTGTATTCCATCCTGGTGAGGGCACGGGTGGCCTCGCGCCGTTGACCTGACCTGACGAGCACTTCAACCAGGTCCGACTCGCAGCGCAAAAGGGCGGGGTTGCTGAAGTCCATGCCAATTTCGGCAGCCCTGGACAGTAGGGCACCCGCCTCTTCAAGATCGCCGCGCATCAGCGCAAAATGCCCCTGCCACGCGAACAATTGCGCTACCGTCCGCGGAGGCGCGTCGGCGCTGACAAACTTCTGGGCCTCTGCGAGACAAGCCTGAGCCTCCACCGTGTCACCGACTGAATGGGCCCGCCAGAGTAGGAAATTGTTGCGCATCCCGCGGTGATACTGCTGGCTGGAAGCAGAACGGGCAATCTCGTCGATGAGTGCAACGGCGGAACGGAAGTTTCCGGCGCGGATTTCGTTGTCGGCGGCGAAGTACCTTGCAGTCTCACTCCAGTTCCCATCCCTGGCCGCGCTCAAGTTCCGGACAAGGGAAAAGAGGTCGCGGGCTCCTTCGTAGTTCTCCGAATACGTCAGGACGCGCCCCGTGAGCAGCAGCGACGCGGGGGAACTGGTGGCGCCGCCGTCGGCAGTTCGCGAGATCCGGTCGACGCTCCCCTTGACGGCGTCAGCCAGAAGCCTTGCGCGCTGGTTCACGGCCACGGATTCGCCGGATGCTTCACCCAGGAATTGCTCCGCATGCTCCAACAGTTGCCCGGCGTCCTCGACCTGCCAACGTTCAGCCATGTGCAGGGCACCGACGGACAGCAGGCAGGCAGAGAGTCCCGGATCGTGATGCCCGAATTCCTTGATCAGCCGAATCATCATGCTCGGCCTCATGGAATTGCCCTTCATCAGTTCGATCTGGAAATCGAGCCCGGTGAGCCGAAGTGTCAGGGCCCGGTTTTTCGTGATCCGTTGGGCCCAGTCCAGATAGCGTTTCGCGTGGACGAATTCACCTCTGCTGAAGAACAGCTCCGCGACCGTGCCCAGCCTGGCAGCGGTCTCCGCCTCCGAGGGGTTGATGGCGAGGGCCCGCTCGATGTACTCGACCGCGGATGGCGTCTCCTCCGCCCGCACAAGCTCAACGGCATGCCGGAGCAGGCTGAAAGACGTGTCCCGGCGCATCGCCGGGGTGTAGCTCAGATGCCACGGCCACGCCTGGTGATCCGCGGTTTCGGCGGCCGCAGCCAACTCGCGGTGATGTGCGGTTCTTTCCGCCGGCTGCATAGCCGAGAAAATATGGGCCCGCAGCATTTGGTTCTGAATTCTGACATGCGATCCGGTTCGGACGGCGATTCCGGCGGAAACAATTTCATCCACGCCCGCCCATAGGTCCCCCGGCATTTCTTCCAGAAGGCTGGCGCTGCTCCGGGAAGAAAGGGAAAGGAGATCAACTGCCCGCCGCGCAAGCGGCGAAAGCCCCGAAATCGATGCCACCAGATCAGGCTCGAAGCTTCCATTCCAGTGCAAAGGGACGGGGAGGGCGCAATTCTCCTGGACTTGGCGCCTTATCAGCTCATCGTAGAGCTCAATCGATGCCAAAGGATTGCCGTGAGTGGCCGCGGCAATAGCATGGATAGCCGTCTGGCCGACCTGTCCAGATGTCGTGGATTCGAGCATTCTCACAGTGTCGCTATGGCTCAGATTCTCCAAGTGAATAGTGGCCATCCGGGCAAACGGACTGTCCGGCGACTCGCCGCGCATGCTGAGCATGAGCACAAGCCCCGTGCCCGCGAGACGGCGGGCCAGGAAGCCGAGAACAGTCTGGCTGGCAGAGTCCAGATCCTCAGCGTCGTCAATACCTACAACCGTCCGGTGCCCAGACCATTGCCGCAGGGCCGAGAGGAGCATCGTCGACAGGTCTGCGGCGTCGAGGTTTCCGCGCGGTGAGGATGCCACATAGTCGACCAGGGGCTCGAGTGCGGGGTCATCGATTCCGTGGAGCAACGCAGTCAGGCCGGAAAAACGCCAGGTGGATTCCGAAGGATTGGCCCGGAGGAGAACTGTTCGGTGCTCGTGCAATTTCGGAACCTCGGCCAGCAATGACGACTTGCCGCTGCCGTGTCCTCCCGTGACAATCAGGGCGGATTCCCTTGGACAACGAACTAGCGCACGAATCCGCGCAAGTTCCTTGTTGCGGCCAAACAAAACCATGACTGCCCCCATTCCACCCCGAGAGACCATTCAGCCGGGGTTTCCGATGAGAAGAACCAGGTCCCGAACTGACATAAATACCTCCGCACGCCAACGCTTGTTGCAAAACGAAGGCCCGGGTCACGCTCGGGGTTGGAG